>JAILGV010000152.1 GCA_024696355.1 Solobacterium sp.
TATTCATTTTCATGAAGTGGGTACGATGGATGCCGTGGCTGACATTACCGCCGTATGCTATCTGATATCCAAACTGAATCCCGAAAAGATCACTGTATCGCCGATTCATGTCGGCAGGGGAACCGTCAGATGCGCACACGGTATTCTTCCCGTACCGGCTCCGGCCACCGCTTATCTGCTGAAGGACGTTCCTGTTTACAGCAGGGATAACATTGAGGGCGAGCTGTGTACGCCGACGGGAGCGGCTCTTGTAAAGTGTTTCGCTGATTCATTCGGATGGATGCCGGTCATGAAAATTCAGAAGACAGGATACGGGCTGGGCACAAAGGATTTCAGTATTGCCAATGCCGTCAGAGTATTCCTTTATGAGGATGAATCCGAGGCAGAGAAGGTCGTTGAACTTGATACGAATATCGATGATATGACGGGAGAAGAAATCGGCTATGCAGCCGGTGCACTTTTCGAAGCCGGGGCTCTTGAGGTGTTTACAACCGCCGTAAACATGAAAAAGAACCGTCCGGGCATCCTGCTGACGGTTTTATGCAGAAACGAACAGAAGGATCAGATCATCCGGGCGATATTCAGGAATACAACCACGCTGGGTGTAAGGGTGTCTCTGAAAGACCGTTACTTCATGAAGCGTGAGATTATTGAAGAGCAGACAGAATTCGGAGTGATCCGGAAAAAGGTATCCAGCGGATTCGGTTCTGTCCGAAAGAAGTATGAATATGAAGACCTGGAAGCAGTCTCCAGGAAGAGCGGAGAAAGTCTTCTTGAGCTGAAAGAGAAACTGAAGTAAATCTGACAGCTTCCCCGGTATAGCGGAAAATCGCATGCACAGACACTGAACTTCATTTTCCGGATTGAAAAAGGAAAATGCAAAGGATATAATGTTTTGGCAGTGACCGGAACAAGTAGGTTCATCCGGGTGCGAAAGAAGAGAGCTTCCGTCTGGTGAAAAGGGAGCCGTACCGCTGAATACCGAAGTCATCCGTGAGCAGTCATGGTGAACTCTAAGTAAGCATGACCGTGTATGCGCGTTAAGCATTTGAGAAGCAAACAAGGTGGTACCACGCTTATTCAGCGTCCTTCGATGAAGGGCGCTTTCTTTTTTAGGAGGAGAAGACATGGAAAAGAATCTGGCGCAGAAGTATGATCACAAAGCAGTGGAAGAAGGAAGGTATGACAAGTGGGTTGAGAAAGGATATTTCACAGCCGGTGATAAAACCAAGCAACCGTATACAATCGTGATTCCGCCGCCGAATGTCACGGGAATCCTTCATATCGGCCATGCATGGGACAATACCCTGCAGGATATTATCAGCCGCTACAAAAGGCTTCAGGGCTATGACATGCTGTATCTTCCCGGAATGGATCATGCCGGAATTGCCACGCAGGCAAGAGTTGATGCGCGTCTGAAGTCCGAAGGAATTTCCAGATATGATATCGGCCGTGAAAAGTTCCTTGAACGGGCATGGCAGTGGAAAGCTGAATACGCTGCAGTAATCAGAAAACAGTGGGGAAAACTCGGCAATTCACTGGATTATTCAAGAGAACGCTTCACAATGGATGAAGGCTTTAATCAGGCAGTCAGACATGTATTTGTTTCCCTTTACAATGAGGGACTGATTTACAGAGGATGGAGAATCATCAACTGGGATCCTGAAGCACGTACGGCATTAAGTAATATCGAAGTTTACTACCAGGATGATCCGGGCAAAATGTATTACTTCAATTACCGTGTTGTTGAAACAGGAAAGTGTTTTACTGTTGCCACAACAAGACCGGAAACCATGTTCGGTGACGTATGCGTTGTAGTCAATCCCAATGATGACAGATTCAGGGACATGATCGGACTTCATGCAGTGAATCCTGCAAACGGCGAAGAACTGCCGATTATCGGTGATGATTATGTTGATGTGGAATTCGGAACAGGCGCCATGAAATGTACGCCTGCACATGATCCCAACGACTTTGCAATTGCAGAGCGCTACGGCCTTGAAAAGCCGATCTGCATGAACCCGGACGGAACAATGAATGAACTTTGCGGCAAATACAACGGAATGGACCGCTATGAATGCCGTGATGCGCTTGTGGAGGAAATCAGGGCAGCCGGAAATCTGATCAAGATTGAAGATATTACTCATAACGTTGCCCACAGTGAAAGAACACACTGCGTAATTGAGCCGTATCTTTCCCAGCAGTGGTTTGTTAAGATGAAGCCGCTTGCCCAGGATGTTCTTGATCATCAGAAAGATCCTGAGCAGAAGATTAATTTCTATCCCGAGCGTTTCTCCAGAACATTTGAGCAGTGGCTTGAAAATATCGAAGACTGGTGCATTTCCAGACAGCTCTGGTGGGGACACAGAATTCCTGCATGGTATAACAAGGAAACAGGGGAAGCATATGTATCCGAAACAGATCCTGCAGATCCTGAAAACTGGATTCAGGATGAGGATGTTCTTGATACCTGGTTCTCATCTGCGTTATGGCCGTTTGCGACGCTCGGCTGGCCTGAGAATACAGACGATTATGCAAGATATTACCCGAATGACACAATGGTCACCGGTTATGACATTATCTTCTTCTGGGTTGCACGTATGGCATTCCAGGCACGTCACTTTACCAAGGACCGTCCGTTCAGAGACGTACTGATTCACGGACTGATCAGAGATGCCAAGGGGCGCAAGATGTCGAAATCTCTCGGCAACGGAATTGACCCGATGGATGTTATTGATCAGTACGGTGTTGATTCCCTGCGTTTCTTCCTGACAACCAACAGCACACCGGGTCAGGATATGCGCTATATCCCGGAAAAAGTTGAGGCAGCATGGAACTTTATCAACAAGATCTGGAATGCTTCAAGATTCGTTATTATGAATCTTGATGAGGGCATGACGCTTGACGACATTGACCTCAGCAGCCTCAGTGCAGCTGATGCATGGATTCTCAACAAGCTGAATCTAGTGATCTCTCATGTCAATGAGAACATGGAAAAATATGAGTTTGCTCTTGTCGGAAACGAGCTGTATTCCTTTATCTGGGATGATTTCTGCAGCTGGTATATCGAAATGTCAAAGGCAAGTCTCAGCAGTGATGATGCCGGAATCAGAAAAGCTGCGCAGAGCACACTGCTTGTGATGCTGCACTCCATTGTGATCCTGCTGCATCCGTTCATGCCGTTTGTCACTGAAGAAATCTATCAGACAATACCTCATGACAAAGAATCCGTATGCATCGAGTCATGGCCGAAGCAGATTGAAAACCTGCCGCAGAGCGATCTTGCCGGTATGGACAGACTGATTTCCGTTATTTCCAGAATCAGGGAAGTTAAGGTTGCCAATGATCTCAAGCCGAATGCACATCTTGACATTATGATCCGTGACCTTGACGGAAATATTGTTCCGGTAAATGAAAATCAGGCAGCGATGCTTGAAAAGATGGCAAAAACAACATGGAATGAGACTCTGGAAGGCGATCTTGCAGTACAGACAGTCGTCAACGGAAGCATCTATATTCCTTCCTCACAGCTTCTTGATGTTGAAGAGGAAAAGAAAAAGCTGAATGCCGAAAAAGCAAGACTTGAGAACGAAGTCAGACGTTCATCGGGAATCCTTTCCAACAAGGGATTCATTGCAAAAGCTCCTGCAGCCAAAGTCGAGCTCGAGAAGAAAAAACTCGAAGATTATCAGAAGCAGCTTGCAGTAGTTATCGAACGTTTGAATACAATCGGCGCATAGTTATGCTATAATCCAATTAATGGAGATGGTTTGAAAATGATATAAGCGGATAAATGAAAAGAGCAGTGAACTTGCTGTTTCATTTTCCGCTTTTCAATTACGGAGGCACTCTATGAGCAGAAAAGAAAATAATAAAAAGAAGCATCCGGTGCTGAAGGCTGTGGGAATTACAGCCGGCTGTACAGCAGCTGCTTACGGCGGATATGCGTACTGGCTGTTCCGTCAGGCGTTTGACAATGAAAATTCACGCTTTGTTCTTCCTTTTGATCAGAACAGGACCAATGATGAACGGAATGATGAATGGTGGAGGAATTCCGATAAGAGTGAAGAGGAACTGACAAGTTTTGACGGTCTGTCGCTCCATGCTTACAAACTGATCGGACATCCGGAAAGTCATAAGTGGCTGATCGTTCAGCATGGTTTCCATCAGTGCACAAGGGATATGCTGAATGTTCTTTACGAGGCAAATGAAAGAGGATTCAATCTGCTGGCTCCGGACAGCCGCGGCTGCGGTGCGTCTTTCGGCCGTTATACAGGGCTCGGATGGCCTGAACACTATGATCTGATTTCATGGATCGGAAGAGTTATTCAGCTTGATAAAGAAGCTGAAATTGCACTTTACGGTGTATCCTGCGGTGCTGCTGCTATTCTGAACGCCAGCGGGGATTATCTGCCGGCAAACGTAAAATGTGCCGTCAGTGACAGTGCATATTCGGATCTGAAGGAAGAAATTGTTTATGTTGCCGATCAGTACTCGGATATTCCTTCAAGGCCTTTTATGCCCGCTGTTGATCTTTATCTGCAGGCTTTTGTTCATTATTCAATGAATGAAGTCAGCACGTTAAGACAGCTGACAATGTCAGAGATCCCGTCGCTGTTCATTCACGGTGAAGCTGACAGAACAGTTCCTGCAAGAATGGTGCATGAGCTTTACGGGGCATGTGCCGCAGAGAAGGAAATCTGGACGGTTCCCGGTGCAGACCACATGCAGGCACAGTATCAGGAAGGGTATTACGACCGTGTTTTCTCCTTTATTGAAAAGCACCTCGCAGCAGCTGCTTCACCTGAAGCGGAGGGCACGGAAGAACTTGTATTAACTGACAATTCTGATTTATAATCTAACAGTAAATTAAGACGGTTTACATCTAATCAAATTAAGGGAGGCTGTATGGCTAAAAAGTTCGTCTACAAGTTTTCAGAAGGAAACGGCGGAATGAGAGAACTGCTCGGCGGCAAGGGCGCAAACCTTGCTGAAATGAGCAACCTCGGGATGCCTGTTCCGAACGGTTTTACAATCACCACAGAAGCATGCAATCAGTACTATGTCGACGGTGAGAAGATCAACGCAGACATTCAGGCACAGATTGATGAGCATGTTGCATGGCTGGAAACAGAAACCGGCAAAAAGCTCGGCGGTAAGGAAAATCCGCTGCTTGTTTCCGTTCGTTCCGGTGCGCGTGCATCCATGCCGGGTATGATGGATACCATTCTTAACCTTGGTATGAATGACGACGTTGTCAAAGTCGTTGAAGAAAAGACCGGCAACAAGCGTTTTGCTTATGACTCTTACAGAAGATTCGTCCAGATGTTCTCTGATGTTGTTATGGGTCTCAGCAAGGCAAAATTTGAAGAAATTATCGATGAAATCAAGGAAGAAAAGGGCGTTAAGCTTGATATCGACCTTGATGCTGATGACATGGTTGAGCTGACAGCAAAGTTCAAGGCATTCTACAAGAAGAACCTGAAGGAAGATTTCCCGCAGGATCCGATCGTTCAGCTCAACAGAGCTATTATGGCTGTATTCCGTTCCTGGAATAATGACCGTGCGATTTTCTACCGCCGAATGAATGACATTCCCGACAGCTGGGGAACTGCAGTCAACGTTCAGTCAATGGTATTCGGAAATATGGGTGAAGACTGCGGCACTGGTGTTGCATTCACACGTAACCCTGCAACAGGCGAAAAGAAGCTCTTCGGTGAATTCCTGATGAACGCACAGGGCGAAGACGTTGTTGCCGGTATCCGTACACCGCAGCCGATCGCTCAGCTGAAGAAGACAATGCCTGAGGCATATGATGCATTCGTTGATATTTGTAACCGCCTTGAGAATCATTACCATGATATGCAGGATATGGAATTTACCATTGAACACGGCAAACTCTTTATGCTGCAGACAAGAAACGGCAAGAGAACTGCTGCTGCAGCTCTGAAAGTTGCATGCGACATGGTCAAGGAAGGTCTTGTTACAACTGACCAGGCTCTGATGATGGTTGAGCCTAAACAGCTTGACGACCTGCTCCATCCGATGTTCGATGCTGCAGACCTCAAGAGCAAGAAGTCTGATGTAATCGCAAAGGGTCTTGCTGCTTCTCCCGGCGCTGCATGCGGTCAGGTTGTATTCACAGCTGAAGAAGCCAAGGAATGGGTAGCAGCAGGCAAGAAAGTTATTCTTGTACGTCTTGAGACATCTCCTGAAGATATCGAAGGTATGCACGTATCAGAAGGTATCCTGACAGTACGCGGCGGCATGACAAGCCATGCTGCAGTCGTTGCCCGTGGTATGGGTGCATGCTGTGTATCCGGATGCGGTGAAATCAAAGTCAATGAAGCTGACAAGACATTCACAGTCGGCGGCGTAACTTATAAAGAAGGTGACGTCATTTCCCTTGACGGTACAACAGGTCTTGTATACAAAGGCGCAATCAAGACAGTTCCTGCTACAATTTCCGGAAACTTCAAGAAGTTCATGACATGGGCTGATGCAAGAAGAACTCTGAAGATCCGTACAAATGCTGATACACCGACTGATGCTGCAAAAGCTGTTGAATTCGGTGCCGAAGGCGTAGGTCTTGTCCGTACAGAGCATATGTTCTTCAATTCAGCAGAAAGAATCATGGCTATCCGTGAACTCTGCGTAGCTCAGAACAGTGAACAGAGAAAGCATGCTCTTGATCTGCTCGAACCGATGCAGCAGGAAGACTTCGAAGGAATCTTCGAGGCAATGCAGGGACGCAGCGTTACAATCCGTCTGCTCGATCCGCCTCTGCATGAGTTCCTTCCCAAGACAAAGGAAGAAGCAAAGGCAGTTGCCAAGGATATGCATATCAAGATTTCCGATATTGAAGCAGCAGCTGCAGCTCTCCACGAGTTCAACCCGATGATGGGTCACCGCGGATGCCGTCTGGACGTTACATATCCTGAAATCGGCGTCATGCAAACACGTGCCATCATCAATGCTGCAATCGAAGTCAACAAGAGACATAAGTCCTGGAAGCTCGTTCCGGAAATCATGGTACCGCTGGTAGGCGAAAAGAAAGAGCTTGATTATGTTGCAAATATCATCAGAAAGACTGCTGATGAAGTAATTGCATCCAAAAAGTCCAAGCAGACATACAAGATCGGTACAATGATTGAAATTCCGCGTGCCGCACTGAATGCTGATGAACTGGCTGAAACTGCTGAATTCTTCTCATTCGGAACAAACGACCTCACACAGATGACATTCGGCTTCTCAAGAGACGACGCCGGCAAGTTCCTGGGTGATTACTATGACAAGCACATCTATGAATCCGATCCGTTCGCTCATGTTGACGTCAACGGTGTAGGCAAGCTCATCAAGATGGCTGCTGAAAAGGGCCGTGCCACACGTCCTGACATCCACCTCGGTGTCTGCGGCGAACATGGCGGCGATCCTGCTTCCGTGGAATTCTTCCAGAGAGTCGGCCTGACATATGTCAGCTGCTCACCTTACCGTGTACCTATCGCAAGACTGGCTGCTGCACAGGCTGCTATCAAAGTAGAAGCTGAAGCAAAAGCTGCCAAGCCTGCTAAAAAGGCTCCGGCAAAGAAAAAGGCTGCCAAGAAATAAAATCCAATTATAAAGAAGACTGCTGATCCGTGTTGTACTATGACCGCTCAGCGGTCTTTTTTTACGTAAATCATGTATGATTAATAATGAACGGGAGGGTTTATGAATACTGCGAAAATTGAACTGCACCTGCATCTGGACGGATCACTGAATATCAGATGGGCTTATGAAAGATCACTCAGGCAGAGAGTTATTGATGAATCGTGTACATTTGAAGATTATTACCACATGCTGTATCAGAACAATTTTGCGGCCAGACATGTCAGCATTACAAAATTTGATCTGGTATGTAATATTCTCCAGCATTACGAAGACCTTTATGATGCCGCATACGACCTTGTGAAGCGTCTGCATGAGACAGGAATTATTTATGCGGAAATCCGTTTTGCGTCCCAGCAGCATACTAAATGCGGGCTGAGTCAGCTGGAAGCGCTGCAGGCTGTCATTGACGGTGCACAAAAAGCAATGATTGATTATCCGGATATCAGAATCGGCATCATCAACTGTATGATGCATAAAGGCGACAGTGCCGCGTTCAATATGAAGGAGAATATGGAAACGGTCGAAGTGACAGGCAGACTGCTTGGAAAGGGAGCTGTCGGACTTGATCTTGCCGGCTTTGAAAACAACTGTCCTTATACTGACTATTCGCCTTTGTTTGAAACTGCAAGGCGTGAAGGAATTCCATATACGATGCATTCCGGTGAAATGGGAGAGGGTGCTCATATCATGGATGCACTGAATATGGGCGCGTACAGAATCGGACACGGAATCAACTGCATACAGAAAGATGAATGGGTTGAAGCCCTTGTCAGCAGACAGATTCCCCTTGAGATCTGTGTGACAAGCAATATCAAGAGCACACTGGATTATTCTTCCCATCCGGTGAGATATCTGATGGAAAAAGGTGCGAAGGTTACGCTGAATACCGATAATATGATATTTGCAAAAACCAATCTGCAGAATGAGCATGCCCAGCTGAAAATGATAGGCGTGACGGATGAGCAGCTGATCCGCTGCACATACAACGCTGCCGAAGCCGCATTCTGCGATGAACAGACACGGAGATGGATCATAAGCCGTCTTGATGAGGAATTCAGATAGAATCCCGGTGCACTGCTGTTATAAGAAAGCAGTGCGCTTTTATTTATTGAAAGAGGAAATATTCAATTTATAATTATTATTAAGAGAATCATCAGGAGATCATTTATGGAAAAATACATTTTAGCAATTGACCAGGGTACGACCAGTTCCCGAGCTATTCTGTTTGATCATGACAGCAGAATAGTTGCCAGCAGCCAGAAGGAGTTTACACAGTATTTCCCGCATCCGGGGTGGGTTGAACACAATGCCAATGAAATCTGGCTCTCTGTGCTTGCGGTTATGGCTGAATGCATACAGAAAGCGCGAATTTCACCGGATCAGGTAGCCGGCATCGGCATCACCAACCAGAGAGAGACAACGGTTGTCTGGAACAGGGAAACAGGTCTTCCCATCTGCAATGCCATCGTCTGGCAGTCAAGGCAGACTTCAGAGATCTGCGATGAACTGAAAGCAAGAGGCTACGAGGACCTTTTCAAAAGCAAAACGGGTCTTCGAATTGACCCTTACTTCTCCGGTACAAAGATCAGATGGATGCTGGACCATGTGGAAGGCGCACAGAAACTTGCGGAGGAAGGCAAACTGCTTGCCGGGACAATTGACAGCTGGCTGATCTGGTGCCTTTCCGGCATGACAACACATGCGACAGATTACTCCAATGCGAGCAGAACACTTGTCTACAATATTTATGAAAAGAAGTGGGATGAAGAACTGTGCAGAATACTGAATATTCCGATGGGAATGCTGCCGGAAGTGAAAGACAGTTCTGGAATTTTCGCTTATACTGCACCGTATCACTTCTTCGGACAGAGAGTTCCTATCTCCGGTGTTGCCGGTGATCAGCAGGCTGCACTTTTCGGACAGAACTGCTTCGAGGCAGGAAGTGTAAAGAATACATACGGCACGGGATGCTTCCTTGTTATGAATACCGGCGACAAGCCGCTTGAGAGCAGAAACGGACTTGTCACAACGATAGCCTGGGGTTACAAAGGAAAAATCAGCTATGCTCTGGAGGGTTCCGTATTTGTTGCCGGAAGTGCCATCCAGTGGCTGCGTGATCAGATGAAATTCTTCCCGAAAGCTTATATGTCCGAAGAGATTGCCGAAAATGCAAATGCTGATTCGGGAGTCATCCTGGTGCCGGCATTTACCGGACTCGGTGCGCCGTACTGGGATGCCAGATGCCGCGGTGCACTGCTCGGCATTACACGCGGAACAACCCAGGCAGATATTACAAAGGCAACATTGGAATCACTTGCCTATCAGACAAAAGATGTTCTGGTTGCCATGGAGCAGGACAGCGGAAGTCCGATTAATGCACTTCGCGTTGACGGCGGTGCTTCCATGAATAATTATCTGATGCAGTTCCAGGCTGACCTGCTGCAGTGTGAAGTTGTAAGACCGGCGAATGTTGAATCGACTGCCATGGGTGCTGCACATCTTGCCGGCCTTGCGGTCGGATTCTGGAAAGACTTCGAAGACCTGAAGAACAGTGCGGAAACTGACAGGAGCTATTATCCGGCAAAGTCTGAAAAGCAGGCAAAACATCTGTACAGCAGATGGCAGCTTGCTGTCAGTGCTGCGAGAATGTTCCCGGCAGAAGATTGACAACGCAGACTGAAAGGGGTTTAATAATTAGGAAATGCAGTGATGGGGACACGATTCCTGCCAGTTCGATCAGAGAGACAGACGGCCGGTGAAAGTCTGTTGAGAACAGTTTGAATTACTACCCGCTGAGCAGTGCCTTAATCGGCAACCGTTTCCCGCGTTAAGGGCAATGAGGTGTCCGGTTTTATACCGGGAAGCAAGGTGGTACCGCGCATAAAGCGTCCTTCGGAAGAATGACGCTTTTTATATTCAGGAGGAAAACATGATTAATTTCAAAGAAGATGAACAGCTTCATATGCTGAATCACAGCTGTGCACACCTGATGGCACAGGCTGTCAGGCATCTTTATCCGAATGCCAAGTTCTGGGTCGGACCTGTAGTAGAGGAAGGATTCTATTACGATATTGATCTCGGCGATCAGGTGATCAGAGATGAAGATCTGCCGAAGATCGAAAAAGAAATGAAGAAGTGTGCAAAGGATGCCAAGAAAATTGTACGCAGGGAAATCAGCAAGGAAGAGGCACTCGAAATGTTTGCCGGCGATCCTTACAAAATCGACCTCATTTCACGTATGGACGAAAATGAAGCAGTTATTTCCTGCTACAGCCAGGGTGATTTTACCGATCTGTGCCGCGGACCTCATGTAGAAAACACCAAACAGTGCAGATATTTCAAACTTCTCAAACATTCCGGTGCTTACTGGAAGGGCGACAAAAATAATAAAGTACTGCAGAGAATTTACGGCTGCTGTCTGCCGACCCAGGAGGAACTTGACAGGCATCTTGCTGATCTGGAAGACGCCAAACAGAGAGATCACAGAAAGCTCGGCAAAGAAATGTCCATGTTCATGTTCTCTGATATCGTCGGTGCAGGTCTGCCGATGTGGCTCCCCAACGGCTTTACTGTCAGACGCCTGCTCAGTGACTATATTATGAATAAGGAACTGGATCAGGGTTATATTCATGTTATGACTCCGTCCGTTGCTTCAACCAAGCTGTACAAGATTTCCGGTCATCTGGCTCACTACAAGGATGATATGTTCCCGATTATGGAAAGGGACGGAGAGGAATTCGTACTGCGTCCGATGAACTGTCCGGAACATATGATTATGTACCGTTCAAAACTGCATTCGTACAGAGATCTTCCTGTCCGCATTGCCGAAGTTGCCAATGACTTCCGGTTTGAAGCATCCGGTGCCCTGAC
>JAILGV010000155.1 GCA_024696355.1 Solobacterium sp.
AGTCAGGAACGGAAAGTATTTAAGTGCCTCTTTATAATTTGACCAGAGCCAGTCCGGAGGAAAAAACTTTGGCGGCCACTGGAAGAGCTGTGCATTGGTCATGAGACTGGAACGGAAGATCCACCAGATAGGGATCATCACTGCAACGGACAGCAGGATCACAATCAGCAGTGACAGCAGATCCATGTTCCTTTCAGCGGCTTTACGGCTTTTATATTTCTTTTCCTGCGTTACCATCAGTTATCTCCTCCCTGGTAAAAGACCCATTTCCCGCTTGTGATGAAGAGTATGGCAGTAAAGACACCGATGATCAGGAAGAAGATGAAGCTGACCGCACAGGCGTAGCTGAACTTCATATCCTTGAACGCATAGGTATACATGATATAGGAGATGAACCGGGATGAGTTCCCAGGTCCACCCTGTGTCAGTGCAAGTGCAGGCGTGATGACCTGCATGTTGGTAATCAGCGACATCAGCAGGTTGTAAAAAATGATCGGCGTCATACAAGGGAAAGTTACATGCCAGAAGCGCTGCCAACTGTTCGCACCGTCGATTTCAGCAGCTTCATGATAGACCCGCGGTACATCCTGAAGCCCGGCAAGGAAGATCACGATAAGATTGCCTGACAGCCAAACAGCAATCAGTGCAAGTGAAGGTACGACCCATTGCTTCGAGCCGATGAATTTGATTTTCTGAATTCCCATGATGCTGAGAAGATAGTTAAAGAAACCAAAATTGCTTTCATACAGCCAACTCCAGCCAATATATACAGCCATTGCAGGAAGCACATAGGGAAGATAGAATATCGCCCGGAAAAACCCCCTCGCGGGAATGTTCCGATTCAGAAGCAATGCCACAATGAAAGAGTAAATCACACTGCCAAAAACGGAAAGGACGGAGAAATAAACAGTGACCTTGATGGAATCCTTGAAATAAGGATCTTTTGTAAACAGACGGACATAATTTGCCAGTCCGACCCAATTGGGCGTACCGACACCTTTCCAGTCAAAAAAGCTCAGGATCAGAACAGCAAGAAGCGGCCCGTAGGTCAGGAATATCAGCCCGATGATGGAAGGAATCAGACAGATATAAGCAGCCCTGCCTTCAGCACGGAGCAATTGTTTTTTTTCTTTCTTCCGGTTTCCCATATCAGCGTCCTCTTTCATTAAAACTGCACATTCCGTAAAAGATCATGGAATCTGCAGCTCCAATCAATTTGGCAGAAAGGTGCCCGATAACCGGGCACCTTCATCTAAACGGTAATGTTTATTTCTATTCGCCGGCGAGGATCGTGCACAGATAATCATACCCGTTATTGATCGCTTCTTCAGCTGTTTCGGAACCATCCCATACAGGTCCGAGAATCGATCGCAGATATTCGTCAAATTCAGTCATATGCGGAGCGTAATACCAGTTCGCGGAGATAGCTTTTTCCATGGCGAATTCGACAACTGCAGGCTTGTATTCTTCAGCCGGCGGGAAGTTCGGGTTTTCGATCCACTGGGCAGTCTTTTCCGGGTTGGTGTACCATTCTTCCAGAATCGGCATCCAGATACCGGTTTCGATCAGGTTCCAGGAGTTCTCTTCCTGCATGTACCAGGAGATGAATTCCATCGCTTCGGCAAGATGCTTGCTCTGGCTGAAGACGACCTGCGGACCACCGGTACAGATAGTGACGGATTCTTTCATGTAAGGCAGGCGGGCAACGCCGTATTTGAACGGAACACCCGGGAGGCTCGTGCCGACATTCCAGGCACCGCCGGTGGCCATGGCAACATTGCCGGCAACGATGGAGCGCTGGATACCGTTGTCTTCCAGACCCGCGTTATAGGGCATCACATGCTCGACCAGTGTCAGGTCAGCGACTTTCTGGATGGATTCAATGGTTTCAGGACTGTTGATGACGACTTCCTTGCCGTCTTCGCTGATCCAGCGGCCGCCATTGGACAAAGCCCACACTTCCAGCTGCCAGGTCCAGTTGTCGACAACACAGCCGTACTGGACGATATTATTGGCATCAAAGCCTTCCTCTTCGGCAGTCTTGCCGTTGGCATCGATCGTGAGTTTCTTTGCAAGAGCTACGAATTCATCCCAGGCCATCGGTTCGGAGGCGGAAGGATATTCCAGTCCGGCAGCGTCAAACATATCCTTATTGTAGTACAGCAGGAGAATTTCGTTCGCGCCGGAATAGGCAACGGGAGCGCCGTCTTTCTTGAATGTAATGCTGTCCAGAGGCATGGATTCCTTGCCTTCGTACATTCCGGAGATATCAGCAAGCAGTCCCTTGTCTGCGAAGTCCAGAACACCGGATTCACTCATGATACCGCAGTCCGGCAGTTCACCGGCAGCAGCCATGGTGTTCAGTTTCGTGACGTATTCCTCATTCGGAATCGCCATAACCTCGACTTTGATATCGGGATGTTCGGCATTGAACTTGTCGGCGACGGCCTGGACACTTGCTGCTTCATCGGGGGTGCCCCAATAAGAGTAAGTGATCGTCACGGGGTCAGCGAAAACGGTGGTCGCCGCGCAGGCGATAACAAGAACGCTGAGGAGAAGAGCAACAAATAACTTCTTCATGATACTTTTTTCCTTTCAAACATCTTTTTGTTGATGAGACCTCGCCTCACCAAAGTTTCAAAAAATCAGCCTGAGGCTGTTTTTACCAGAATCAGATCAGAGCCCTGATCCAGACAGTCATTTCACCGGGTTCCCGATTACCCCATACAGCGTAAGGAACCGCAGTCAGTTCAAAGTGTTCATATTTGAAATGAGGAACATCATAAAGTCTGCCGCCGGTCTGATTTCGGAGCCGCTTTGCCCTCGTCTTCAGAACCGGCATTTCTCCAGGTAATTCTTCCGGCCCTTTTTCCAGATATAATTCTGTGTCCGGCGAAAGGCAGATTGCGGACAGGTTCTTTCCATTGTCAATTTCTTCCAGACAGTAGATGAAAGGACCGTATTGGACTGCCACTTTCCCCGTATCGGCATAAACCCTTTCATCCGCCGAAAGAATCTGAGGACAGATCCTGCCGGTCAGGTTGATCTGATGGCTTCCGGGCTCCAGCGGAATAACCGTATATCCGCTCACAGTTTCAGGCATAAAAGATTTCCCATTAACATTGCAATCCGTTTGAGACACCCATTGGGGAACACGAAGACGGATCAGGACAGGATGATCTGTTCTGACATTTACGGACAGCTGACCCTTTTTTATGAATGAATTGTTGAGCTGAACCGTGATCCCGTCTTCCTGAAGTTCGGATGAGATCAGCAGGTTGATGAAAATTCCTTTTTCATCGATGGCATAGATATACTGTCCCAGAGAAGTGAGGGTCCGTGCAATA
>JAILGV010000161.1 GCA_024696355.1 Solobacterium sp.
CAGATGCGAAAAATGAGGCTGATGATCAGTTTGCGATTGTGCAGGCGCTGCTTTCGGAATCCATGGACATCAGAGCTTTGATCGCGGCTCATTTCGGTACGGAAAAGTCATTGCCTTCTCAGCCCCGTGCAGCACACGGACACTGCCCTCTCTGTTCATAAGATGAAGAATCTTATGAATCTCATCATAACTGTCCTGCATGCTGGAGGATGACTTTTCCGTACCGAAATGAGCCGCAATCAAAGCTCTGATGTCCATGGATTCCGAAAGCAGCGCCTGCATAATCGCAAACTGATCATCAGCCTCATTTTTTGCATCGGTATCCAGGATGACGCGTGATTTCTTTTCCGGCGGAATATTAAACAGCTTCATATAATTCCTCCAGTTCTATGAGACTGCAGATGTATCCATGAGATAAAACGCCAAAAACAGTATGCCAAAACGCAAAATATATTAATATACCACTGTTTTCTGTTTCTGCAGCGGTTTCATATCCGTCGCCTCCGGAGAAAGCGCAAAAACGGGATCCGTTTCCGGTTCCCGTCAGTTCCGTTTTCCTACAGGGTGTAGAGCTTTACGCATGTCTCATGATCAAACTCATCAAACATGACTGCCACCATCTCATTCTTTGATGTCGGCATATTCTTTCCCACATAATCCGGACGGATCGGCAGTTCCCTGTGGCCCCTGTCAACCAGCACGGCAAGCTGGATTGCCTTCGGCCTTCCGAAGCTGAACACCGCTTCAATCGCCGCCCTGACCGTTCTGCCCGTAAAAATCACGTCATCAACCAGAATGACCTTGTAATTCTTCAGATTCACGGGAATCACACAGTCGCTTGTGACTGCCTGCTCATCAAGCTCGGTCAGATCGTCACGGTACAGTGAGATATCGATATGCCCGACAGGAACACTGATTCCCTCAAATTTTCTGATATTTTCGGCGAGTGCCGCAGCCATCGGAATTCCCCTGCGCTTGATGCCCAGAAGACACACCTCCGAAGCGCCGTTGTTTTTCTCGATGATCTCATGTGCAATCCGGGCAAGTGATCTCTGAAGCTGAGCTTCATCCATAATTAATGCTTTAAATTCCATATACCGGCTCCTGATGCATATAAGATATCACGATTTACAAAAAGATGAGCAGGAATTCCCTGCCCATGCTCAGCTGTTGTAGACAATTTTCATGATTGCGCTGATATCAGCCGGCTCAATGCCGTTAAGACTCGTCATAGACCATGCATATGTTCCGTCTGTCCACCAGACACGGTTCACCAGTCCGTCCTTGCCGCTTCTCTGATATTCAATCTCGGCACCTGCCAGCAGTTCCGTTGAATTCTCGCTGTATTCATTCATGTCACCGCTGTTGTCTTCCGTGCCTGTTCCCTTCCTGACTCTCAGTTCATCCTTTCCGTCGGAATAGATGATCTCCGTCAGGCCTTCCATGGAACGGATGCCTGTAACTTTGTATTCTCCGATCTGATCCTGAAGTTCAAACGGAACGCCGGAGATTTCCGCAGCCTCCGCAAGATCCTTCGCATCAGACCACGGATTTGCGATTTCCGCAGCCTGCGTTTCCGCAGGTGCAGTTTCTGCAGGCGCCGCTTCTTTTGAACCGCAGCCGGCAAGAACTGCCGCCGCGCATAATATCACTAATATCTTTTTCATATTTACCTTCTTTCCGGTTACAGATGATATCACAGATTGCCGTTTTTGTTCAGCTTTCTGACCTTTTCCAGATCAACGGCCGTGATATGGCAGTATCCGTCCGGGATTTTTTCCAGATAGTTCTGATGATACTCCTCGGCTGTATAGAAATTCCTCAGCGGGCTGATCTCCACAAAGAACCTGTCGTGTTTCCTGCGTTCTTCATCAGACACTTCCCGGATGATGGGAAGGTCTTCTTCGTTCCGGTAATAAATGCCTGCTCTGTACTGCTCTCCTTTGTCCCCTGCCTGTCCGTCTTCATTTTCCGGATCAATGCACAGATAGTAGGCCTGCAGAATCGTTTTCAGTGATACTTCCCCGGGATCATAGGTCACCCTGACTGTTTCCCTGAATCCTGTATTTCTGCGCATGACATCTTCATATCTGGGATTTTCCAGTGTCCCGTTGACATAGCCGGTGCGGGTTTCCCTCACCCCGTCAAGCATCCTGAAGATTCTCTCCGTTCCCCAGAAACAGCCGCCGGCAAGATAGATCCTGCGGCAACCTGCCGGAACAGGTTCTCCGCTGTCTTCCTTTGTTTTTTCCGGACGGTGCTCATACAGATATGTACTGCCGTCATCCTTCAGCCGCCAATACCCGCAGTGCTCAAGAATATGCACAGCCGTCTCATTCTCCTTTGAAACG
>JAILGV010000166.1 GCA_024696355.1 Solobacterium sp.
CCTGTGACCCCTTGATCCCAAATCAAGTGCACTACCAAGCTGTGCTACATCCCGAAATGGCGCGCCCGGCAGAAATCGAATCCGCAACCTTTTGATTCGTAGTCAAACACTCTATCCAGTTGAGCTACGGGCGCATATCTAATGCACATCTTAAATCAGTGCTTACTCATATTATCAAAACGTTTTTCTATTTGCAAGGACTTTTTTCAAAGTTTGAAAGAGCAATCGATTATTTTCGTGAATCGGCCTTCGGAATGATATGATACATGCATGAGGAAAATATTGACGGTCGGAGCCTGTGTATATGATACAGGTGTATTTGTTGAAAAGATGCCGAAAGGCAATGAGGATATCATGCCTCTGAAAAAGACGGAAAGAATCTCCGGTTTCGGATACTGCACGGCAGGTGTGTTCTCACTGCTGAATCTGCCGTATGATCTCTGTGCGCCGGTTGGAAGCGGTGTTTACGGAGAAGCGGTCAGAAGGCAGCTGAAGGAAGACGGAATACCTTTCATTGATGACAGTGAAACAGCGGGATGTACCTATACAATCATTGACGGAACAGGCAGGGCTGTTTCCCTGACAGCCGAGGGCGGGGAATACCGGTTCAGGAAGGAGTATATCCCGGCGGACCTGAATGATTATGCATGGATGCTCATCAGCGGGAATGAAATGCACGGACCGGGCAGGGATGAACTGTCTGACTGCATCTCTTCATTCCACGGGAATCTTCTGTTCAGACCCGGTGAAAGAGGGGCGCTGCTGGATCTTTTTACACTGGACGGAATATATCAGAATCATCCGGTTCTTCATCTGAACAGAAATGAGGCCCTGACAATTGCCAGAACACAGAATCATAATCTTGAGCAGGTTGCACACCAGCTGCATAAGGAAACCGGGAATGCAGTGATCATATGCCTGGAGGACGGCACCGTGCTCTATCATGACGGCAGCGAAACTATTGCGACGGAACCTTTCGGAAAGAAAGTGATAGACGAAAGCGGCATGTATGACAGTCATGCGGCTGCTTTTGCGGCAGGAAGACTCTGCGGTCTTCGGCCGAAGCAGGCACTTTCATTTGCAAAAGAATACGCATCCGCAGTCAGCCGCTGTGAAACGGCAGTGCTTCCCGCCGCACAGCGGGACGTATTCAGAAAGAAACTGGCTGCGGAAATTCTGGACAGCGGACAGGATAAGAAGATACGGTGATATGGCGCGAAGGAAAACAATTTCTCTGCTTCAGCTTGCAGGCATGAAGCTGAAAATGAAGCTGGCTGACAGAAGGGGATCACAGCTGCGGTATCTGTTCCTCGATTTTGACGGTGTGATTAATGTGCCCTATGAGCCGGATACACCGGAATATGAATATGCACTGGCACATAACTTTGATTTCTTCAGAAGGGACATGGTGGAGCGCGTAAACAGGCTGTGCCGGGATTACGGACTGCAGACGGTGCTGACCTCATCATGGCGGTTCAGCGGGCTGGATTACTGCCGGCAGGTTCTTTATGAAGCAGGATTTGACAGGAACCTGATAATTGCCGGCATGACCGATGCGGAAGATATCTTTGAACACCGGGATTATCTGATTTATCAGTGGGTGCTGAGCCATCCGCAGACGGCAGCCATCATGATCCTGGATGACATACCGATGCCTTCCCTCAGCGAATATGAGGCGAATACTGATTTTGATTACGGGTATACCGAAGAAAAAGACAGGGAAGCACGCAGAAAACTGGACAGGCAGATCAGAAACAGACCGGACCGAACATGAAAAAAGACAGCTTCTGAAGGCTGTCTTTATTTTCAAATGGTGCGGATGACAGAATTCGAATCTGCACGAGTCTCCTCACTGACCCCTGAAATCAGCGCGTCTACCGGTTTCGCCACATCCGCATTGCAGAAGATATATTACCACACCCTGCAGAATTGTCCAGTAATTTTTTAAAAAATTTTTCAGGCCATGTACTGCGGGAATGCACAGGACCGGTGCAGGTTCTTCAGAATGCGGATCTTCTTAGCAGCCGGTGTTCATTGCCATGGAAGCCGGACGGTCCCGATTCATTATGTTCCATGTAAAAACTGTTTGCTATAAAATAAAAAAGGAAACATCAGGGACGGCAGTGCCTGAGTACGGAATCATGAAAGGCGGACTTCATGAAGTCCCGGAGGTATGATATGCATTTTGATGTCGTTGTAAATCCGGCCGGTGCATCCGGAAGAACAAGAAAATACTGGCTGAACACGATCGAGCCTCTTTTCAGCGGGGCTGACTATACAGTTCACTATTCCGCACCTGACAGGAGTATAACCGATATCTGCCGTGAACTGACGGAAACCGGAAAGCATGTAAATCTGGTGATCGTCGGCGGGGACGGCACAATGAATGAGGCGGTCAACGGGATTGCGGATTTCACAAATGTCAGTGTCGGACTGATTCCCTGCGGCTCGGGAAACGATCTTGCCAGGGACCTGCCTGTTCAGAAGGACCCGGAAAAAAACGTGAAAATGATTCTTTCCGGAAAGGTAAGCCGGCAGATTGACATCGGAGAGGCGATATACAGGAACTGCGGCGGCATGACCGGTACGCATTCTGAAGACAGAGGTTCAAGAAGGTTTGTCATATCCGCCGGAGCCGGTTTTGATGCAGAGACATGCGTAATTGTGCAGCGTTCGGCTATGAAGAAGTTTCTGAACAAAATCCATCTCGGCAAACTGATCTATATTGCAGTTGCGGCCGGACTGATATTCAAAATGGAGAAATTCTCCGTCATGATGGATACGGGCAGGAAAAAACTGACATTTCCGAACTGCATGTTTACGGTTGCCATGAACCATAAGTTTGAGGGCGGCGGATTTAAATTCTGTCCGAACGCAGATGATACGGACGGCGTGCTTGATTTATGCACCGCAGGCGATTTCACCAGGGGAGAGTTTTTCAGGATATTCCCGAGTGCTTATTCGGGCAGTCATGAAAAATTTGCGAAAGTATATCCGGACAGGGCAGCGCACGTCAGGTACAGAACGGACCGGCCGGTGTGGATTCACACAGACGGGGAACCGGTGTGCAGATCCGATGATTTTGAGTTCCGGATCATTAATCAGAAAATGAATATGTTGATATGAATGACAAATGGTGTAAACTGTTCATGTCTATCAGGGAGGGGTTGTTATGCAGACATACGCACCGGTTAAGGAAGGCAAAGTACGTGAAATTTACGATCTCGGCGATAAGCTGATCATTACTGCAACAGACAGGATTTCGGCATTTGACGTGATTCTGAAGAACAATGTCAGGAACAAAGGCGTCATTCTGACAAAGATGTCGGAGTTCTGGTTTCATCTGACAAAGGACATCGCTGACAATCATATGATTTCAACAGATGTAAAGGATATGCCTGAATTCTTCCGCAGCGAAGCTTTTGAAGGCCGCAGCATGCTGTGCAGAAAGCTGGATATGATTCCGGTTGAATGCATTGTCAGAGGATATATTACCGGAAGCGGATGGGCTTCCTATCAGAAAGACGGAACAGTCTGCGGAATCAGACTTCCCGAGGGACTGAAGGAATGTGAAAAGCTCCCGGAGCCGATTTATACGCCCAGCACAAAGGCTGAAATCGGCGTTCACGATGAGAATATTTCGTTTGAGCAGTCCGTGGAGCATCTGGAAAAGCACTTCCCGGGCCACGGCAGGGAATATGCGGAAAAGATCAGGGATTATACAATTGCCCTGTATAAGAAATGTGCGGAATATGCACTTTCAAGAGGAATCATCATCGCAGATACGAAGTTTGAATACGGCATTGATGAAAACGGCAGGGTTATTCTTGCGGATGAAATGCTGACGCCTGATTCCAGCCGTTTCTGGCCGCTTGCGGGATATGAACCGGGACACGGACAGCCTTCATTTGACAAGCAGTTTGTAAGAGACTGGCTGAAGGCAAACCCCGGCAGTGATTACCTGCTGCCTGATGATGTGATCGAAAAGACGATCGAAAAGTATCAGGAAGCGTATGATCTTCTGACAAAAGAGGACTGATGCAGTTTGCGGGTTGAGAATGACGGGAATAGATATTGTTGATTTAAAAAGAGTGCCTCTGCAGGATTCTTTCCTGAAAAGGATTCTTACGGAAAAAGAAATGAAAGAATACATGCGTCTGAGCGGGACGCAGAGGCGCAGGGAATATGCAGGCGGCCGTTTTGCATGCAAGGAAGCGATATTCAAAGCTACGCAGGATCCGGATTATCTGCATTATTCCATTCTGCACGGGGAAAACGGCAGGCCGTATGTGGAGGATCATCCTGAGATCGAGATTTCAATCAGTCATGACGGCGGCATTGCGGCAGCAGTTGTACTGATCCGGACAGAGTGACCGGCTGTTTCCCGCGGCAGTGCTTAATAATATTTTGCGAGGTTGGCATAAATGAAAAAAATGAGAGAGTGGATGTACCGCTTTATGTACGGCCGGTACGGATCTGATCAGCTGAATATGACACTGATCTTCAGTGCGCTGATCATGAATTTTGCGGCAATACTGCTGAGAAGCTTCTGGCTTTCCGTCCTTTGTGACGTTCTGTTTCTCTGTGCGGTTTACAGAATGTTTTCCAGAAATATCGTAAAGCGCTCCCTGGAGAACAGGAAATTCATGGACAGGACAGCAGGAATCCGCAGAAGGTGGAAGGCATTTAATCTGACCAGGAAGGACAGGGCGAACCGGTACAGTGTCTGTCCCAAATGCAGTCAGATTGTCAGATACCCGAGGCACAGGGGAAATATCGAAGTGATCTGTCCCAAATGCGGCACCACTTTTGTCAGAAGGAGCTGAAGCAGAAAACCGTTTTATTGAATGAAACGGTTTTCTTTTGTATAGTTAATGAACAGAAAAGAGGAGTGTATGTCAAAAATGGAATCCATAAAAGCAGTTGATCTGGCCAGAATGGAAAAAACCTACCGGGCAAATGAAAAAGCAAGGATCATCAGAAACGCTCTGACCTGCAATGACATTTCCAAAATCGCGGTTGTTCAGGAATCCAAGGCTGCGAATCCGAATCTTTTTTCCGTCGACATCAAGACAATGAAGGCCACAAACCAGCTCCGATCCGGCAGATGCTGGATTTTCTCGGCTATGAATGTCCTCAGGGAAATCATTGCCAGGAAATACAAAATTGAGGAGTTTGAGCTTTCCCAGAACTATATCGCTTTTTACGACAAGCTTGAAAAGGCAAACTGGTTTATGGAATGCATCATGCAGGAACTGGACAGCCCGATCGGCAGTGAAACCAACCGCTGGCTTCTGGAAAACGGCATCGGTGACGGCGGACAGTGGGATATGCTTGTTTCCCTTGTCAAGAAATACGGCATCTGCCCGAAAACCGCTTATCCCGAAAGCTATCAGGCGGGATCGACCGGAAGGATGAATCAGCTGCTGAATCAGCGTCTCAAAAGGTTTGCCCTTGATGCAAGAAAGCTTCATGCGGAAGGCAACGACAAACAGATCAAGGCAGTCAGAAGCAAGGCACTGAGCGAATGCTACGGCCTGATCTGTGACTGCTTCGGTGTGCCTCCGAAGAGCTTCACATTCGAATATTACGACAGCAGGAAAAAATACCATGCAGTGAATGACGTGACGCCTGCTGAGTTCTATGAGAAATATCTCGCGGAAGATCTGGACAATTATGTCGTAATCATCAATGCGCCGACAGATGACAAGCCTTACTACAAAACATATACCGTCAAGTATATCGGCAATGTCGTGGCCGGCAATCCGGTCAGATATCTGAATCTGCCGATGAATGAATTCAAAAATGCGGTGATTGCCCAGATGAAGGACGGCAGTCCGGTCTGGTTCGGCTGTGACTGCAGCAAGGACGGAGACAGGGAAAACGGCCTGTGGGACGACATGCAGTTTGACTTCGAAAACACTTTTGATATGAAGCTTGATATGACAAAGGCAGAGATGCTGGATGCCAGATTCTCTGCAATGAATCATGCGATGGTTCTGACCGGCGTCAACCTGTCCGGCAGAAAACCGGCAAGATGGAAGATAGAAAACTCCTGGGGTGACAAATCCGGCATCCAGGGCTATTACATCTGTTCCGATACATGGTTCGACCGCTATGTATTTGAAGCGGCAGTCAATAAAAAGTATCTTACCGCGGAACAGCAGAAAATGCTCAGGCAGGAACCTGCCGTACTTGATCCGTGGGACCCGTTCGGAACACTTGCTGACTGAAACTGATGCGCGCAGAAATGCGCGCTTTGTTATGTTGTGGTAAAATAGCCATCGGGAGTTGTTATGAAAATCGGAATTATTTCATTGGGATGTGCAAAAAACCTGGTGGATACGGAAAATCTGCTGGGAATGCTGAAAGAAAGCGGACAGGAAGCTGTCACATCATGGCATGACGCTGATGCCGTGATCATCAATACATGCGGTTTTATTGAAAGTGCAAAATCGGAAGCGATTGAGACAATCCTTGATGCCGCGGATTATAAAGAAAAAGGTCTGAAAAAGCTGATTGTAATGGGATGCCTTTCCCAGCGCTACAAGCCGCAGCTGGAGAAGGAAATGCCGGAAGTGGACAGATTCATTGCAATTGACGAATACCGTGATCTGGGAAAAATCCTTTCCGAAGTTCTCGGCGTGCATATTGCAAACAATTACGGAAAAGCTGAACGGGTGCTTTCCGGAAAGCCGTGGATGGCTTATCTGAGGATTGCCGACGGCTGCGACAACCGCTGCAGCTACTGCGCGATACCTCTGATCAGGGGACCGCTGCGCTCTTATCCGGAGGATGAGATTATTGCCGAGGCAAAAAGGCTGGTGTCGAAGGGCGTCAGGGAACTGAATCTGATCGCCCAGGACTGTTCCAGATACGGTTACGACTGGGACGGACAGCTTCATCTGTCGCATCTTCTGAAGCGTCTGGATGCCCTGGAGGGTGTGCACTGGATCAGGATTCTTTATCTTTATCCGGATGAGATACCGGATGATCTGATTGAAACAATCCGGCAGAGCAGGCATATACTGCCGTACTTTGATATTCCCGTCCAGCACGGGTCAGACAAAATGCTGAAGGCGATGCACCGCCGCGGCAGTTCCGCAGAGATTCTGGAAAGATGCATGAAAATCCGCAGTGAGTTTGATCATGCGGTTCTCAGAACAACGCTGATCACCGGATTCCCCGGTGAAACAATTGAGGACCATGAACAGAATCTTGCCCTGCTGAAGAAAATCCGCTGGGATCATCTCGGTGTCTTTACGTATTCCAGGGAAGAGGGAACACCGGGATTCGAACTCGGCGAGACTGTTGATGAAGAGGAAAAAGAGAGAAGAAAGATCGAACTGATGGATGCGCAGATTGCCATAGCCTCCGAAGACAGAGCGAAAATGACCGGAACATCCGCAGAGGTGCTGGTGGAATCACGTGATCCCCTGACAGGCATGTACATCGGACGGAGTGCCCTGTACGCTCCGGACGGAATTGACGGGTGTGTCAGATTCCGCACTGACGAAGATCTTTATCCCGGAGATATTGTCACCGTTGAATATACACGAAGTGCCGGCCAGAATCTGATCGGCAGACAGGTGAAAGGACATTGAATGTATCATATATCTGATCTGAAAAAATACAGCCGGTGTCCGCGTCTGTTTCAGCTCGACAGAACAGCCGAAAAAGCTCCGTTTCAGAAATTCATCAGACTTGATGAAGCGGTAACCGATCTTGCTAAGGAAAAGCTGGGTATTAAAGAATGTTTTCTGGGAGCCAGGAATGATCCGCCCGAACTGGCGCTGGAGGCACTGAAAACAGAGGAATGGCTGGTCAAGGCACGGTTCGAGTACCGGCAGCTTCGCGTCAAGGTTCCGTTTCTGCACAGAAACGGTGACGGATGGGACCTGTATTTTCTGTTTGTCGGTCTTTATCCCCACGCAGATGACAGGGCTTTCTACTGTGATACCGTGTATGCCCTGCAGGGAATCGGTCTGAACCTGAAAGACATCAGAATCATTCACCTCAATGCAGATTACGTAAGAAAGGGAGAACTGGACACCGGCAGTCTGTTTAAAGTGTCGGACTGCTTTTATACGGCCAACAACAATCCTTCGCAGAATGTTAAGGACATGATTACGAATTCCATGTCGGACATTTCGCAGATCATGGATGAAATGGACCGTCTGGATCATGATCATCCGGAAGCTCCGGTACGTACTTCAAAGTGTACGGGCAGACAGAAATGCCGGTTTTATGACAGTTGTTTTGAGGAGGAGGCGGCGCTTCCGCACAATTCCATTCTGACGCTGACCGGAGCGAGATATAAATACCGCATGCAGTCCGAAGGAAGAGAATTTCTGGCGGATGCAGATCCGGAGCTGATCGAAGGCAGTCCCCAGCAGTATGCCGAAATTATGGCAGACAGGAAGAACGGGCTCTTCATTGACAGAATGGCAGTGAAAACCTGGCTCAGGTCGGTCAGCTATCCCGTAACATTCCTTGATTTTGAATGGGAAAGATATGCGATACCGCCCTATGACGGAATGAAGCCGTATGATGTTCTCCCGTTTGAATATTCCGTGCATGTGCTGCATGAAAACGGGGATGTGAGCCATAACGTCTTTCTTTCCGTACATGATGACAGGCAGGAACTGATCGAGTCCATGCTGAAGGATATTCCCGGACAGGGAACGGTTATGGCATATAACGCGGAAGGTGCGGAAATGATCCGGATCAGTGAAATGGCGGAGCAGTTCCCGCAGTATGCCCGGCAGCTTCTGGATATTAATTCGCGCATGAAGGATATGCAGGTCCCGTTTGTCAGCGGAATGGTTTATGACACCAGGATGGCAGGTGTATGGTCACTCAAGAAGATTATGTCGATGATGAATGACCGCAGCTACAAGGATCTTGACATTAACCAGGGCATGGATGCAGTTTATAACTGGCGCATGCTTGACCGGGAGGAAAGCGATACGGACAGCGGACAGATCATCAGTCAGCTGAAGGAATACTGCGGCATGGATACATATGCGCTGATGGTGGTTTATAAGTGGCTGAAAGAAATTGCAGAGTGATTCTGCTTTTTCTTTATGAACAATGTTATAATTGGATTAACGGAAGAGGTGCAGCAAAAAATATAATAAATACAAATACAGCTGGGCAGAGCTTTTGAAAGAAATGGCATCAAGGGTACCAAGCCCTGAATATACAAAGAAAGCGAGGACTTAACATGCGTTTCGAAATTATTGGCAAAAATGTCACAATCACGGATTCTATGAGAGAGAAAATTGAAAAGAAGCTTTCTCTTCTGGAGAAGTATCTCCTGATTGATGAAGATACGATCGCAAGGGTCGTAGCCAGAGTTTATCCGGCGTCAATGAAAATCGAAGTTACTATTCCTACGAAAATCGGTATTCTCAGAACTGAAGTCGAGCACGAAGATCTGTATGCGGCAGTCGATATAGCAATTGACAAGCTTGAAGATCAGGTCCGCAGGCAGAAGACACGCCTGAACAGAAGACACAAGAGTTCGCTTGCCGAGACATTCATTCAGGAAGAGGAAGAGGAAGAGGTTGATGTTCCCGTGCGCACCAAGACAATCCATGCCAGCAAGATGGATCTTGACGAAGCAATCATGCAGATGGAACTGAGCGGTCACAATTTCTACATCTATACGGATGATGAAAGTGAAAAGATTGCTGTTGTATATAAGCGCGACAACGGAGGCTACGGCCTGATCGAAACAGATTAGCATCAAAGAAAACGTCCTTCACGGAAGGACGTTTTTTATATTCTCTAAAGAGAGACAGCAATCAGGACACTCAGAACGATTGACCAGGCAAGCATTCCCGAAATGAAGTTTCCGCTCTGATTGTAAAGATAGGACAGCATGGAAACAAGAATTGTGTTGAAGAAATATGCGGGAATGAACTGCTCGGGGATGAGCGGCGTGAAGGCAATGGTATAGAGCAGTCCGAATGCAAATCCGGAAACCAGTATGATGATCACCTCGCGCGAATGAATTTTCATATGGTCTGTCAGGCATTTGAAGGACATGCTTACAATTTCTGCCTGTATGACTGTATAGGCTGCAAATACTGCAGGTGCGGCAAATATATTGTTTTTCAGTACCGCGGGGTCCGGAAGCAGGACGTTTCCGCGCAGGATTGAACTGTTGAACCATGCCCAGAGTCCGATGAAGACACATCCGATCAGAGTGTAGATCAGCGTGTCGCCGGGATTTTTCTTTGCCCGGTTATAATGGAGGGCAAACAGATTCCAGTTGTATATCATCATGACTGCGCCGACAAGGTTAAGGGCAAACATATATGACAGGGTCTCATTCGGATTCAGTGTATAAATGACGCGCTGGATCACAGGAACGAGAAAAAACAGGATCAGTGTTATAACAATACGTTTTAAAGATAAAGCGGAAGAAATCTCTCTTTTCATATAACCTCATGCGGTGCGATGAATTAATATTAAGGAAAAAATTCCGATCTAGCAAGCGCGCTGATAAAGTATGCGTTCAGTTCCTGTTCCCGGTCTGAAAGATATCAGAAAAAAGATGTTTATGTCTGCTGTTTTATGCCCGATTGTGCAAAGGAAGATGTAATCAACAAATCGGCAATTGCCTATCTTTTCCTTCAATGGTAAAGTAATAACAGATAAACGTGTCGTATGTGCATTTTAAGTCTGTCTGACATTCAGATATATCATCTGTCCGGGATCATATTATAATCCGCTGCCCGGATCAGTGCATGAAAGCGCATACTGCGTTTAAAGAGGAGGAAAAGGCATCATGCTTAAAGGTATCGCCGCGTCACAGGGTATTGCTGTCGCAAAGGTTTACAAACTGGAACAGCCGGTTCTGGATATCAGAACATTCGCTGCTGATCCGGCAGATGAAATCGCCAAGGTAGGGGCGGCATTCGAAAAAACAATTGCAGACATCGAAAAGATCAAGGAAGTAGCTTCCAGAAGTCTGAAAGAAGAAGAACTTGCTATTTTTGATGCACATCTGATGATGGCAAACGACCCTGAATTCCGCGGCCAGATTGAAGAAGAAATCAAGGCAGTAAAGGAAAATGCTGAATCAGTGGCACAGAGAGTTGCGAATAATATGGTCGCAATGTTTGAATCGATGGACAACGATTACTTCAGAGAAAGAGCAGCTGATGTTAAGGACGTTGCGTTCCGTCTCATGTGCAACCTGACAGGCAAGGAAATTCCGAATCTTGCTACACTCGACAAGCCGGTCATCGTTGTTGCCAAGGATCTCACACCTTCCGATACCGGTTCACTGAACAAGGAATTTGCAAAGGGCTTTGCAACAGAAATCGGCGGAAGAACAAGCCACTCGGCAATTATGGCGCGTTCTCTCGAGATTCCTGCCGTGGTCGGCGTCAAGGGTATTCTTGAAGAGGCAAAAGACGGCGACATGGTGATTCTGGATGCCATCAACGGTGAAGTCATTCTGAATCCGAGTGATGAACAGATCGCTGAATATGAAAAGAAGGCAGCTGAATTCCAGGCTGAAAAGGAAGCGCTCAAGGCACTTAAGGACCAGCCGTCGGTATCCACAGACGGACATAAGGTTGAACTGGTGGGAAATATCGGCTCACCCGCAGATGTTGAGGCAGTTCTTGCCAACGGCGGCGAGGGCGTAGGTCTGTTCCGTTCCGAGTTCCTCTACATGAAGAGCGAGGATGACTTCCCTGATGAAGAAACACAGTTTGAAGCTTACAAGACGGTTCTTGAGAGCATGGGAGATCACAAGGTTGTTATCCGTACACTGGATATCGGCGGTGACAAGAAGCTGAAATACTATCAGTTCGATGAAGAAATGAATCCGTTCCTCGGTGTGCGTGCAATCCGCTTCTGCCTGATCAGAAAAGATGTCTTCAGAACACAGCTGAGAGCTCTGCTGAGAGCATCTGCGTACGGACATCTGGGAATCATGTTCCCGATGATTGCCACGGTTGCCGAATTCCGTGCTGCCAAGGCTGTATATGACGAAGAGCGCGCAAAGCTGATTGCCGAAGGCGTCAAAGTCGGTGATGATGTTGAAGTCGGTATTATGATCGAAATTCCGGCTGCGGCAGTTCTGGCCGACAGACTCGGCAGGGAAGTGGACTTCTTCTCCATCGGAACCAATGACCTGATTCAGTACTCCATGGCTGCTGACCGTATGTCAGAGCCTGTCTCCTATCTGTATCAGCCGCTGAATCCGTCAATTCTGCGTCTGATCAAGATGGCTATTGACGGTGCCCACAAGAGCGGCAAGTGGTGCGGTATGTGCGGAGAGATGGCCGGCGATGAACTGGCTGCACCGGTTCTGCTCGGTCTCGGACTTGATGAATTCTCCATGAGTGCTACATCAATCCTCCGTGCAAGAAAGATGATCAACAGCCTCAGCTATGCCGAAATGAAGGAAATGGCAGAGAAGGCTCTTGATATGGATACGATTGAGGAAGTTACGGAACTCGTCAAGGCATCCATCGCAAAATAAAAATCAGTGTTATACTTGAGGTGTGCAGTGCACACCTCAGGTTTTTTTTATGGATAAAAATACGAAAATACTGTTTATATCTAGTACCGGCGGTCACCTGACGGAGCTTCTGCAGCTGAGCCCGATGTTTGAACATTGTGATTATTATCTGGTCACAGAAAATACAAAGGCCAACCAGGTTCTCAGACAGAAGTACGGTGACAGGTTTTATACGCTGGTGTTCGGCACGAAGGTGCATCTGTTCACATATCTTTTTAAGTTTGCCTTCAATTGTCTTAAATCATTGTGGCTGTACTGGAAGATCAGGCCGGATTACGTGATTACAACCGGTACGCATACCGCGGTGCCCATGTGCAGGATTGCCCATACATTCGGGAAAAAGGTGATCTGGATCGAAACAATGGCAAATGCCAGGACCGCTACGGCTGCAGGCAGAATGGTTTACCCGATCGCAGATCTGTTCATTGTGCAGTGGAAGAGCATGCTGGAGGTATATCCGGATGCTGTATACGGAGGATGGGTATTCTGATGATACTTGTGACGCTCGGAACGCAGGACAAGCAGTTTCCGCGCCTTCTGAAGGCTGTGGAAAAGGCGGTAAAAGAAAAATACATCAGTGACAGAGTTGTTGTACAGGCAGGGCATACAAAGTACGAAAGTGCCTGCATGGAGATCTTCGACTTTATTCCCAATGACCAGTTTGCATCTTTTCTGCAGGAGGCTGACCTGATCATTACCCACGGCGGTGTGGGAACGATCATGACCGCACTCCGTGAACATAAAAAAATTCTGGCCGCAGCCAGAAGTGTGAAGTACGGTGAACATCAGAGCGATCATCAGATACAGCTTCTTGAGGAATTTGACGCCGACGGATATCTGATATTCATGAGGGACCTCGACGACATTCATCCCTATCTTGAAAAAGCAGTCTCATTTGTTCCGAAAAGCTATGAATCCAATACGGCGTCCATGATCAGCCTGATCGAGGACTGGATCAGTTCTCATCCGACACGCGGATAGGAACTGCTGACATAGAACTCTTCCATGTCGTTCAGCCTGACGCAGCCCAGAGCTCTGCCGAATACGCATCCGCAGTCAATATGCAGGATGCTTTTTCTTTTCCCGTGCGCAATCCTGCCGTCATATTCATCGCCGTACATAAAGGTGGGCATATGTCCCACAATCATTGTCACGTCATCGAAAGGATTGTCATCAAGGCCGATATGCGGCCATACCAGTTCATATTCGGGGATTTCGGGAAGACTGACGGAAGAATGGCAGTATGAGCCGAGCCCGGAGTGAACAAGCAGAAATTTTCTGCCCATGATTTCCAGTGTTTTGTAGAATGTGCGGCTGCTGTCCAGGTAAACTTTGATGTCATAACATTCGGGAAAGGAAAGATCCATGAACTGGTCTGCCGTTGATACACCGCCGTTGTAATGCATCCAGGTGATGAAATCCATATTTGTATGGAGCGCCGCAAAAAGGGCGAGGCTGCTCTTTTTGCCCTTGATCAGCAGATCGGTATATTTGGCGAGCCATACGTCATGGTTGCCGAAGATCAGATGCATATTCGGATATGACATAATATCCTGCAGAAGGGCAATTGATTCCTTTCCTCTGTCGCATACGTCGCCGATGATATACATTTCGTCATATTCGCTGAAGGCTATTTTTTCGAGCATGGCATGAAACTCCTCACGGCAGCCGTGCAGATCACTGATTGCATAAACAGACATAGAACACCTCTCAGAAGTCAATAAATATATTACCATGTGAGATTATGAATGGGCAGGGAATACGTGCATGTACAGGGGAACAAAAATCTTCACAACAATAACGCGCTTTGTTATAATATTCGAGTAATTTGAAGGGTGGTAATTAATTATGGGAAGAGCTCATGAAGTGCGTGCAGCATCAATGGCGAAAACAGCCGCGATTAAGTCAAAGCTTTACTCTCGTTTCGGAAAGGAACTGTATATTGCAGCAAAGTCCGGCGTCCCTGATCCTGATATGAACCTTGCATTAAAGAGAAAGATTGCCGAAGCAAAGTCCAACCAGGTTCCTGCAGACGTAATTAAAAGGGCAATTGAAAAAGCCAAGGGCGGCACCGATGAAAACTATTCGGAAGCCCGTTATGAAGGCTTCGGTCCCGGTGCCAGCACAGTTATCGTTGACTGTCTGACAGATAATGCAAACCGTTCCTATACAGAAGTCAAAACAGCATTCAACAAATCCAAGGGTGCCAAGATTGCCAATGCAGGCTCTGTTTCATACAACTATGAGCAGGTAGGTCTGTTCTATTTCCCGTATGAGGATGAAGAGGCAATGCTTGATGCCATGATGGAAGCTGAAGTTGATGTTCAGGATCTGAGCGTTGAGGACGGCGAAATGATGGTCAAGACAGCTTATACAGATTTCGGAAAGGCTCAGGAAGCGATCGAAAAACTGATTCCGAATGTTGAATTCGATACATGCGAAGTCACAATGCTTCCGAACGAATATGTCACTCTGGATACAGAGGAAGAAAAAGAAGCTTTCCAGAAACTGATGAATATGCTGAATGACTGCGACGACGTCAACAAGGTATATCACAACGTACAGGAATAACCGGAAAAACGGGGATCATGTGATCCTCGTTTTTATTTGATATACTGTGCCCCGGCAATCTCCCGGCTGAGAATACGTCTGCGTTCCTCTTCGTTCAGCTGGGATACGTAGAGCAGGGAAGCCCTGTATTCCATTTTGCGGTACGGATAGGGCACGTCTGCGAACCGGTTTGCAAATCTGATGCCCGAATCACGTTTTTCACGGAGCCAGCGGCGGCCGGCGTCATTAAAGGCCAGAACGCGCAGGGTATCAAGCGGCGGCAGGCTGTTTTTCTGCTTTTTGCTGACCTGGCACATGGCATGAACGCAGCATCTTCTGATGCGGCTTGCGGTATATCTGTAATTAACGCAGGAATCGAGAAATTCATCCCATGTGCTGCACTGCTTTGCGTTTTTGATCAGATGATTTTCTATGCCTTCCGAAAACAGGAATGTTCCGGCAAGGACTTCGGGATCACTTGTAAGCAGGAACGTCCGCAGATAACCGTAGTATTTATCGATATAGTTCAGTTCATGCCCGTACAGTATCTGCTTCATGCCGGTGGTGTCCCCGATGTCAGCACCGTTTTTCAGAGCCGTTCTGATTGCGAGCGCACTTGATACTTCGTGGAGCTCGTCATCCAGGTAATTCGTGGTCCGCTGTATCACAACCGGTTTGATGTCCGTTCCCCTGATTTCCTTCAGATAGCTGACAGCCAGAATGTCATTGGGACGCATCTCCGTGGTCAGCAGACTGTAGGCCCTGGGAAAACTCATTCCTTTGTCCATGGACTGATGAAGATGATCGGGATTCACGGGTGCTTCGCTGATTTCCAGGAGGTTTTCCAGATTTCCGCATTCACTGCCGAAGGAGATCCAGTCGGCCTCAGCCAGTTTCATCAGCGTTGCTGCGCCTCTGGCAAAACCGGATGCGGCCTGCACGGCAAAGATAAACGGAAGCTCGATGACAATATCGGCGCCGGAACGTACGGCATACTCGGCTCTTGTGAACTTGTCGATTACAGCCGGCTCACCGCGCTGCACCCAGTTTCCGCTCATGACAGCCATGACAATGTCACAGTCCGTCTGTTTTCTTGTTTCTTCTATCTGATACCGGTGTCCCTTGTGGAAAGGGTTGTACTCCGCGGTTATGCCTGCAACTTTCATTTTTGATACTCCTGTCAATATTTTCAATGTTACAATACTTTAAAGGATGGTTGAAAGATAATTATGAAATATGATCTCGCGTTCAGTGTTTTCCGCCCCGGCAGCGCAGCCAGGGCTGCGGTGCTGATCGTTCACGGCATGGCAGAGCACCGCAGACGCTACGACGGTTTTGCACAGTATCTTGCAGGCAGGGGATATGGTGTTGTTACATATGATCTGCCCGGTCACGGAGAGAGCAAGGGTGAGGCGCTCGGCTGGTTCGGTGAAGAAGGAGGCTGGGATACGCTGGTGGACAGCGTCAGTGATGCCTTTGCAAAAATGAAGGAAGAATTCCCCGATGTGCCGTATGTGCTTTTCGGACATTCCATGGGAACAATTGTCGGCAGATGCTGGCTGCAGAAGCATGATCATGATATAGATGCATGCATTCTCTCGGGTGCTCCGAATTATCAGCCGGCAGGAAAAGTCGGTGCTGCACTGGGAAGACTGATTGCCCGGAAAAACGGGAAAAAGGGACACAGCACGCTGATGGATCAGCTGGTGACCGGCAATTTCAATAAATCGGTGAAGAATCCCCGTACGCCGCTTGACTGGCTCAGCTTCAGCACGGAGAACGTTGACAGATATATTCAGGATCCGCTCTGCGGTTTCCCGTTTACGGTTCAGGGATATGTCGATGAGCTGACCGGCCTTCAGCGGATGAATGTTTCCAAAGAGTATTTCTGCATCAAGCCTCTGCTTCCGATTTACTTCTTTGCCGGTGAACAGGATCCGTGCATCGGCGGCGTCAAAGGGCTGCAGTCAAGCATTAAAACGCTGCGTGCAGCAGGATACAGCAATGTGTCATACAAGCTTTATCCGAATATGAGACATGAAACGCTGAATGAGGCGGATCACGAGACAGTTTACAAAGATGTGGCGGATTGGCTCGATAAAACATTGAAAGTGAATTGACTTTGAATTTTGGTTTGCTATAATTGTGACGTTAACGACAAAAAAGGAGACTTAGCTGTGGAGTGGACCAGATCGGAACTGATCAACATGCCTGACAGGAATGTTGAATTTGATGAAGATATAGAAATCAGTTCTGAAGCATTTGCGTCAAACACCCGCATCAACGGCGTAAAAGACCTGCATGTTTCCGGAAGGGGTTATCTGGATGATTCGGACGACCGGTTCTATGTGACTCTGGAAATCAGCGGAATTATGCTTGTGCCGGATGCTGTAAACGGTGAGGAAATTGAGTATCCTTTCGAGACGGGCAGTGAAGAAGAATATGTATTTGATGAAAATACTGAAGACGAAGATGTCCGTATCGTTACAGATGAAGTCATCAGGCTTCTTCCCGCAGTGATTGAGGATATCCTGCTGGAGGTGCCGCTGCAGGTGACTGAGTGCGACCCTGAGGATTATCCGTCCGGAGACGGATGGCAGATTCTGACTGAGGAAGCATATCAAAAGAGCCGGGAAGAGGAAATTGATCCGCGCCTGGCGATATTGAAGAATTACAAACAGGATAAGCAATAGGAGGTGTCAGGCAGATGGCAGTACAGCAGAGAAGAAATTCCAGTACCAGAAGAGATAAGAGAAGAACTCATTACAAGCTCACAGCTCCCACTCTGGTAAAATGCCCGGTTTGCGGTGAATACAAGCAGCCGCATCATGCATGCCCGAACTGCGGTTCAACAGGCGATGTAAAAGCTGAAAAAACAGAAGCTTAATTACAGCATAGAAAGCATTCAATTAAACCCATGCACAGACATGGGTTTTTTTGTTGTTCCTCTCAGTCCGTGCGGCTGCGCACAGGCATGAACGGACAGAAAATTTTCATTTGTTACATTTTGAAAAACTGTTGTCTTTGCATATGTATGTGGTAGAATTGTGTCAGAAGGTGCCACAAAGTGGAGGAAAGTGGGGGAACAGAGAATGTTCATGGGTGAATACAGGCACAGCCTGGATTCAAAAAACAGAGTTATTATCCCTGCCAGATTCCGCGATGAACTGGGAGACACTTTCGTAATTACTGTCGGTTTTGACAAATGCCTTACCGTATATACATCTGAACAGTGGGCGGCGCTTACCGCCAAGCTCAACAGCATGCCTTTTACGGATCCGGAAGCACGTATGGTCAGAAGAAGGATCATGGCAAATGCCGGAGAGATGACTCTTGACAGCCAGGGCAGGATCAACCTGACGAACACGCTGAAAAAAATCACCGGCATCACTTCCAAATGTGCGGTGATCGGCGCAGGCGATCATGTTGAAATCTGGTCCGAAGATCTCTGGGATGCTTACAACAATGCGGCTGACGATGCGTTTGAGACCGCTGCCGCTTCACTTACGGAGTTTCTCAGATAATGGAACACAAAAGTGTACTGCTTCACGAAACGATTGATCTTCTCAATGTAAAACCCGGCGGAATTTATGTCGACGGAACACTGGGAAGAGGCGGTCATTCAAAACTGCTGCTGTCAAAACTGAAAAACGGACACCTGTATGCATTCGACAAAGATGAACAGGCACTCAGGGAATCGGAAGCCGTACTTGCCGGATACCGTGACATGGTGACGCTCATTCACGGTGACTTTCAGACAATGAGAGAAAAACTGGCTGAGTACGGAGTGGAAAAAGCCGACGGCATCATGATGGATCTCGGAGTAAGCTCACCGCAGTTCGATGATCCGGAAAGAGGATTCAGTTACCGTTATGACGCAAGGCTGGATATGCGAATGGACCGGAGTCAGACGCTTGATGCATATCAGATTGTAAACACATACAGCTTCGAGGATCTCTGCCGGATCCTGTGGCAGTACGGCGAGGAAAGAAACGCAAAGCAGATCGCCAGGGCAATAGAAAGAAAACGGCAGACAGAACCTATCGTAACTACACTGCAGCTGGTTGACGTTATACGCTCCGCACTTCCGGACAAAATACTAAGTAAGAAAGGTCACCCTGCAAAGCAGACATTCCAGGCTCTCAGGATTGAGGTCAATCATGAGTTGGCCTCACTGAGCGCCGGACTTGAAGAGGCTGCCGAAATGCTTTCTGTCGGCGGCAGATGCGCAGTAATCACATTCCACTCGCTTGAGGACAGGATTGTGAAGGACTGCTTCAGAAAACTATCCTCTGCTCCATTTGTGGAGCCCAAGCTGCCAATTAAAGCTTCGCAGATGGAGCAGGCCTCCTTCTCACTGGTGACAAGGAAGCCTGTAACGGCAGGGGACGGCGAACTGGAAGAAAACAGACGATCACACAGCGCAAAACTCAGAGTGATTGAACGCATTAAACAATAAAGGGAAACGGGGAAAGAACATGGCAAAAAAGGTTAAGAGAAACAAGAGAAAAACTGTAAAGCTGCAGAACTTTGCAGTACTTTTATTCGCTGCGGCAATTGTATGCTATCTTGCCAGTGCGCTTTTCCTGCGCACTTACAACAATTCCCTGAGTACTGAAGTTCAGGCGATTTCGGCAAAGATCACAACACTTCAGGTTCAGAATGACGCAGTGGCAGTCGAAGTAAACAATCTCAGCAGCAGAGACCGTGTTTCCACCATCGCCGGTGATGACGGCCTTCAGCTTGATCAGACAAATATCGTCACGATCACAAAGACTGACGGAGAATAGGATGAAGAACCGCAGCAACAGATCGGTTCTCCTGATATTTACAGCTGCATTGGTTGTCATGGCTATGCTGGCAGCCGATGTTTTTCTCGTCACTATTGCAAAGGTCCATCTCCGTTCGGGGACGGACCTTTCAGCATATGCGGATTCTGCCAATACGGTCCGCGAAATCACCAAGGCGATGCGGGGAAACATTTATACGAGTGACGGATCCGTGATTGCGGAAGACAGCAGAACGTATAACATTGTCTGCATTCTGGATGAAAACAGGCCTTCCCTTGAAAATGAGATTACATATGTCAAGGACAAGGAATACACGGCAGAGCAGCTGTCCAGAATTCTGCGCATGGATTATGATACCTGCCTGAATTACCTCAGTCAGGATATTTATCAGACCGAACTGGGCACGGCGGGAAGAAATATCAGTGAATCAACAAAAAAAGAGATTGAGGAGCTTGAACTTCCCGGAATTGAATTCACCGACAGTATCCGCAGGCTTTATCCGATGGGGCAGTTTGCGTCCAATCTGATCGGTTTTGCCCAGTCGGATGAAACCGGCTCCACAGTCGGAAAAATGGGTACGGAACTCTATCTTAATGACTATCTGGCGGGAAGCGACGGCTACCGCATTTATCAGGCAGACAAGAACGGCTTTATTCTTCCGGGAATGAAGGAGGAAAGAGTCAGCGCCGTAAACGGATATAATGTCAGAACAACAATCGATGAAGATATCCAGTCCGCAATGGAGGAGTCTTTCGGCATGACTGTCGATCTGTTCAATCCCTCCCGCATCTGGTCTGCAGTCATGGACATCGACACGGGCAAGATCCTCGGCTGGGGACAGTATCCTTCATTTGATGCAAACACGCTTGACATCGTGGACTACAACAATTACGGTACGCAGATTCCCTATGAACCGGGATCAACCATGAAAACATTTACCTACGCCGCAGCAATCAATGAAGGCGTATATGACGGCAGTGCCGAAGTATACGGCGGACCGTTCCGCTGGTCCTGGGACGAAAACAGAAACCCGGTCAGGGACAACGAATCGTTCTATGTTATCTACAACGCAAACATGAAGGATTACGGCATGAGTGATTATGACCACGGCCTGATTTATTCCGCGAATACAATCACAGCCGCCGTTGAAACTGAACTGATTACACCGGATATTTATCTTGATTATCTGAAGAAGTTCGGATTCTTCCAGCCTGTAAGCACTGACGGACTCCCCGAGGAGACAGGCTATCTGAACTTCACATGGCCTTATGACAAGCTGGCGCTGTGTTACGGGCAGGGAAGTTCCGTAACGATGCTGCAGATGCTTCAGGCCTACAGTGCTGTTTTCGGAGACGGCACAATGAAGAAGCCGTACTATATCGAGTCAATCACGGATCCTTACGACTCCAACCGGACCGTATATCAGGCGGAGACAAGAACCGTGGGAGAACCGATTACCGAGGAAACCGCAAAAGAACTTCAGCGCATTCTCTACAGAGTTGTCAACGATGATGACGGAACTGCAAAATACTACAGAATCCCCGAATGTGAAATCATGGGAAAAACCGGTACGACGCAGGTTGCCTACAACGGTACATACGCAACCGGATATACGATTGTTTCGCTGATGTCCGCACTTCCCGCAGATGATCCGAAAGTGATTGTCTACTATGCATTTGAAGCTCCCTACAATCATGATGCGCATTATTATTCACAGCCTGTTCAGAATCTGCTCAGAAAGACGGCAATGGCAGTCGGTGCGGTGAAAAATGAAGAGCCGGTAACGGAAGAAACCGAACCCGAGGAAACCGAAGAGGTGCTGACGGCGGGCGATATGCCGGTTCTGATCAACCATACAGTTTCATATTCATCGGACAAGCTCAGAGGACTGAATGCCAGAGTCATCGTACTGGGCTCGGGCAATACCGTAATTGATCAGTATCCCAGAGCGGGCTCATTAATAGATAACAACGAAAGGATATTCCTGCTGACGGATACGAATTCATTTATTATGCCGGATATGACCGGCTGGACAAGAAAGGATGTTGTGGCACTCTGGTCAGTCACACAGTTCGGATTCAGGCTGAAAGGCGACGGCAGGGTCATCAGCCAGAATGTTACGCCGGGCACAACCGTCACAAAGGGAACGGAAATTGAGGTTGAGCTGGAATAGCAAACATTATATAATTCAGTAGTTTCAAGAGGGGGAGTGTTTTATTGATGTTGTTTAAAGCAGCTGTCTGTTTTGCAGTGTCACTGTGTGCTGTCATGATACTGATGCCGCATCTGATTGATTATCTCAAGAGGATCAGTTTTAATCAGAGCGTCAGCGAATACAGTCTTGAGGAGTACAAAGCAAAGGCCAAGACACCGATCATGGGCGGCGTTCTTTTCATAGCCGTTCCGGTGGCTGTGACTTTAGCGGCTGACTTCAGAGGAGCACTGACACCGGATATTCTTGTTGTCCTGCTGACATTTGTCGGATACGGACTGATCGGATTCATCGATGATTATCTGATTGCCGTAAAGAAAAACAATGACGGTCTGTCTGCCGGTCAGAAATTCGGAATGCAGCTGTTTCTTGCTGTCGTATTCTGGATTGCCTACAGAAGCAGGGCCAGACTGGATATTGACATACCGTTTACGAATCATATGCTTCATATCGGAAAATTATATGCGCTGCTGATCCTGTTCATGTTTACCGGTGCCAGCAATGCCGTAAATCTGACCGACGGCATGGACGGCCTTGCGGCAGGCTGTGAAGTGATTGCCCTGATTCCGCTGCTGATTTTTGCGGCTGTGCAGAAGCAGTATACAATTGTGATCTTTATCGTTTCTCTGATCGGTGCTCTGTTCGGCTATCTGTATTTCAATGTGAAGCCGGCGAAAGTATTCATGGGGGATACCGGTGCACTGGCTCTGGGGGCAGTGCTTGCGGCGATTTCCATGATTCTGAAGAAGGAGCTTGCGCTGATTGCAGTCGGCGGCATCTTCGTGATAGAGACGCTGTGCGTCATCATTCAGCAGGTGTCGGTTAGGGCGTTCCACAAGCGGGTATTCATCTATACGCCGATCCATTACGCTTTCATCAAAAAGGGTATGGGAGAGCGTCAGGTGGTGCGCATGTTCTGGCTGTGCGAAGCATGTCTTGCACTGATCGGACTCTGGATCGGACTGCACTGACGGATGAAAATCAGACTCCTGAGCGGAGTCTTTTTCTTTGTTTTGCGGCTTCAGGACGCAAAAACAGGGAATATCAGCTGAAAATATTTTCATGTGTGCCAAAATTGATTGTTTTTATGTGACTTTTTTTTACGATTGCAAAAGATAGAGTATCCGCAAAAGCCTTTTTTGTTATAATATACAAGTTGCACGTGCAGAAAGGAGCAGCATGGAAGCGAAGGGCTACGGGATAGAAAACACGCAGGTACAGATGATTATGGTAATCAAGCTTCAGCAGCTTCAGAGGGATGTTCTGCATACGTTAACTTATCAGAATCTGGAACAGTATCTTTCCGAAAAATTGTGGAAGGTCAGTCTTCCTGATTCACTGCATAAAGCAGCAGATGATATCCTCAATGTTACGGCCGGCGATATTGTGAAGTTTCTTTCGCGTCAGGCTATCATTGAAGGAAGTCAGCAGAATCTGTCCGAATTTTCGGATCTTATTGGAGGAAAGTAGTTATGGAAAAGAAAAAGGGGCTTGGCCTGTTCTGGGCTGTCGTTGCCGTTATTGCAGTTGTGATCGGTACAACGTTCAACGCGATCAGATCAAATCTGAATCTCGGCCTGGACCTGATCGGCGGCTTTGAAATTCTCTATGAGGTTTCACCGCTTGAAGAAAACGGAGCCATGGATATGACTGCTGTTACCAACAGCATTCAGAAGCGTGTCAACGTTCTCGGTGTCAGCGAGCCTGTGATCACGGTTGAAGGTGATAACCGTGTGCGTGTACAGCTGGCAGGCATTTCTGACCAGGAAGCCGCAAGACAAATGATCGGAACAACCGCAAACCTGACGTTCCGTGATGTTGATGACAATCTTCTTGCGGATTCTTCGATTATCGTGGAAGGCGGTGCGTCGCTTGCATATCAGAACGGCAAGCCGATTGTATCTTTGAAAATAGCTGATGATTCAGCGTTTGCGTCAATTACTTCGCAGGTCTCAAAGATGGGATCGGGCAGAAATATTATGATTATCTGGCTCGACTGGGAAGAGGGAGACACTTACCGTGCGGAAGCTGCCAAGGCATCTGCAGGCCAGGAGCCGAAATACATCAGTGCCGCCAGTGTCAACAATACGATTTCCGGTGACTGCATTATTGAAGGCAACTTCACTGATACCGAAGCATCAACACTTGCCCAGCTGATCAATTCAGGTTCACTGCCTGTCAAGATGACTGAAATCAGTTCAAATGTTGTCAGTGCGCAGTACGGTGCTGATGCTCTGCACAGAACAGCGATTGCAGGTCTGTGCGGCGTGCTTGCGGTAATCGCATTTATGGTATTCAAGTACAGAATCCCGGGCCTGATTTCACTGATCATGTTAAGTGCATATATCTGGGCAGTATTCGGTGTTTATTCACTGATGGGCGCAGTCTTCACACTGACAGGCATCGGTGCTCTCGTGCTTGGTGTAGGTATGACCGTTGACGCGAATATCATCAATTACGAGCGTATCCGTCAGGAACTTTATAAAGGCCGTTCCGTCCGTTCGGCAGTGGCTGAAGGACAGAAGCTTTCCCTGTCTGCGATCTTTGATGCCCAGCTGACGACTCTGATTGCCGGTCTGATTATGTACTGGTTCGGCAACGGTGCGGTCAAAGGCTTCGCGACAATGCTGGTTATCACTGTAGTTATGACGCTTGTGATCAATGTCGGTCTGTCAAGATGGCTGTTGAATCAGGTTGTAGGAAGCGGCATCGGAGACGGAAAACCTGAATTATTCGGTGTCAAGAAGGAACAGGTTCCCGATATTTCCAAAGGCGAGGAACAGTTCTACTTCGGAATCAAGGGAATTGATTATCTCGGAAAGGCAAAATATCTGATCAGAACAAGCCTCGGCATTCTGGCGCTTGCCCTGCTGATCGGTATTGTTTCGGCAGTCCGCGGCAACGGATTCATGAATCTCGGAATTGACTTCGCTTCCGGAACAAAGCTCACCGTTACAAGTGACAGCGCAGTGACAATTGACGAAGTTTCTGCAAAAATCGAAGAACTCGGCTACTCCGGATTCAGCTACCAGGCAGCCGGCGGAAATACTGTTTATGCAACGACGAAGCAGAGTCTGACAACCGAGGAACTCTCTGAAATCAAGGAAGTCTTCACGGAAATGTACGGCCAGGAACCCGGCGACAATGTTGTCACTCCTGTTGTCGGAAAGGAACTTGTCAGAAATGCATGCATCCTTACACTGGTTGCCTGGGTTGCCATGCTTGCCTATGTTGCACTGCGTTATGAATGGGATTATTCAGTCAGCTGTCTGATTGCCCTGGTTCATGACGTACTCATCACACTGTCGCTGTTTGCCATCCTCAGGCTTGAGGTTAATACGGAAGTAATCTCCGTTCTTCTGACGATTATCGGTTACTCCATAAACAACTCAATTGTTGTATTTGACAGAGTCCGTGAAGTTGTCAATGAGAACGGCGGAAGTGTCGCCAAAGAAAAGTACAGGGATATTGTCAACAATGCTCTGGACAAGACGCTGACCATGTCACTGTTCTCATCCGTCACAACACTTCTTCCGGTTGTCTTCCTGCTGATTATGGGAAGCCGCTCCATCTTCACGTTTACCTTCGCAATGTTCGTCGGTATGATCGCAGGTACGTTCTCTTCCATTTTCGTAGCTCCGACGATGTGGCATTACATCAGGACAAAGTACGAAAGAAAGCAGAAAGTGCAGAAGAAAGAAAAGAGAGAAGCACTGGACGAATATACAATCAAAGGCATCAACGCATAAATCATGATCAGCAGCGGCGACAGTCGCTGCTGATTTATTAGGAGACTGTATGATTGATACGATATTGTTTGACTGCGACGGACTGATGTTTGATACGGAAAGGCTTTCCCAGCAGCTCTGGAGAGAAGAGGCAGAAAGAAACGGATGCATTATTCCGGGAAACTTTTTTGACCTGATTACCGGTGCCAATGCGGAGGAAGCACAGTACCTGATCGAACAGGATCCGCTTCTGAAAAAAACAGCGGATGTGATCAGAGACAAAAGATTCGATCTGGATTACTGGCGCAGCTTTGAAAAAGATTCCATCAGTAAAAAGGGACTGAAGGAACTGTTCCGCTTTCTTGATGAGAATCATTACAGAAAGGGAATATGCTCTTCCAGCGGAAGGGCTTATGTTGAAACATTGATCGGCACCGTTTCCGACGGACTGAATTATGATGTGATTGTCTGCGGGGATATGGTGACAAAAACAAAGCCGGATCCGGAAATCTTTCTGAAGGCTGCAGAAGCTGTCGGTGCAGATCCCGGCAGCTGTCTTGTGCTGGAAGACAGCAAAAACGGAATTCTGGCTGCTGCCAATGCAAAGATGCATTCCGTGTTTATCAGAGATACGATCGAGCCTGATGATGAAATGGCTGCGGCAATTGAATTTGAATGCAGGGATCTGCTTGAAGTGATCAGTCTGCTGAAAAAAATATGACATTTGCATACTTCAGCGAATCAATACTATACTTATGGGCAGTATCAGAGGGTATTTTTTATGGATTACAACGAACTGCGAAGCCGGTATCCGGCATTCTATTATCATGAATTCTCGGTGATTGAGACAGAAGATGAACTTCAGATACTGTTTGATTTTGAAATTGAAGGTCTTTCTCATTTCAATCCTGATTTTATAATTCCGAAGCCCGCATCTGCGGAAAATATCGGAGATCTCCGTTCTGTGAGGGAGTGTGCATTTTCCCTGGGCATGATGGAGCTGATCAGCTACTGGAAGATAACATGCGCTCCCGAAGTTTATATCGAATGCGGCTGTCTTGACGACAGTCAGGTCCGCTGGTGGAAAAAACTGTATTTCAACGGCCTGGAAGATTTTTTCCGCCTGAACATGATCAATGCGGATCCGGATGAATTTATGCAGATCAGGTCGGTCGGAAATGAAATCGACGGTCTGAAGGATACAAGAACCTACCACGGAAACCTGATTCCCGTGGCGGGCGGGAAGGATTCGTTTGTCACGCTGGATATTCTGAAGGATATGAAGGATGACAGCACTGCATTCGTGATTAATCATGTGCGTTCCGCCGTCCGTTCTGCGGAAGCTGCCGGATACAGGGGGAAAGACCTGATTATTGCGGAGCGATCACTGGACAGCCGTATGCTTGAATTCAACAAGCAGGGATACCTGAACGGCCACACACCGTATTCGGCCCTGACCGCTTTTGCGGCTGCGCTGGCCGGCATGGTCTATGCCAGAAAGTATATCTGTCTTTCAAACGAAGCATCCGAAACCGATTCGGAAGTCAGAGGAAGTTCCGTTGCCCAGCAGTATTCCAGGACATTTACGTTTGAGCAGGATTTTAATTATTACATGGAGCACTATGTATCTTCCAAGGTGCACTATTTTTCGCTTCTGCGTCCTCTTTCCGAGCTTCAGATTACCGGAATCTTTTCAAAGCTGAAGCCGTACCATTCTGTTTTCTGTTCCTGCAATGCCGGTCAGAAGATGGAAAAATGGTGCGGACACTGTGCCCGCTGCCTGTTTGTCTGCTGCATGCTCAGTGCATATCTGACAGATGATGAACTGACCGCCATCTTCGGCACCGATATTCTGAATGATACGTCGATGACCGGACTGTTTGACAGGCTGGCGGGACTTAATGACAGAAAAACATCCGAGAATTCGGGTCTGTCGGATGAAGTCAATACTGCGGCGGCGATGTCCGTGGAGAATCACCTGAAAGCCGGCAGGGAACTGCCGAAGCTGTATCAGCATTTTGTGCAGAGCCCGCTGTATCCGTTGTACCGGGGCAGATCGGTGAACTGGGACAGATGGAACAATGAGAATATTGTACCGGAGGAATATCAGAAACTGATCAGAGCCCGGCTGGAGGAAATGAAATGAATCTGAATGTATGGAAACAGGAATTCGAAAACAAAAAAATCCTTCTCTGGGGTTTCGGCAGGGAAGGCAGTTCTTCCTACAGTCTGATACGTCTGGTGTGTCCCGGACAGAAGATTGATATCTGCGACAGCCGCAGACAGGGTGAACAGGGACTGGAGAGAATCCGTTCCAAAACAGAAAATACCTGTGTCATGTTTGAGGATGAAGCTGATTTTTCCTCTTATGACATGATTCTGAAATCCCCCGGAATCGTGATTCCGGAAGGAACTGACAGACACAACATCACACAGGAAGCCGAGCTGTTTCTCAGGCACTACGGAAAGCAGACAATCGGCATTACCGGAACAAAGGGAAAAAGCACGACGACAAGCATGATGCATGCCGTGCTGAGCGAAAAGTACCATTCGCATCTGGTCGGCAATATCGGCATTCCGTGCTTTGATGCAGTCAGGGATGCGGGAGATGATGATCTGTTTGCTTTTGAGATTTCATGCCATCAGCTTGAATACGGCAGATACAGTCCGCATATTGCTGTTTTTCTCAATCTCTACGAGGAACATCTTGATCACTACGGGAGCTTCAGAAAGTACGGAGATGCCAAAGCCAACATTTTCCGGAATCAGAAGGAGGATGACATCTGCATCATCAGCGGGGATCTGAAGGAGTATGCGTCAGAAATACCGGATCCGATTCTGATCGGCAGGGATATTACGTCTGAAGACAGGGTTCTTCATATTCCGGGACATGATCTGCAGGTGGAAAACTGTGCCCTGATCGGAAGCCATAACTATCTCAATATGGCAGTTGTATATCAGATTGCGCAGTATTACGGAATCAGCGACAGTCAGTTCCTGCATGCCATGTCTCTGTTTTCGCCGCTTCATCACCGTCTGGAGGATCTCGGGACAGTGAACGGCATACGCTATGTCAACGACAGCATTTCGACGATCGGACAGTCATGCATCAAGGCAATTGAAGCCCTTGACAATGTCGGCACCGTGCTGATCGGCGGCATGGACAGGGGCATCAGCTATACGGAACTGGAAGATTATCTTTACAGCCATCGGGAGTACCGCATCATCTTCATGTATGCGACGGGCAGAAGAATCTATGAGGAAATGCGGAACAGGCAGATGCTGCATGACAGTCTTTACATTGTGCAGGATCTTCGCGAAGCCGTGCATCTTGCCCGGCAGCTGACGGAAAAAGGAAAGATCTGTCTTCTTTCACCCGCGGCCTCCTCATATGATCATTTTAAGAATTTCGAGGAACGCGGAGAGGTTTTCGAAAGGCTGGTGAAGGAGATATGAACTGGTCACTGATCGATGTCAATGAGCAGTCCGTCTGTGAAAAATATCATGTTTCAGCGCTTCTGGGAAAAGTGATTGCGGCATCGCAGCTGGAAGCTGACCGGATTGATGAGCTTCTTCACGGTGATATGGAAGTGCATACGTCCCGCGCGGAATGTGTGCTTAAGTGCTGCCGGATGATCCTTGAAGCAGGGAGGAATCATCAGAAGGTTTTTGTGGGCGGCGACTATGACGCAGACGGCATCTGCGCAACCGCGGTCATGAAGGATACCCTTGACAGGCTCGGCATTGAAAACGGCTATTATATTCCGGACCGCTTCAGGGAAGGCTACGGTCTGAAGCCGTCAACCGTAGAGGCTGCCGCAAAGAAGGGATACTCCCTGATCATAACCGTCGACAACGGCGTAAAGGCCTTTGATGCGATTGAAAAGGCGGCGCAGCTGGGGATCAGGATGATCGTTACGGATCATCATGAGACCGACGGAAATGTCAATGCGGACCTGCTGGTTCATCCGGACTTAATGGAAGAGGAGTTCAGATATTATTCCGGTGCAGGTGTTGCACTGCAGATATCAAGAAATCTTCTCGGTGATGTCCCGTCACACACGGCACTTGCCGCAGTGGCGGCAGTCGGTGATGTAATGCCGCTGTGGAAACAGACACGCGTCCTGGTGAAAAACGGTCTGCGGGAAATCAGAAATAATGCCGTGCCTGCATTTACGGCAATGATGAGGCCGGACTCGCCGGCAGATACGCAGACCGTGTCTTTCCAGATCGTGCCGAAGCTGAATTCCGTCGGAAGAATGAATGATATTTCCAATGTGAATACACTTGTGCCGTTCCTTCTGAGCAGAAATCCCGATACGGTCGGTGCATATGTGCAGCAGCTCAACAGAGTCAACGAAGCAAGAAAGCAGCTCAGTACGGCAATGGCAAAAAAAGCTGAAGATATCTGCGACGGGAGTGCTGATTTCCTGCTGGTTTATGATGAAAGCTTCCATGAGGGAATCTGCGGACTTGTGGCCGGCAGGCTTGCGGACCGTCTTCACAAGCCGGTAATTGTTATGGCAAGAAACAGCGGCATGATCAAGGGAAGCGGAAGAAGCGTTGAGGGATTCAATATGTTTGAATTCTTCTCTTCCGGTTTTGATATGCTGCAGGCATTCGGCGGTCATGAAATGGCTGTGGGCATCACCGTGGCGGAACAGGATTTTGAACGGTTTTCGGAAACAATCAGCCGGAAGATGAAGCAGACCGGATTTGAATACCGTGAAAAAGAAGAGCATGCCATACGGGTGCATCCGGATGATATTACGCTTGACAGCGTAATTGATCTGCAGGTTCTTGATCCTTATCCCAGGGAGCTTGCCAGACCCGTATTTGCCCTTGAGCATGCGGAATGCTTTAAATCATTTTCCTCTCAGAAAGTCGTCAGATACCATTTTGAAAACCGTGATCTGGGTTTTGACGGCGTTCTGTTTGCCAGAAAGAACATTCCGCAGTGTGAAAAACCGGAGATTGTAATCGGAACTCCGTCCGTGAACAGATGGAGAAATATTGTATCCGTGCAGTTTGAAATTGAAGATATGAGATGAATCGCACAACCGTTATTGTTGTATAATTATTAATTATCTGGAGGATTAACACATGACAGTCAAATTAGAAGATTATATTGCATCGATTCCTGACTTCCCGAAAGCGGGAATCCTTTTCCGCGATATCACTCCGATTCTGCAGCATCCCGAAGCAATGAAGGAAACAATCCGCAGATTCAGGGAATTCGCTGAAAGTGTCAATGCCGACCTGGTCTGCGGACCGGAAAGCAGAGGCTTTATTTTCGGAGCGCCGCTTGCTCTGGAGATGGGAGTCGGTTTTGTTCCTGTCAGAAAGCCGGGAAAACTCCCGCGTGAGACAATCTCATGCAAATATGATCTTGAATACGGATCAAACGAACTGTTTATGCATAAGGATGCCGTCATGCCCGGGCAGAGAGTGATTGTGGTCGATGACCTTCTGGCTACCGGCGGCACAGCAGCGGCAACTGCCAAAATGATCGAACAGCTTGGCGGAGTCGTGGCAGGCTTTGCTTTTGTTATTGAACTTGACGGTCTTGACGGAAGAAAAGCTCTGGATAAATACAATGTCTGTGCATTGATGAACATGAGCGACAATTAATCTTTATCAGTTTTCGGATCGGAGAGAAACAATCGCTTCGGTCTTTTCTGTACATTGGGAAAGGGGGGGACAGCATATGCCGCATGAAAAAGAGAGCATCAGTTTTAATGATGTCATGACTGAGGCCAAAAAGTATCTTGCTTCATCGGAAAGTCTTGCGGATATCGAACGTGCCGCGAAATTTGCCGAAGACTGCCATAAAGATCAGAAGCGCAAAAGCGGTGAGCCTTATGTTGTTCACTGCTATGCCGTGGCATATATTCTGGCAACCATGCATGTCGGCCCCCGTACCATTGAAGCAGGTCTTCTTCATGACGTAATTGAAGATACCAACGTGTCGAAGGAACAGCTGGCGGAACTGTTCGGTGAGGAAGTGGCTGAAATTGTAGAATCCGTAACAAAGATCGGCGCCCTGCAGTTCAAGGGAAAAAACGATCCGGAATACCAGGCCGCAAACCACCGGAAGCTGTTTATTGCGATGGCAAGGGATGTCCGCGTCATCCTGGTCAAACTGGCCGACAGACTTCACAATATGCGCACGCTGGAATATCAGTCGGAGGAGAGCCAGCAGAGAATCGCTGCCGAAACACTGGATGTTTATGCACCGATCGCCCACCGGCTTGGTATCAGTGCAATCAAGAATGAACTTGAGGATCTGTCCTTCTACTATCTGAACAGGGAGGAGTATTACCGGATTGCCCGTCTTGTGGAAGCCAAGAAAGCGGAACGGGACGCAAGCGTTCAGAAAATGATTTCCGAGATCAGTGAAATGCTCGCCGAGCATCACATCGAATACCGCATCTTCGGACGGTCCAAGCATCTGTATTCGATCTATCACAAGATGGTGGTCCGTCAGAAGCGTTTTGATGAGATCATGGACCTTCTGGCAATCAGAATCGTAACCAAGACGGAACTCAACTGTTATGAAACGCTCGGCTATATTCATGCCAAATACAAGCCCATACCGGGCAGGCTGAAAGATTATATCGCTGTTCCGAAGTCAAACATGTACCAGTCCCTGCATACAACAATCATCGGCGACGAGGGCAAGATCTTTGAAGTTCAGATCCGCACCGAGGACATGGATGCCGTTGCGGAAAACGGTGTCGCTGCCCACTGGAGGTACAAGGAGGGCTCGAAATATGATGCCCGTGCCGAGCAGAAGGAGATCGAGGAACGTCTGTCATGGCTGAGCGATTTCGCGGCACTGACGGATGAAAATGCCGATGCGACAGCCAGTGAATACATGGCTACCCTGCAGAGAGACGTATTCGATGTGAATGTATACGTAATGACGCCGAAAGGCAGGGTTATTGACCTGCCCAACGGAGCCACGCCGATTGATTTTGCGTACCGCATTCATACCGATGTCGGCCATACCGCCGTCGGTGCAATTGTCAATGACGCAATGGTTCCCCTGAATACGGAGCTTCATACAGGCGACGTCGTAAGCATCAAGACACTGAAGGGAACAGGTCCTTCGGAGGACTGGCTGAAATTTGTCAAAACAAATCAGGCCAGAAACAAAATCCGTGCGTATCTCACCAGGAAGGAAGCCGAGCGCAAGGAAGAAAAGGTGGAACAGGGTGAAAAAGTTCTCACCGATGAACTGCGCAAGCGCGGCTTCGAGCCGAAGGAATACATGGACAAGAAGAAGCTGGAGAATATTTACAGCCAGTTCAATGTCCACAATCATACGGACTTCATGTATAACCTTGCGACCAAGGTGATCAATCCGACCCAGGTTGTTGAGAAACTCACCAATCAGAAGCGGCCGCTTCAGGAGACGGATGTTCTTACAAGGCTCAACAAGGAACAGCCGAAGAAGCGGTATGCAACAAAAACAGGAATCATCATTCCCGGTATCGAATCGATGAAAATCTCCCTTGCCAACTGCTGTCTGCCGGTATACGGAGATGAAATCATCGGCTATGTGACCAAAGGCGTCGGTGTTAAAGTGCACCGCTGCGACTGTGCCAATATCAAGGGACAGGATGCCCGCCTGATTGACGTGCACTGGGAGGATGAAGATTCCGAGAGAATGTATGACAGTGATCTGACGATTCTGGCACACGACCGCAGCTTCCTGCTGACGGATGTCGTGACCGCAGTCTCGCAGACCAAGGCGCCGCTGATCAAGGTGAGCATGAATACCCACAGGGATACCCTGACAAGCACAATCAAGCTGCGCATACAGGTTCATGACCTGGAGCAGCTGGTTAATATCATGGCAAATCTGCGCCGGACAGAGGGTGTCATGAATGTGGAGCGTGTATCGCACTAATGCCTTGTCATCAGACAGGCAAACAGGTATAATCCTGTTATATTGAAATTCGATGACGGAGAAATCTCTGAAAAGGGACGGAAAAGAGACGGTTTGGATGGTGAAAAAAACCGGTTCCGAAGCAGGGAAAGACACTTTCGAGAAGGTTTTCCGAAACAGCAGTAGGAAGACACGCAGCCCGCGTTAAGGGACAGAGCGCATGGTCAGCAGGATCATGAACTAAGGTGGCACCACGCATAAAGCGTCCTTGGACCGGGCGCTTTTATTTTTCACACAAGGAGGAAAGAATATGAGTTATCAGACTCCCAGAGGCACATACGATATTCTGCCGGATGAATCAGGAAAATGGCAGGAACTTGAGCAGATTATCAGGGACCAGTGCAGACTTTACAGATACAAGGAAATCCGCACGCCGTATTTTGAGGATACATCGGTATTTGCCAGAAAGAATGATTCCAGCGACATGGTCAACAAGGAAATGTATACATTCACCATGGGCACTGATTCATACACCCTGCGTCCGGAGGGAACAGCCGGTGTAATCCGTGCTTTTGATCAGCATAAGCTGTACGGTTCCATGGAAATGCCGGCAAGGTTTTATTACATGGGGGCGATGTTCCGCCATGAACGTCCTCAGAAGGGAAGACAGAGACAGTTCACCCAGTTCGGTGTGGAAAACATCGGTGTCAAGTCACCGGAAATCGATGCCGAGACAATTGCACTCGGGATTGATATCGTAAAGGCAATGGGCATCAGCTCCATCAAGGTATCGATCAATACACTGGGGGACGATGAATCAAGGCAGGCATACAGAGATGCTCTGAAAGCCTATTTTGAGCCGCATATTGACACGCTCTGTGCCGACTGCAGAAGAAGGATTGTGCAGAATCCGCTGCGGATTCTCGACTGCAAGGTGGATCATGACAATCCCGTCGTGAAGGATGCACCGAGGCTTTCCGACTATCTCAATGAAGAATCGAAAGCTTATTTTGAAAGAGTTCTGGCAGCCCTGGATGCCATGGGTATTGCATATGAGGTGGATGACCGTCTGGTCAGAGGTCTGGATTACTATACACATACTGTATTTGAGGTGATTTCAACACATCCCGAATCAGGTTCGCAGGCAACAATTTTCGGCGGAGGAAGATATGATCATCTGGTCGACTATTTCGGCGGACCGCAGATGAGCGGCATCGGCTTTGCGATCGGTATGGAACGCCTTCTGATTCTTGCCGGGGCGGAAGGGCACAGGGCACCTGAAGATGACGGCACGGATGTCTATGTGATCGGTCTGGGCGACGTGTCCGCAGAAGTGCTCAAAACTGCCGAAGAGATCAGGCATGCCGGATTTACTGCAGAGGCCAATCTCATGCAGAGAAGCCTGAAGTCACAGTTCAAGAGTGCGGACCGCAGCCGTGCGTCTTATATTGTGATTATGGGCGAAGATGAAATCAGAAACGGAACTGTGAATGTTAAGAACACAAAGACAAAATCACAGGAAACGATAGCAAGAAATCAGCTGATTGACAAGCTGAAGGAGTGGAACATCTAATGGAAAGAACTTGCGGAAACGGCACCCTGAGACGCGGGGATGCCGGAAAAAAAGTTACGCTGATCGGCTGGGTGGCAAGGCGCAGAAACCTCGGCTCCCTGGTATTTGTCGACCTGCGTGACAGAAGCGGAATCTGCCAGGTTGTATTTGATGAAAATATGACTGATGCAGTGAAGGAAGTACGTTCTGAATACGTTCTTCAGGTATGGGGAACAGTTCAGGAAAGAAGCAGTGCAAATCCCAGGATCCCGACCGGTGAAGTCGAGGTGCACGCCGAGAAGGTTAAAATTATCAACAGTGCAATGACACCTCCGATTACGATTGCGGATGATACGGATACACTGGAGGATACAAGACTGAAGTACAGATATCTTGACCTCAGACGTCCTGTTCTGCAGAAGAACATGATGCTCAGGCACAAGATCTGCATGATCACAAGAAATACCCTCGACAGTGAAGGATTCGTGGAGATTGAAACTCCGATTCTGGCCAGAAGCACACCGGAAGGCGCACGTGATTATCTGGTTCCCTCACGTATTTACAACGGCCGCTTCTGGGCTCTTCCGCAGTCTCCGCAGATCTTCAAGCAGCTTCTGATGATCTCCGGCATGGAGCGCTACTTCCAGATTGCCAGATGCTTCAGGGATGAGGACCTCAGAGCCGACAGGCAGCCTGAGTTCACCCAGATTGATATCGAAATGAGCTTTGTGGACGAGAATGATGTATTCTCCGTTGTCGAAAAGCTGATGAAGGAAATCTTCCGCGGAACTGTAAATTACGAACTTGAGGATCACTTTGTAAGAATTCCCTGGAAGCAGTGCATGGCGGAATACGGCACCGACAAGCCGGATCTGCGCTTCGGAAACAAGATCTGCGATCTTTCGGATATTTTCGCGGGAACAGAATTTGCTGTATTCAAGAATGTGCTGGAGAACGGCGGAATCGTAGATGCAGTGAAATTTGAGAATGCGGCAGACCGCTACAGCAGAAAGGGTCTGGACAAACTTCAGGATTTCATCAAGGCGGGATTTAAGGCAAAGGCGCTTGCCTACCTGAAGATGGAAAAGGGCGTTCTGACCGGTTCGATCGCAAAGCCGCTGAGTGAAAAGGAAAAAGAGGCCGTAATCAGTGCAATGGATATGCATGACAATGACCTTGTCCTCGTAGTTGCGGACAAAGCATCTGTTGCCAGGGCATCACTGGGTGCGCTGCGTGTCAGACTTGCCCATGAACTTGATCTGATTCCGCATGAGCCGCTTTACAAATTCCTCTGGGTAACCGAATTCCCGATGTTTGAGTGGAGCGAGGATGATCAGAGATGGGTGGCTGCGCATCATCCGTTTACGGCACCGAAGGAAGAAGACACCGACAAGCTGTTTACGGATCCGGAGCATGTTTCCTCCAGAGCATATGACCTTGTTCTCAACGGATATGAACTGCTTTCCGGTTCGATCAGAATTCATGACCAGGATCTGCAGGAAAAAGTGTTTGAGGCAATCGGTCTGACGATGGAGGAGGCAAGACAGAAATTCGGCTTCTTCCTGGATGCGTTCAAATACGGAACCCCTCCGCACGGCGGTGTGGGAATCGGTCTGGAACGCCTGACGATGGTTCTTGCGGATACTGACAACATCAGGGATGTCGTCGCTTTCCCGACAACCAACTCCTCTCTTGATCTGATGAGCGAATCACCGAATGTTGTTGATCAGAAACAGCTTGAAGTGCTGGGAATTGAAATCAGCGAAAAAGCAAAAAAGAACTGATTGTCAAGACTGTACAGATAAAGATTGTGTTGCTATGATGACATTGCCAGGGGGCCTACATATTTTTCCAACACATTGATATAGGGAGTCCTGACTGGAGATGTTTGTGTTGAAGACCCGGTACGGCCGGGGATCCTGATAACTGACCAAGGACACCCACCTCTACATAAGAGGGAACATATCAAACTCTCTGGCATAAAGAAGACAAAAACAAAAACCAGTGTTCAGCTGGTTTTTGTTTTCTTTCTTCTTCTTTTCTTTTTCCTTTTTCTGCGGCGGACGCGGTTCATATGATCAATGGCCAGAGCTGCCGTCAGCCCAACGAGCAGAACAAGCGACGCACCCATAATGAAGCACAGAATCCGGTGCCGGTGATAAAAGTCAAGGGTCATGCGGATGACATAAGCCCGGAAATTCCGCTCTGCGGCGGTTTCGGCATAGTACTGCTTTTCATACAGTTTCTGTCCGTCGGCGTAAACTGCATAGGATGCCAGGAATGTTCCCTCCTCAACCGGAGCGTACAATGCATCGGATATTTCAATTTCTTCGGTAATGACGGCATCCTTCGGAAGGTCCCTTGCTATGCTGTCACCGGTATAGATCTCATATCTGAATTCCGGATCGGTATCTATGACATCCACGGTTCCCAGAAGCCTGCCGCTGCCGAGAAGATCGGTGCGCTGATAATTTGCATCGTACCAGTTATAGATCTGAGAGGCATCCTTGATATGTCCTCTGGTATAGGCGTGTCCCGTGATCAGGACCAGATGCATTCCGTTGATCTCTGCGTGGGAGGCAAGGCATCTGCCTGCCGGATTGGTGAATCCTGTTTTTCCTCCGAGATAGCCCGCGATCGTATATGTGCCTGTTCCGTTGTTGATCATCGGCCAGGAGGTTGACTTCAGCTGGATTCCGGCAGGATGGAAATAGAGGGAAGTCGTAGTATATGTTTCCGCTTTGAGGATTTCACAGAATGTTTCATTCTGAAGGGCATATGTCATGAGCTTTGCCATATCCTCGGCTGTGGTATAGTGATCGGGATCGTGAAGACCGGTTGCGTTCGTGAAATGGGTATGATTCATGCCGATCATTCCGGCATATTCGTTCATATGGTCTACAAATGCATCTATGGAGCCGTCCACCGCAACCGCCAGGGCGTTGACGGCATCGGCGCCGCTGGGCAGAAGTGCTCCGTACAGGCAGTCGGTTACGCTCGGCCAGTCGCCGATCGCGAATCCTGCCGTTGTTGCGCCGGCTTCATAAAGTCCTTTTACAATGGAATTTGTGATCGGAATTTTTGTTTTGTCCGGTTCTTCTATGCATTCAATGGCAATAATTACAGGCATGATCTTTGTCATTGAGGCAGGATACATTCTGTCTTCACCGTTGTGGTCAAGAAGAACCTGTCCTGTATCAATATCGATCAGATAAACATAGTCACTGGAATATATGGGACTGTTTTCATCTGTATAGGAATACTCTTCGGCATGCGCTGCGGTTAAGGCTGCAGGCAGTGCAAATACGCATCCTGCAAGAACAGTCAGTAATTTTCGTAATTTGTGCATGCGGATATTATAACCCGAAACATCACGTATCGTTCTTGAAAATAACATGTATTCACGATAGAATAAGCAGGTAGTTAAGAATATCTGGGAAGGCGGTGTCAAATTATGTCAGCATTCTGGTCATCACTGCTGTGGTTTATCCTCGGCGGCGTGGTGGGAGCGATCATCAGCTTCTACTTCACAAAAAAGAATTTCGAAAAACAGTTGAAGGAGAATCCTCCCGTAAACGAGAAAATGATCCGTGCCATGTTCATGCAGATGGGAAGAAAGCCCAGCGAAGCACAGATCAAGGCGGTTATGCGGTCAATGAATCAGCAGAAATAAAATTCTGCTGTTTTTTTTCGGCTTGGCATTCAGCATCGGAAAATGATGTTTCAGAAGGATTTTGAAAATATTTTCAACGATTTTCAGCAAAGCAGATGAAAATACAGGCTGTCAATTTGTTGTGTTTGGAAACAGGATAGATTTGTCAGTGATTTTGTATTTTCTTCAGTCTCATTTACGCGTTATAATTATTTGGGTATTAAAACAGGAGGACATATGACAACAGAAAACAGAAAAAAAGTTTTCCAGGCAATGGATGGAAATGCCGCAACTGCCCATTCTGCGTATGCATTCACAGAAGTAGCGGGAATCTATCCGATCACACCTTCCTCACCGATGGCTGAGAACGTAGACTCATGGTCTACAGCCGGCCGCACAAACGTATTCGGTGATAAGGTCAAAGTAGTCGAGATGCAGGCTGAAGGAGGCGCTGCAGGCGCAATTCACGGTGCTCTTCAGGGCGGTGCGCTCGCAACAACGTTCACAGCTTCACAGGGTCTGCTTCTTATGATTCCGAACCTTTACAAGCTTTCAGGTGAATTACTGCCGGGTGTTGTACATGTAGCTGCACGTACACTTGCTTCCCACACACTTTCCATTTTCGGTGATCATCAGGACGTTTATGCATGCCGTCAGACAGGCATGGTCATGATGTGCTCACATTCAGTTCAGGACTGCATGGACCTGGCCGGTGTTGCTCATCTGATTGCCATTGACGGATCAGTAGCTGTCATGCACTTCTTTGACGGTTTCCGTACATCCCATGAAATTCAGAAGGTTGAAGTCATGGATTACGATTTCCTCAAGAGCCTTCTCCCGATGGATAAGGTGCAGCAGTTCAGACTGAACGCTCTCAACCCGCATGGAAATGCAATTACCAGAGGCGGATCTCAGAATGACGATATCTTCTTCCAGGCACGTGAAGCACAGAACGAGCACTTCGCAAAAGTTCCCGAAATCGCTGCCAAGTACTTCAAGGCTGTAAGTGATTATACAGGCCGTGATTATGCTCCGTTTGTTTACTACGGCGATCCTGATGCTGACAGAGTTATCATCGCTATGGGTTCCGTCACAGATACAATCATGGAAACCATCGATTCCCTCAGAGCAACAGGCGAAAAAGTCGGTCTGATCAAAGTCTATCTGTATCGTCCGTTCTCAACAGAATATCTTGAAAAGGTACTGCCTGCTTCCGCCAAGAAGATTGCAGTTCTTGACCGTTCCAAGGAAATCGGCTCCAGAGAACCTCTGTTCCTCGATGTTCAGAATGCACTGAGAAAGCACAAGGATCTGACAATCGTCGGCGGCAGATATGGTCTGTCCTCCAAGGATACAAATCCCAGCCACATCGCAGGTGTCTATGAAGAACTGAAGAAGGATGAGCCGATGGAAGAGTTCACAATCGGTATCGAAGACGATGTTACACATCTGTCACTCGCTCCGGTTGATATCAACGTTACTTCCGACTATACATCATGCCTGTTCTACGGACTTGGTTCCGACGGTACAGTCGGTGCCAACAAGAGCACAGTCAAGATTATCGGCAACAACACAGATCTGTACTCCCAGGCATATTTCGCATATGACTCCAAGAAGGCAGGCGGCGTTACACGTTCCCATCTGCGTTTCGGAAAGAGCCCGATCCATTCACCGTACTATATTGACAAGGCAGACTTCATTTCCTGCTCACTTGACAGCTACTGCTTCAAGTTCGATATGGTCCGCAACCTGAAGGACGGCGGAACATTCCTTCTGAATACAACATTCCCGGCTGATGAAATCGACAAGCATCTGCCTCCGAGAATGCTGGCCGGTCTTGCCAAGAAGCATGCCAAGTTCTACATCATCGATGCTACAAAGCTTGCTATTGAAACACACATGGGCCGTCACACAAATACGATTCTGCAGTCTGCATTCTTCGCACTGAATGAGCAGATTATGCCGTATTCCAAGTCCCTCGAACTCATGAAGGACAGTGCACGTCACACATATGCACGCAAGGGTGAAGATGTTGTAAACAACAACTGTGCTGCAATCGACAAGGGTAACGAAGGTCTTGTTAAAGTTGATGTCAAGCCTGAATGGGCTGATCTGGAATATCCTGCTCAGCTGTTCGAAAAGACAGGTGATGAATACTTCGACAACAACCTGCAGAGAATCAATGCTCTTGAAGGTTATGACATGCCGGTATCCTCATTCATGAAATACGGCGTTCTTGACGGATCCATTCCTGAAAACGTCTCATTCCGTGAAAAGAGAAATATCGCTGTTCAGGTTCCTCATTGGGATGCTGCTAAATGTATCCAGTGCGGCAAGTGCGCATTCGCATGTCCTCATGCTACAATCCGTCCGTTCCTGCTGACAGAGGAAGAAGCTAAGAAGGGTGCTGAGATCGCTGCTGCAAACGGTGCAGAATTCGAACTCAAGGAACCTGCAAAGATGTACAAGGGCGCTGCTGAAGACGGCCTCAAGTTCAGAATCCAGCTCTCACCGGCTAACTGCGTAGGCTGCGGCGTATGTATTACAGTATGTCCGACAAAGGCACTCACAGCTGCTGATGTCAACGCTGAGCAGAACCAGGAACCTCTGGCTGACTACCTGTACAAGGGAACAGAATACAAGCCTCAGTACGGCAACCCGGCTACTGAAGCAGGCATTTCTCTGATGATGCCTTACTTCGAAGTAAGCGGATGCTGCCCTGGCTGCGGTGAAGCTCCTTACTACAGACTTGCTTCCCAGCTGTTCGGCAAAGACATGCTCGTTGCCAACGCTACAGGATGCTCAATGATTTACTGCTCCGCTACACCGTCCACACCGTTCGTAACAGACAAGGACAACAATGGTGTTGCATGGGCTAACTCACTGTTCGAAGACAATGCTGAATACGGCTTCGGTATGGCAATCGCTCAGACATTCAAGAATGCCAAGATCCTGAAGACAATCGAAGACAATCTTGACAAGGTTGAACCTGAACTCAAGGCTGTATTTGAAGAATATCTTGCATGCCATGAAAACAGAGATGCTCAGAGAGCAGTCAAAGACAAGCTCGTTGCAGGAATCAAGGCTTCTGCAAACGAAGATGTCAAAGAACTCCTGAAGTTCGAAAGAGACCTCGTCGGCAAGTCCGTATGGATCGTCGGCGGTGACGGATGGGCTTATGATATCGGCTACGGCGGACTTGACCATGTCATGGCAAACAACATGAACGTCAACGTACTCGTTCTCGATACCGAAGTTTACTCCAACACAGGCGGTCAGTCCTCCAAGTCCTCTCAGGCTGCTTCCATCGCACAGTTCGCTGCCGGCGGTAAAGCACTTGCCAAGAAGGACCTCGGTCAGATCTTCATGGAATACGGAACAGCTTATGTTGCTCAGGTATCCATGGGTGCCAACCAGATGCAGACAATCAAGGCATTCAAGGAAGCTGAATCCTACAACGGACCTTCCATCATCATTGCTTACTCACCTTGTGCTGAACACGGTATCAAGGGCGGTCTGGTAAAGGCTCCGACGATTCAGAAGAATGCTGTTGAATGCGGCTATGTAACTCTGTATCGTTTCGACCCGAGACTTGAAAAGCCTCTGACAATCGACTCCAAGGAACCGAAGTGGGAGAAGTTCAACGACTTCCTTATGAACGAAGCACGTTACTTCAACCTGCCGAGAATCAAGGGTCAGGAAGAAGCTCAGAAGCTCTTTGCCAAGACACTCAGTGACGCTAAGATCCGTTACAACAAGCTTGTTACAAAGGCAAAGCTCCAGGAAGAAATGTAATTCTGAAGAAATCACCGGGAAACCGGTGATTTTTTTTGTGCGTGAAATCAGGAGGAATTCCGGATAAGCAGAATCCGGAAAGTATATTTTTTACTAAGTTTGAAAAAAACGTTATACTTTTACTTATGCAGGAAAGCGTAACGAAATGAAAAAAAGCACAGGTATTATTCTGATTCTTCTGATGATGATTCCCGCAGGGTATTTCGCAGCAAGGAAGTATTCCTATTCAGCGATGTATGAGAGTCTGGAGTTCCCGGAAATTGAAAATACGGTGATTGAATACATGACTGGCATAGCTGATCCGATGGATTTTGTGCCTGAAACCGATCTGGATATCACGGTGAAGGATAATCAGAAGATTGACACGTCGGCTGCCGGTGAGCATGAAATCACATATATCGCTGCCGGTACCGATATATTTTCCCAGACAGCTGTCAGGGAATTTAAAAAAACATTTACAGTCAAAGATACGAAAGGACCGGAAATCACACTTGCAGAGGATCATATCAGGAGCGCAGTGAATTCCATTCCCGATCTGAGCCGGTATGTCACGTGCAGTGATCCGGCCGACGGTGAACTGCCGTATTCCGAAACACTGACCGAAGGAACGTGGACATACGAGAAAATCGATCTGAGCAAAGCGGGAGAGCATAAGCTCATGATCAGGGCAATGGATCGTTCAGGCAATACAGCCTCCAGACCTCTGTATATAGACGCAGCCGGTGATCCGGAATCTGTTTCGTTCTATATCCGCGTCAACAGGGCTGCCAATACGGTTACTGTCTACGATAGAAATGAAGACGGAACGGCAGGGGATCCCCTGAAGGTTATGGTCTGTTCAACAGGCGACGCCACACCGCTGGGAAGCTATCCGACATTTGCCAAATATGAATGGAGAGCTCTGTTCGGCGGGGTGTTCGGGCAGTATGCAACTGCGATTACCGGAAATATCCTGTTTCATTCTGTCCCGTACTTTTCAATGAACAAAGGTGACCTTGAGTATCTGGAGTACAACAAGCTCGGAACCGCAGCCTCCATGGGATGCGTCAGACTGAGCGTAACGGACGCAAAATGGATTTATGAGAACTGTGTCCTCGGGACAACCGTTGAATTTTATGATGATGAAGATAATCCCGGACCCTTGGGCAAACCTGTACCGATTGAAATAGATGTAAGCAGTTCAAGCCGGGGGTGGGATCCTACGGATCCTGATCCGGCAAATCCGTGGAAAAATAAGAAAGGATAAAAGTATGAAAATCGTATTGCTTGAACCTCTGGGTATTTCAGCCGGCTATCTGAAAACACTGTCAGAAACACTTACGGAAAAAGGACACGAGTTTATCAGCTATGACTCTTTCTCAACCGATCCGGATGAACTGATCAGAAGATCCGAAGGCGCAGATGTTCTGATGATTGCCAATCATCCGCTTCCTGCCGAAGTGATTGAAGCAGATGAAAATCTCAAATTTGTCTCTGTTGCATTTGTCGGCATCGACCATGTGGATGTCAATGCATGCAGGAAGAGAAATATCGGAATTTCGAATACCGGGGGATACTGTACGGATGCTGTTGCCGAGCTCGCTGTCGGACTTGCGCTTGACTGCCTGAGAAGCATTCATGAAGGAAATGATGCAGTTCAGAGCGGAAAAGGCAAAGCAGGCCTGAGAGGAAACGAGCTTGCCGGAAAAACAGTCGGAATTATCGGCACAGGCGCGATCGGATGCCGTACAGCAGAATTATTCAAGGCCTTCCGCTGCCGTCTGATCGGTTATAACCGCAGTAAAAAAGCTGAAGCAGAAGCCCTCGGCATTGAACTGATGCCGCTGGATGAAGTAATGAAGCAGGCTGATATTATTTCCGTTCATACACCGCTCACCGAAGAAACAAAAGGTCTGATTTCTGAAAAGGAGATTGCCCTGATGAAGGAGGGCGCTGTTCTGATCAATACGGCAAGAGGTCCGGTAATTGATACAAACGCACTCGCCGATGCGCTGAAGAACAACAGGATCAGAGCCGGAATCGACGTATTTGAAAAAGATCCTCCGCTGCCTGCAGACCATCCGCTGATCGGGGCAGATCATCTGGTCTGCACGCCGCATGTCGGATTTGATACTGTTGAATCCATACAGAGAAGAGCTTCCATGGCATTTGAAAATGTTACGGCATGGATGGACGGATCTCCTGTCCGCGTCATGCTGTAGTATTGTTGTCTGTTTCCGATAAAACCGGTCGTCAGGCCGGTTTTTATCTGATATGAATATGACAAATTTTATACCGTTCATTTTTAAAAATGTATGATGTCGGAAAGAAATATGGGAATACCTGTCCGTGCAGGTGATACAATACTGATGAAAGGATAAAGGTAGTAATCATATGAGTTTTGAAGGAAAGAAAATTGCGATGGTAGGAGCAGGACCGGCAAATCTGAACGCCGCAAAGGTCCTGATCGCAGAAGGATTTACAGTTGATATTTACGAAAAAGAAGCTGAAGCCGGAGGAGCGGTATATACCGGAATCCCGGCATTCAGAATGCCGCATGCCTTTATTGAAAAACTGGCAAAGGAACTGGCTGATGCAGGCGTCGGTTTCCATATGAATACTGAAATCGGAAAAGATATATCATTTGAGGAACTGCTTGAAAAATATGACAGGGTTCTTCTCGGAATCGGAGCTCAGGTCGAAAACAAGTTCGGAATGGAGGGCGACGGTTATATTGCCGGACTGACACTGCTGTATGATCTGAATGTACTGAAAAAGCACGAAGAGTATAAAGAGAAGTATCACAAGGCAGTAGTATGGGGCGGCGGAAATGTCGCAATGGACTGCTCGGCAAGTCTGGCCAGAATACTTCCCGATGTAAGGATTATTTACAGAAGAAGTGAAGCGGAGATGCCGGCATCCAAGAAAGAAATCAAAGACAATATGGCTGTCGGGGTGAAGTTTGAATATCTTGAAAACATCAAGGATCTGATCCTGGATGAAAACGGCAAGGTAAAAGGTGTCCATATTGCAAAGATGGAACTTGGCGAGCCTGATTCATCCGGCAGAAGAAGACCGGTGGAAATCCCCGGAAGCATCTATGAGTTTGAATGTGATCTTGTAGTTCCGGCTATCGGACAGTACGTGGATTTCAGCGCATTCAAGGGCGTGGAAAAAGGCGGAACACATCTGTCAACCGTACCGAATGTATATATTACCGGTGATGCATATCTGGGACCGAAGAATCTCGGTGCAGCGGTAAAGGACGGCAAGGAAGCAGCGCAGGAAATCATTGATTCATTCAGGTAAATAAAAAAGACTGCGGCGGCAGAATGAAAATCAGATTCATTCATGCTGCTGCAGTTTTTATAATCCCAGTCCGGCTGCGGTCTTGACGATAAAGTCCTGTACATTTGTAATGATTGAACGGGCAGCCAGCGATCCTCTGTCGGTGAGTTTGTTGGCGGCAAATTCGGAAACATCAATACAGTAGAAATATACTTCCCGCATTCTTCCGCTGCGGTCAATCCGGTAGGCAGGAGTCATGTTTCCGACGGCGATGCTGTGAAGCATGGTCGCACAGCAGATTACCGCTGTTGCGTCCCTGAGCTGGCTGCGCATGGCTTCCTGTGCGGCACGCGAATCGCTGATGACACCCGGCAGCGGACCGTCATCCCTGATTGAACCTGCCAGTACATAAGGAATGCCTGCTTTTTCGAGATTGTATATGATGCCGGTGCTGATATTCTCCGACTCGATGAATTTTCTGATACTGCCGTATCTGCATGCTTTGTTGATGGTATCGAGATGATTGTAATGGCCGTTCGGCTGTGATTTCTGCGTATAGATATCCTGTCCGAGTGCAGTATGCAGATAAGCGGCTTCGAGGTCATGTGCCGCCAGGGCATTTCCGGCAAGAAGGCTGTGCACATAGCCGTTTTTGATCAGTTTTCCGAATGCGGTCCGGGAGGAGGCATCGAATGCGGCAGCCGGTCCGAGAACCCACACGATCTTTCCGTGTTCTCTGTCGTGTTTCAGAAGATCACAGAAATCATCATAATCTTTTGAAAAGGCAGTTTCTCTGCTCCGGTTCTGACGGAAGGAAAAAATTTCCTTCGGCTCAGAAGGCTCGCGGAAGCCGTCAGGATATACGAAAATTCCTTCTTCACAGTTCTCGCTTCTTCCCAGAATTACCGCATCACCTTTCCTGATGTTGCGGAATTCTGTAATTCTGATTTTTCCGTTTTCAAATACAGCCGCGCAATCCATGCGGCTTTCTTCAGCCGCAAGCCATGATCCGTTGATCCGGAAGTACTCCGGATAGATGCTGGTTGCGTGATATCCCTCCGGGACGGTTCCGTCTTTTTCCGAAGCGGCAAGCTTCGCATCAGGAGCGCTGACAAAAGGCTCAGTGCTGAAATCGGGCTGGATAAACTCTCTTAATTTCAGTGCCATAGTTTTCCTCTTTTAACGAAAGAATACCATAAGTTTTCAGATAACGCATAACTGACCTGCATTTCACTGTTTCAGCATGTTTTACGGTATAATAATTTTCACATGAAAAAGAAAAAGCGTCTTAAAACAGGGAATCTTCTGATCATGTCTGCTGCAGCGGCGGCACTGGTATTTTCCTTATGGCTTTTTCCGGGGAAAGGATCTCCGGAAGAAATACCTGAAGCAGCAGCTGAAACTGCAGTGCCGTCCCAATCAGCAAACGCGGCTGCCGAAACCGCAGAACCTCAGCCTTCCGCAGACATTCAGGAACCGCTGACTGCAGAATCATACTTTCATGTACCTGTTAAAACGGAATCATATGCAAAGGCCGGCAGCCTGCAGGAGAAATATGTATATGAAGCAGGCCCGCAGGGCATATATACAATCAGAAATACGGAGCTGCGCAGGGACTGCACATATAAGATTTCCTTTGCGTCTTCAGCAGACGGGACAGCACTTCTGAATATCAGAGTCTGCAGCAGCCGGACCGGTGAGGTTTATTTTGAAACGGATGCGGAGACAGCTTCCGGAACGTCCGTGACTGAAAAAGAGTTTACTGTGTCGGATGACTGTGCGGATGCGGAAGCGGTAATACGGAATATGTCTGATTCCGTTTCTGTAATTCTTTCCAATCCGTGCATATCGGCGGAGCGGCCTGAAATTCTGGTCAGGGTTTCCCAGGCGGGATATCTCTCCGGTGATGAAAAGCGGTGTACTTTCGCTGAAGATCCCGGTGATTTCTTTGACGCGGTCAATGCCGAAACGGGTCAGACGGTATATACAGGCACCATTGCCCAGAGAGGTTTCAATCCTGATACAGGGGAGTATAACAGTTACGGTGAGTTTACATCCGTGACACAGCCGGGCACATATTATATCCGCACCCAGAACGGGCACGAATCCTATCCGTTTGAAATTGCAGAGGATCCTTTTGCGGATCTGACGGCAGCGCTTCTGCATGAATTTGTATATCAGAGGTGCGGATGTGACCTGAGTGAGTCCGCGGCCGGTTCTTATGCACATCCTGCATGTCATTCCGACGAGGCAGTTCTGTATAATACAGACCGCAGATATGATGTCAGCGGCGGCTGGCATGATGCGGCGGATTACGGAAGATATATGAAGACCGGAACCAAGGCAGTAAATGATCTTCTGTTTGCATATATGAGGGCACCGTATCTGTTTACGGACAACGACAGTGAACCGAATACCGGAAACGGCATTCCGGACATTCTTGACGAAGCAAGATATGAACTGGAGTGGATGCTGAAAATGCAGGAGGACAGCGGTGCCGTTCACATTAAAGTTGTTACCAGGAGATTTCCGAAAATGTATTATATGCCGAATGACTTCTGGTCCGGCCTGACGCTGATGGCAACCGAAACAATTTCCACGGCGGACTTCGGCGGAACGATGGCGGCAGCGTCAATTGCCTTCAGGCCCGTCGATGAAGCATTTGCGGATGAATGCCTGAATGCGGCAGTCAGGGCGGAACAGTATCTTTCGGCGCATCCGGGCATGACGGCTGTCTATAATCCGGCCGGATTTGACTGCGGCCAGTATCTGGATGAGAGTGATCAGGACGGAAGGTTTTATACGGAAACGGCACTGTATGCAGCGACCATGGACAGAAATTATCTGTATAAGGCAGAGAGTATTTATAACGGGAATCCCCATGCGGCTGACGGAACAGGATGGAAGGATAACGGATTCTACGGAAGCTGGCTGTTTCTGACTTCCGGCGATGCTGCAGATGCGGAGCCGTGGCTTTACGAAAGCCTGGTCAGCCGGCTTTTGTCTGCGGCGGACACGTACCTTTATTATGCGCAGTCAACTGCCTATAATGTGGCTGTCAATACATATAAATGGGGCTGCAGCGGCACCGTCTGTGACCGGAGCATTCAGCTGTGCATGGCATATGATCTGACCGGCAGGCAGGAATACCGTCAGGCTGCCGTGGAACAGCTGAGCTGGATTCTCGGCAGGAATGCCCTGAATAAATCGCTTGTGACCGGATTCGGTACGGATTACCCGCACGACATTCACTGCCGGCTGACATACAATACGGCAGTTGAACTGAGAGGGACACTGGTTGCCGGTCCGGATGCATATTACGAAGATCCGGTGATTTCAGCTGTTCCTTACGGAACACCTGCCGCAAAAGTATACTTTGATAACAGCGGTTCCTATTCTACAAATGAATTTGCAATTTATTATAATTCCGCACTGATCAGCCTTCTGTCGTTCCTGCGGGCATAACAGAAACAGCAGGCATGTATGCACCGGCATATGCAGGACGCAGCCGGAATGAAAGGGAAGTTATGAATACTGAAGAAATCAGTCTGGTAAAATGGCCTGCGGAAAGCAGGACTGCGCTGGATGAACTGTATGCCGCCGCAGATCAGTCAGAATGCCTCGTGCAGATGGCACTGCCGCTGGATCCTGAGCGAACCAGATCCTACCGGAGAAATATACTGCGCTCAAGAACAGAGGAGGGCCTGCGGTTTCTTTGCTGTGCGGTTATGCTTGACGGGAAAATTGCCGGCAAAATCGAGGCAACTGCCCACAGTGAGGAAGAAGCGGAAATTGACATTATTCTGAGAAAGGACTGCACAGGCAGGGGCATCGGCAGAAAAGCTGTTGCGGCATTTCATGAGATGCTGAAGGAAAAGCACTTCGCTTCTTCGGTCAGGGCATATGTTTCTGCCGGAAATGAAGCATGCATCCGTCTTCTTGAGCGGTCGGGATATACAAGAGGACGCAGATTTACTGCGGATGTTCTGATTCCCGGAGCAGGAAGCTATGTGATCCGTGAAGTCAGCGGATACGAGTATGTTTTCAGTCTGATCTGACTGTAAAATACACATCGCTTGCGGCATATGAATCCGTCTGTACAGCGGTCATGACAGACGGATTTTTCAGTTCTTTTTATGCGGCAAAGTGATAAAATTTACATGTGCGGCAATGCAGAATTCCGGATCATACCGATCAGAATATCAGACTTTTTTTCGTTATGCAGCATCCGGCATTCTTGATGTGCATGCAATGCTCGTTGGGAGGATAAATCATGAGCAGCTTCAAAGATCTCAGAATCGTGGACAATTTTTATCAGACTTCTCTTTTTTTCCCGATGCCTGTCGTGCTGATCGGCACACTGACAGATGACGGAAAGACGACTTTCGGACCGTATTCTCTTCTGGCTCCGTTTTATGTGGCCGGAAAAGACTTTTATGCAATGATGCTGGAATGCAGAAACAGTTCAAATACTGCGAGAAATCTGCTGAAGCATAAGAAATGCACTGTGAACTTTCTGCCGGATGACAGAAAGTATTTCAGGGAAACGGTGAGGCTCGGATGGCCGGGCGACAGTCCCGAAGAGAAAATGAAAGATTTTAAATTAACACTGGAAGACGGACTGCGGAAGGAGGAAGATCCGGAAGGTGCTTATCCGCAGGTAATCCGGGAGGCATTCCAGGTTATGGAATGTACATGGGCTGACTGGCTGGACGGTGCGGAAAATGACAGGCCTCTTGAAGACGGTGAGGATCATTATAATCTTGATCATTATCATGATTTCAACGGAATCACGACACCTTACGGGGCTCATTTCGTTCTGAAGATTGACAGGATTCTGATGAAGGAAAAATACTACAGCACGATTGTAAACGGCGTGAAAGCATCAGGATTTCCGCGCATACCGGTTGATTACGGATACAGAGATTCAAAAAACTTCTGGTATACGAAACACAGAAGACCGATACCGGAACTTCTGCCGATGAGAGAAACAACGGTGCAGTCTGTACGCTATGCGGCCGACCGGCTTCAGAGCGAGGTTCAGTTTACGGATGATGCTCTGGCTATGCTGGTCAAAGTTCCGCGGATTTTTCTGCCGACAGTGCTGAAAGGATGCGTGAAATGGGCGGAGGAAAACAATGTCAGTGTGATCACGGAGAAAGAAATGAAGATCATAAATGACAAGCGCTCCAGGGAAAAAAAGAAATGACAGCAGGGACACGGCGGGAAAACCGCGTCTCTTTTTTTATGTTTGGACCCGGTATTCCCGGGTGAAGAATGTCACTGCGTCCCATGCTGAGATATGGTAAGATGATGACAGAGGTTATCATTAAAAAATAATTAAAAAGGAGTCTGACTATGAGACAATTCACACGCGATGAACGTTACCGGGTGCTGAAGAGCGCAGATGAGATCAGGGATCTGTATGAAAAAATCAAAGATTCCGAATACCGGCAGGAATATCATATTCAGCCGGTTACCGGACTTTCTTCTGATCCCAACGGCTTCGTGAAACATGGTGATACATGGCATCTGTTCTACCAGTGGACGCCCTGGGGCGCTGTTCACGGATTAAAGTACTGGTATCATGTAACTTCCGAAGATCTGGTGCACTGGAAAAATGAGGGAATCGGACTGGCTGCAGATACTGAATATGACAACAAAGGAGTGCATTCAGGATCCGCATATTCAGCGGACGATGAGCTGTATCTGTTTTATACCGGCAACCACAGGGATGAAAACTGGGTGAGGACCCCTTATACGTGCGCGGCTGAACTGAGGAGTGACGGAACCGCGGCAAAGCTCAGTAAACCTTTATTCGGACCGCATCCGGATTATACGGAGCATCAGCGGGATCCCAAGATCTTCTGGTCTCAGGAAAAGAATAAGTTCTATATTTTTATCGGTGCCCAGAATAAGGAACTGCAGGGGAAAATCCTGGTATACAGCAGCGACAGGCTGCTGGAAGGATGGAAGTTCGAAGGAGAACTGAAGGTTCCCGGATATGAGGCATTCGGCGGAATGTGGGAGTGTCCCTCCATTGAGCATATCTGCGGAAAAGACCTCCTGATTTTCTCTCCGCAGTACATGAAATATCCGGGCAGAGGGGAAAGCACGAATCATAACGGCTATATGGTCGGGCGGATGGACTTTGATACGCTGACATTCACCCCGGAAAGAGAGTTTACACTGCTGGATTACGGTTTTGATTTTTACGCTGCACAGTGTGCATCCGGCGTAAATGCTGAAGATCATGCCGTGCTGATCGCATGGATCGGTCTGCCGGACAATCATTATCCGACGGAAGAGGAAGACTGGGAAGGCTCCCAGAGTATGTGCCGCATTATTACGATCGATGAAAACAACCGCCTGATACAAAGACCGGCGGAAGCTCTGAAGAGTCTGCGCATCAGCTCAGGAAAGGCAGACGGAACGCTTCCGCATGCCTGTGAACTTGACATAGATGTCAGTGACGGGGATTTTGATCTGAACCTGTTTACAAAAGAAGACGGAAGCGGCGGACTGCGGATGCACTATAATTCAGCGGAACTGTGCTTCACCGTTGACAAATCTCCGCTTGACATGCGCTTCAACGAAAAGGTATTTGAGCAGGCGTATCTTCCGGTGTTCACACCGCTCAGAAAGCTTGAAGTATTTATTGACCGCAGTTCCGTTGAGATCTTCTGCAACGGGGGAGAATCAACATTTACTGCCCATGTTTTCCCGACAGAAAGAGAGCACTTCTATACCGTCAGCGACGGCGCGGAAGTGACGGTATATGAACTGAAGAAAGCAGTTACGGATGAGTTTAAGGTCTGATATGTATACATTTGTATGTTATGAAAAATGCGGCACATGCCGCAAAGCGGAAAAATGGCTGAGGGAAAATAATATCCCTTATGCAAAGCGCCCGATCAGGGAGGAAAATCCGAACCGTGAGGAACTGAAAAAATGGAATGCACTGTCCGGTACGGAGCCGAAGAAGTTCTTTAACACATCAGGACAGCTTTACCGTTCGATGAATATCAAAGACAGGCTGAAATCCATGAGTGATGACGAAATATTCGGGCTGCTTTCGACAGACGGAATGCTGGTGAAGCGTCCGCTCCTTGTGGCTGATGATTTTGTGCTTGCCGGATTCAAGGAAGAGGAGTGGAAAAACAAGCTTCTCTGAACATCATATAAAACACTCTCCGGAGTGTTTTTCTGACTGTGCGTGCAGAAAGCTGATTTACGGGATATCGGAAGTGATCATCGTATAATGATTCTGCGGGGATGAATAAGGGAAAAGGAGTGCATATGACAGATAAAATCAGAATCAGTGCATATTACAACGGGATTTATACAGACGGAAGCGACGGATCTTTGAAAATCAGGTATGCTGCGGAAGCCTGCGGTGAGAATTTCTGTGAATATCATGCGGAAGTGACAAACTGTACGGATTCTGATCTGTATCTGGAAAAAGTCTGCCTGCTGGATGTGATGTCTCCGGCTGAACTCGGCATCGGTGAAGGTCCTTATACGGTTTTCAGGAGCGGCAGGCATAAAAATGACATGCCGGGTGAGTTTGTCACCGGATGCAGGGATGAGCGGCTCAATGATGTTTCCTCGGTTATGGCGGAAACCGGGGGAAGCCTGGAATCGGGAAGCGGGAAAAGCGCCGTCAGTGATCATCTGACACTGCTGAAGGATGCAGAGGGAAAAGTACTGGCGCTGGAATTTATCACCGGCCGCGACCAGCTGTTTCAGACGGTGATCGAGCTTGATGATGACGGCAGCATCAAACGCATAAAGGCAGAAACAATATTCAGGATTTTCATAAAGCCCGGGCAGACCGTACGCACGGAAACACTGCGGACGGCGGTAACGGCGGATCCTGAGGAGGAAATTCTTTCTTTTGCACGGCGGAAAGCCGCCCTTTACGGAAGCCGCTGTCAAAGGCATCCGGCAGTCTTCTGCACATGGTATTATTACGGACTGACTGTATCTTATGAAGATGTCTGCACATGTCTCAATATCATCCGTGACCGCAGGCTCCCGTATGACGTATTCCAGGTAGACGAAGGCTGGGAGGTTACGCTCGGAGAGTATGTTCCCAACAGCAGATTCCCGCTGTCAATGAAGGAGCTGGCCGATCAGATCAGAAATGCCGGCTATACTCCGGGACTGTGGTCCAGCCCGTTTGTGGCCCATGAAACTGCCGGAATCTGGAAAAAACATCCGGAATGGATTTTGAGGGACAGATCTGGAGAGCCCTGTCTGTTTCCGATGAATGACACGGTTTATTACGTATTCGATATCACGAATCAGGAAACATACCGGTATTTTACAGAACTGTATCAGATGTTTACGGATGAATGGGGCTACAGCTATCACAAGCTGGATTTCACCAGAGCGGCAGTGATTTTTGAGGATGCTGATTTCCATGATAAAACGGTCACACTGGCTCAGGCGTATTACCGGGCTGTCAGTGCCGTGCGCAGGGGAATGGGGGAAGAATCATTCTTTCTGATGTGCGGCGGCCTGTATGACCCGGTTATCGGTCTGGTGGACGGGCAGCGCACCGGCTCCGATGTGCTGGCAATGTGGAGTTCTTCCGTCAATCAGGGCGGAAAGACGGCACCGTATACCATCAGACAGAGCATTCAGCGCTTCTATATGAATGAGTGGTGGGCGAATGATCCGGATGCTCTGATGATCCGCAGAAATCATGTGATGGAGAGGAATCTGCGGCTGACATACGGTCTTCTGAATGATGATGAAATCAGGACAAGTCTGATCAATCAGTTTGCGGCCGGGGGCATTATGTGCCAGACAGAACCGATGGACAGGATTACGGATGACCGTCTGCTTGAAATAAGACACATTCTTCCGGTGACCGAGGTTAAGGCGCGCCCGCTGGATCTGATGGCAGGGAAACGCTTCCCCGAAGCAGTTGACGTATATGTCGGAAAGACCGGCGTTCACTGCATCTGTCTGATCAACTGGTCGGATACCGATCCGCTTCAGGTCAGACTCGATCTGTCAAAGCTCAGTCTTCCGGAAGGTGAATATGCGGTCTGCGATTTTTACGGAAAGAAATACTGCCTCGGGGTAAAGTCGGACGGTATTGCGGAACTGGGGATGATCAGCCCTCACGGGGCAACTGTCATCAAAGTTGAGCGCATGGCGGACAGGCCGGTTATCACGGCTTCCGACAGTCATTATTCGATGGGTGCGGAATGCACTGTGCTGGACGTTGACGAAGGAATTCTGAGAATCAAAAAGAAGCGTATTCTGCCGGTTGCAGACAGATACACGGTCTGGCTGCCGGGTGAGTGGCATCTGAACGGAAAAAAGACGGTTGAGGCAGTTATCGAGGCTGATCAGTCTGAGTTTGAACTGCGGCTGGAAACCGGCTCCGGCATAGATGCATCATACTGAAATCGGAGGGAAAATCATGTTTCGTGAATTCAAGGTTAATCTTCCGGAGATCTCCCGGAATGAATATGACATCCGCGGCTTCGGTGCCGTTCCGGGAGGAAAGGTCTCAAATACAAATGCTTTCAGGGAAGCCATTCAGGCGGCATCGGCTGCCGGCGGACGGGTTACAGTCCCAAACGGAATCTGGCTGACAGGTCCGATCAGACTTCTTTCCGGTGTTGAACTTCATCTTGCGGATAATGCACTGATTGTTTTCAGCAAAAACAGGGAGGAGTATCCGCTCCGGGTCACTGATTACGAAGGAATCCGGAGGATCCGGGCTGTTTCTCCGATAACGGCGGAAAATGCCGAAAATATTGCAATTACGGGAAGCGGGACAATCAACGGAAGCGGTCATCTCTGGCGGCCGGTAAAGCAGTTCAAACTGACGGAACGGCAGTGGAACAGGATCACGGGCGGTCCCGGCAGAGTGATTGACAGCAGTGAAGGAGGCATCTGGGTTCCGACGGAAACAATTTATCAGGCCCGCTATGCAGGGGAGGTATTCCCTGACAGCTGTGACTCTGAAGAGGAGGCACTTGCAAAAGCCGCACCGTATTATGATTTTTACCGGCCGGTTCTGCTGAGCCTGCGCTTCTGCAGAAAAGTGCTGATTGAAGATGTTCATCTGCAGAATTCGCCTGCATGGAGTATTCATCCGTATTTCTGCGAAGATCTGACACTGCGCGGCATCAGTGTAAACAATCCTTATTATGCACAGAACGGGGACGGTATTGATATTGATTCCTGTGACCGTGTGCATATGCATCACTGCAGCTTCCAGACCGGGGATGACGGCATCTGTCTGAAAGCCGGAAAAGACAGGGAGGCCAGAAAACTGAAAAAGCCATGTGAAAACATTCTGATCCATGACTGCATGGTGGGAAGAAGCTTCGGCGGTTTTGTAATCGGAAGCGAAATGTCGCGCGGTATCCGGAACGTACTGATCCGTGACTGCACTTTTATCGATTCCGATACGGGAATCCGTTTTAAAAGTGCAATGGGACGCGGCGGAACAGTCGAGGATATTTACATGAGGGATATTCTGATGGTGAATATTCAGAATGAGACAGTCAGGATTTCAATGGATTACGTGCACAATCAGATGGATTACCATGATCCTGTTGTTCAGAGCGATGACCCCGAGGATATTCCCGAGTTCAGAAATCTGTATTTTGAACGCTGCATCTGTCCGGATCAGAATGCGCATGTAATTATCACGCCGCTTGACGGGTATCCTGATTCCGTACATGATGTATTCTTTACCGGCTGTGTTCTCGGACAGACAGAAAAAAAGGCTGAATGAGCCGCATCCGGTCCTGTTCTGCCTTTGCTGGTGTTTCAGATTTTGATTTCATCGCGGTACATGGATACATAATGGTGAAACAGAAGATCAAAGAAATATGTCATTCCGTATCTGGTGTACACATTTCTCTGGCTGATAATCACATCATTTGACTGTTCGCTCCGTGATAAATAGCAGACTGATTCATAGGATTTCGCCAGTTTCCTGGAATGATTGTAGGTGACAAGAACTTTGCGTGCTTTGATGGATTCCAGATCCGGTGCAATTACATGGGCATAATTTCCCGATGCGGAACCGGTGATCATAAGATCGTTTTCGCCGAGAGATTCCAGAAGCTTCGTGTCCTGGGCATAGTCGGTGATGACACGGATCACTTTGCCGACGCAGAGCATTTCCTGCTGGAACTGCTTGACTGCGGATGAGCTTGCCTCACTCATAAACAGGATGATGTTTTCTGCATGATGTATCTTTGCACAGACATTTCTCATTTCAAGTGTCGAGATGCTTTTGTTGATATCTTCCGTCATGGCTTTCAGGGCATTGCTCAGACCGTTGGCAAAATCGTCATAATCCACGTAATCTATAAAGCGGTGAAAATGCTCGCGGGCTTCGCGGGCATTTTTTTTGAATACAGAAAAACTGTCAAATCCGAGAAGATGCACAAATCTGTGAATGCTTGAACGGGACACAAAACAGTCTTTGGCCACCTTGTAAATGCTGAGCTTTTCAATGGTGTCCATATGCTCGAGAAGATACTTCGCAAGCAGAAAATATGTCTGATCCTCATCGTTCGTATTCAGATACGACAGCAGGGAGGTCAGTGTATTGAACTGGTGTCTGTTGTAACTGTACTCGCTTTTTTTCATAGATTTATATATAAATCACTTGCAGAATTAAAACAATGTCATTTAATTCAAAAACGGTGGTTGGTTTCATACAACGGAACCATATTTACTGATGGTTTCATGGTGTGAAACCACAGAAACAGATTTAAAAATATATAGTGAAAATAACAGAAAGGGAGGAATTTATGAAACATAAAGAGAATCCTGTATTTCCCAAAGGCTTTCTGTGGGGCGCTTCCAGTGCCGCATGGCAGGTTGAGGGAGGGACAGCAGAAGGCGGAAGAACTCCGGCCATCATTGACCTGAATTCACAGACAAAGAAGCCTTTTGCGGACAATTCCATTGCGGCGGATCATTACCACCGCTTCAGGGAGGACGTTGCACTGATGAAGGAGTGCGGCTTTACTTCCTACCGTTTTTCACTGAGCTGGAGCAGAATCATTCCGGCAGATGACAGAAAGGTCAATCCCGAAGGCATTGCTTTCTACAATGCTCTGATCGATGAGCTGGTGGCTGCGGGAATCACGCCGATCGTTACACTGTATCACTATGACATGCCGGTCTGGGTCGATGAGAAGTTCGGCGGCTGGCATGACAGAGCGATCATTGACGAGTTTGATTTCTACTGCCGGACATGCTTTGAGAATTTCGGCGACAGAGTCAAGTACTGGCTCAGCATCAACGAGCAGAACATGCAGATCGTTTACGGAGACTGGCTCGGAGTTTCCAAGGGATGCACAAACTGGTTCGAGGAAAAATGGCAGATCAATCACATCATGAATCTCTGCCATGCCAAGGCTGTTATTGCCTGCCATGAAATCGTCGAAGGCGGAAAGATCGGCCCTGTGCCCGGATATGTTCCGATTTATCCGAAGAGCGCAAAACCGGAAGATCAGATCGCGGCGATGAATGCCGAGGAACTGACGCAGAAAATCTGGGATGATACTTATGCGTTCAGAGAATACAGCACATTTGTAAAGAATTACTGGAAGGAAAACAATATTGACCCGAAAATCCAGGAAGGCGATATGGAGCTGATCAGCAGGGCAAAGATCGATTTCTTTGCAATCAACTGCTACAGAAGCGACGTCGGAAAAGCACCGGATCCTTCCTATACACAGCTGATCGGACTGAACAAATACGGAAGAAAAGGCGAGTTTGTTTATCCGAATATCCCGGGTGAATATGCACTTGACAGGAATGAATGGGTCGAGACGACTGACTGGGACTGGCATATCGACGGTGTTTCCATGCGGTATACAATGCGCTATATGTGGGATCATTATCATCTGCCGATGGTCATTACGGAGGCCGGCTTCGGAGCTCATGAAGATCTGGATGAAAACGGAGAAATTCATGACAGCTACCGTATCGATTATCTGCGTGATTATATCTACAATCTCGGTCTTGCGATTGCGGACGGCGTCGATGTCTTCGGCTTCAACCCCTGGTCCTTTACGGATCTGCTGAGTACCGGCAACGGTATGGCAAAGCGGTACGGACTGGTATTTGTCAACACAACCGATGACGATGTCAGAGATCTGAAGAGATATAAGAAAGATTCCTTCTACTGGTATTCAAGACTCATTAAATCCAACGGTCAGGAATGGGGAAAAGATATGACCGAATGGAGAGAGTTTACAAAAACAAGTGAAATTGCCAGTGATATCAAAGCTAAAAAGGGACAGGAATAACAATCCTGCATAGAAAGGGAAAACAATGGCAAAGAAGGATTATAAGGCAATAGCTGAATCAATTATCAAAGTATGCGGAGGAGTTCCTAACATCTCCAATGTATCACACTGCATGACACGTCTCCGTCTTCAGCTGAGGGATGGTTCCAAACTGGATGAAAATGCCGCAAAATCAGTTAAGGGCGTTTTGAATCTGATCAAACAGAACGGTGAATATCAGTTTGTCATCGGCCAGGACGTACCGTCACTTTATGAAGAGTTCCAGAAGATTGACGGCATAAAGACAAGCGGTGAAGTCGCTGATGATGCGGCTCTGAAGGAAGATATGGCCGCTTCCAAGGGCAATTTCCTCAATACAGCCATGAGCTTTATCGGCGGTGTATTCTCACCGGTTATTCCGGTACTGGTTGCCGGAGGTCTTACCGGAGCGGTGCTGACACTGCTTACATCGTTCTTCGGAGTGTCAACAGACAGCGGAACATACACGGTACTGTATGCGCTGAATCAGGCAACATTCTACTTCCTGCCGGTATTTATCGGCTTCTCTGCGGCTACACGTCTGAAGTCCAACGGTTATCTCGGCGCATTCCTCGCCTGCATTATGCTCTACAGCACAATCAACGGTCAGGAAGGCCTGAGTTTCTTCGGAATTCCCATTCAGGCAATCGGCTACAATGCGAATATTTTCCCGATTATTCTCGGTGTTCTGTTCATGAGCTTTGTCTACAAGTGGCTGCAGAAGGTTATGCCGGTTTATATGAGAACAATCTTTGTGCCGCTGTGCACAATGCTGATCACTGTTCCCGTAACACTGATCGTTCTCGGTCCGATCGGCAACACTGTAGGTACATGGCTGGCAAACGGCGTTCTTGCAATCTACAGAGCATTCCCGGCTCTCGCTGTCGGAATCATCGGTGCTCTGACATGCTGGATGGTATTCTTCGGAATGAACAACGCTACATATCCGATCGTATTCCTGCTCCTTGCCGAAGTGGGAAGTGATCCTCTGATCTGTACAGGTATGGCTCCGGCAAACGTTGCTGTAGGCGGTGCATGTCTGGCAGCTGCAGTTCTTGCCAAGAATGCCGAAGAAAAATCTGTTGCGGCAGGTGCCGGCGTAACTGCGCTGTGCGGCATTACCGAACCGGGCGTATACGGTGTTCTGTTTGTCAAGCGCTATCCGCTGATCGGTGCAATGATCGGCGGCGGTCTCGGCGGATTTATTGCCGGTCTGTTCGGTCTGACACAGTTCGTCATTTCCACACCGGGCTTCATCTCTTTCCCTGCATATATCAATCCTGACGGAACATCCGGCAACCTGATCGGAATGCTTCTGGTTATGATTCTTGCTGTAGCTGTTGCCTTTGCGGTAACGTTTGTGCTCGGAAAAAGATTTGAAGCAAAAAAAGCTTAATTACTGAATAATCCTGAACAATCCTGCTTTAAATCCTGAAAAGGAATATGGGGGAGGATTAGCGGATACCGGCAGAACAACTGCTGATATCCGCTTTTTGTATGTAACCGGCATACGGGCTGAATGTGACGCTGAGGACTTGTATTTTGAACAAAGCCGGAAAGCATTTATGATACTATTATTTCAGGAGGATCATGTATGTGGAATTCTTTTGATACAGCCGATTACAGCGGCATGATCGCTGAAACAATCACAATTAAAGGACATGACGGCAGGCCGGTAAGGGCATATTTTTCAAGACCTCTCGGTAAAGAATCTGTCCCCGGCATCGTTCTGATTCCTCATATGCCCGGGTGGGATGAATACTGCCGCGAAGCATCCAGACGCTTCAGCGAGCACGGATATGCAGTCATCTGTCCGAATATTTATGAAGACTACGGGCACGGTACACCTGTTGAAGTGTCAGCCAGAATGCGCAATGCCGGAATTGTGCCGGACAGCAGTGTTATGGAAGACTGCAGCAGCGCACTCAGCTTTCTGCGGAGTCAGCCGAACTCAAATGGGAAAACGGGAGTCATCGGCATGTGTTCCGGCGGACGTCATACATTCCTTGCCGCATGTACGCTTGACGGTATTGATGCAGCGGCGGACTTATGGGGCGGCGGCGTTGCCTGTTCCGAGGATCAGCTGACACCGTCCAGACCGAAAGCACCGATTGATTTTGCGGCAGGCCTCAGCTGCCCGCTGATCGGCATTTTCGGAAACGATGACCGCTCTCCGGACCGCGATGAAGTAAACAGAACCGAGGAAGTCCTGAAGTCTCTCGGCAAGGATTACAGATTTTACCGCTACGACGGTGCCGGACACGGAATCTGGTACTACGACAAACCCATGTACCGGCAGGAAGCCGCAATGGACTCTTTCAACAAGGTACTGGATTTCTTTGATGAGCATCTGAAAAAAGAATAAAACATGAATAAACAGGATTCTTTTGTCATGATGGTAAAGCCGGTGGGATCACGATGCAATATGAGGTGTTCCTACTGTTATTACCTGGACAAGGGCAGATACTCCATGCATAAAAAACAGAGCTGTATGAAAACAGCTCTTTTGGAACGGATCATAAGGGAAACGATCCAGAGTCAGAAGGGTGAGGTTATTTCATTCGTGTGGCACGGAGGAGAGCCGCTGCTTGCCGGAATTCCGTTTTATCAGAAGGCGGTTGAACTTGAGAGGAAATACCTTCCGTCCGGGAGAACGGTATGGAACAATATCCAGACGAACGGTCTTCTGCTGAACGATGAATGGTGCAGATTTCTGGTGCAGAACCGTTTTGATATAGGCATCAGCATTGACGGAACGGAAGCAGTTCATAATCAGAACCGCAGGGATATCGGCGGTTCCGGAACATGGCAGAGAATCAGGACAAATATCGGACGGCTGAAGAGATACCGGATACTTCCGGATCTTCTGTGTACGGTAAACAGTACCTCCGTGAAAGACCCGATGGGGGTGTATCACTGTCTGAAGGAACTTGATACAGGCTGGATTCAGTTTATTCCGATCGTGATCCGCAGGGAAGACGGCTCATATTCGTCATTGTCCGTTGCTCCGGAAGAATACGGAGCGTTTCTCTGCGCGGTATTTGACGAGTGGATCACTGAGGATCTGGGAAAAACTGATGTGCAGCTGTTTGCCGAAACTGCCAGAGTGGCTGCCGGGGGAAGTCCTGCGGTTTGCTGGCTGACGGAAACATGCGGGAAAGTACTGATTGCCGAAGAGGACGGAAGCATTTATTCATGCGATCATTTTGTGGATGATCAGCACAGGCTGGGAAACATTCAGAATACAAAACTGGACCGGATGGTTTATTCACGCAGACAGACTGATTTCGGTGAATCAAAAAAGACGGCATTAAGCAGAAAATGCAGGGAATGCAGCTGGCTGAAATACTGCGGCGGGGGATGCCTGAAAGACCGCTTCAAAACAGGAAATGAGGATGAGGCACAGTATTATCTGTGTGAGGGCATGAAGATGTTTTATGCGCATGCAGTTAAGCTGCTTGAAAAGGCAACCGTGATGTCAGCGGACAGGCATACTTCGGAACAGATCATGAACGAAATGAAAAGGGCTCTGAAGAAAGACGGTGTCTCCGGCTGACAGCCGGGACGGCTTTCTCAAAAGCCCTTTTTTATGCGGTTTTCTTACAGTCTATAACGGTGCGTTCGGTTTCGAATTCACTTCCGTCAAGCCCGCGGTCCTCATATTCCGCTTCACCGCTCTGGTTGTCATAAGGGTCGATCCGGTAATGTTTTTTCGGAGGATCAAATTCACACATGAATTCCGAGCATGATGCCATGCGGAAGGGGTCAAGGTTTCCGAAGTAGTAGTTATGTCTTTCGGTGTTTCCTGCCCTGTATGCCGCTCCGCCGAACGAACAGTCCGCGAACATCCATCCGTAAGGTGCTGCATAGAACATTGCCCAGTCATGGTTTCCGATATCAGACGGTTCGACAAACTGACCGCTCTGCCATCTGGCAGGAATTCCAAGGTATCTGCACAGGGTGATGAATGTCAGCGCCTGCACTCCGCAGTCGCCTTTCATTTCTCCGATTGCATATTCCGGGATGATTCCGAGCAGAAGATACTGCCGGACAAAGGAATATACCATTTTTGTTGTCACAAAGTCATAGACCCGTCTGGCAAGAACGACAGGGTCGGTTTCAGTGCCTCTGAGTCTGTCACCGATCAAACGGATAACCGGTGTAAATACGATCTGAGGTGCTTCTTCTCTGGTGAATTCCCTGAAGTTTCCGTCATCAAAGCCTTTTTCCGGACAGTTGTAAACAGTCTCGGAATCATATTCATACTCGACTGCAAACGGCCTGTTCTCCTGAAATGCACCGCTGAAGCAGACCGTTCTCTGTCCGCTGTGCAGGTCAGATGCATATCCTTCCGGTTCGGTGCTGATGATTCTGATATTTTTCATATTGACTGCATCAGTGGGTACGGGAAGATGGACCGTGATCTTTTCGCCGGGGCGGAATGCCTCGTCCTTTATCCGAAGCTGATGACGCAGGCGGAAATGCCAGACGGCATGTCCGTTCTTCTTCATGCATGCGATGTTTTCGTCAAGAAGGGGATTTGCGTAGAAATCTTTGTCTATGCCCGCCCGTTTTGCAAGATCGGGATAAACTTTTTTCATTGTGCCGAAGAAACGTTTGTAGAGCCGTTTTTCACCGTTGATGTAAACAAACTCGGCAGCGCGTCTGTCTTCCCACTGCTGCAGTTCCTCCATTGTAAAGTCAGGGATTTCCTGACGGATCATCTGCAGGCCTTCTTCTTCCGTATAAGGGTAGTTTTCCGGATAACGGCGGAGAATCTCTTTTTCGAGAATCAGCCGCTCCTTCATTTCTTCAGGAACTTTGTCATCATCAAGCATCATGTCAATGATGCTGTCAGCTTTTGAAAGATCACCGATGTCCTTATATTTGCGGATTATTTCCGGAAGGGCGATTCCCAGGTATTTCATTTTCTCGAGCATAGAGCATTCTCCTTTGCATTTGAATCATTATAACCTTTAAATGAACATTCAGCATCATGATATGAAAATGATGATAATATGGATTCGGAGATTATTATGAAAGACAAAAAGCAGATAATCATAACAACACTCTTCTGCCTTCTGCCTTCGGCTGCAGGATTTCTGCTGTGGAACAGACTTCCGGAACAGGTCCCCGTGCATTATGGTTTCGACGGTCAGCCGGACGGTTATTCTTCCCGCATCACCGCAGTGCTGATGCTTCCGGTTCTTATGGCGGCGGTGAATCTGTTTGTCCATTTCATGCTGTCGCTGGATCCGTCATCCCGTGACGGCGGGAATGAGAGAATCATACGGGCAGCCGGCTGGCTTGTTCCTCTGATTTCGCTGTTTTCCGAACTGATGATACTTCTTCCTTCTCTCGGTGTTAATGTCAGTCCTTCTTCCGTTCTGTCTGCGGAAGCCGGCACCATATTTGCCCTGGCAGGCAGATATCTGCCTGATACAGCTGTGAGCCGTACTGTCGGATTCAGATTGCCCTGGACGCTGAACAGTGCGGAAAACTGGAAAAGAACACATATCCTTGCCGGAAAAATCTGGACGCTGGCCGGCCTCTTTCTGCTGATTGCAGCTTTGACTGATCATAATGTTTCTGCCTTGACGGTATCCGCAGTCATTTTCGCTGCGGCAGCGGTTCCTTCGCTGTATTCATATTACCTTTACCGGAAAGGGTGCTGACAGGCGTTAAGATCAAAAGGCTGAAAAGTGCATATCAGAACAGAAATTCTTTACTTTTCACTTTACTTGGAAAGCAAACATGGAGTTTAATAATTATATAGATTATCTTTGGAGGATCATTCAATGTTAAGAATCGGTATGCTGACAAGCGGAGGCGACTGTCAGGCTCTCAACGCGGCGATGCGCGGTGTTTTTAAGGTTGTTACAAACAATGCCAAGGAACCGGTAGAATTCTATGGATTTGAAGACGGCTACAAGGGACTGATCTACGGTAAATTCAGACTTCTCAGAGAGGAAGATTTCACTAATATTCTGACTATCGGTGGAACGATTCTGGGAACATCCCGTGTGCCGTTCAAAACAATCCATGAGCCGGACGAGAAAGGTCTGGATAAAGTTGCGGCAATGAAGCAGACATATTACAAGCTGCAGCTGAACTGTCTTGTCATGCTCGGCGGAAACGGATCCACGAAAACTGCCAATCTGCTGAATCAGGAAGGTCTGAATGTTGTTACGCTTCCGAAGACGATCGACAATGATCTTTGGGGAACGGATATGACATTCGGATTCCAGTCTGCCGTCGATATCGCAACAAGGTGCATTGATGAAATTCATACCACTGCATCTTCACACGGCCGTGTATTCATCATTGAAATCATGGGTCATAAGGTCGGATGGCTGCCGCTGAATGCAGGCATCGCAGGCGGAGCCGACATTATTCTCATTCCGGAAATTCCATACGATATCAAAAAGGTCATCGATGTAATTGAAGAACGTGACAGAAAGGGCCACCGTTTCAGCATCATTGCTGTTGCAGAGGGTGCGATATCCAAGGAAGACGCTGCTCTGTCCAAAAAAGCATATAAGAAGAAGCTTGCCAATTATGAATATCCTTCCGTATCATATGAAATCGCCGATCTGATTCAGAAGGCTACGGGACGTGAAGTCCGTGTAACTGTTCCCGGACATACACAGCGCGGCGGCGCACCGTGTCCTTACGACAGAGTCTTTGCAAGCAGGCTCGGTGCCGAGGCAGGAAAGATGATTCTTGACGGACATTACGGATTTATGGTCGGCTACAGAAACAGGGAAATGGTCAAGGTTCCTCTGGAGGAAGTTGCCGGAAGACTTAAGACAATCGACCCGACTGCACGTATTATCGAGGAAGCAAAACTGCTTGGAATCAGCTTCGGCGAATAACCGGCTGTCAGACAGGAAGCCTGCGGGCTTCCTGTTTTTTTTATATGTGCCGTGATATATTAGTCTACATATGATCAGGGAAAAAAGTTTCTATAAAACGCTGGTGCGCATAGCAGTTCCGCTTGTGGTTTATGAACTGATCAGTTTCTGCGTGCAGATGCTGGATACTGTTATGTGCGGTGTTCTCGGTGATTATGCCGTATCAGCTGTTACCGTTGCCGGACAGCCGTATTTTATTTTTATAGTACTTGTTTTCGGACTTACCTCGGGCGGCTCCGTCATCATTTCCCAGTATTACGGAAAGAGAGATTTTGCGGCTATCAGAAAAACAATGTCTGTCATGTTTGTGACGGTGCTTTTCTCATGCCTGCTTTTTATGCTGCTGTGTTTTGTGTTCCCGGCTCAGATCATGTCGATTTTTGCGAAAGATGCCTTCCTGATTTCGGAAGGGGTAAGATACCTCAGAATTGTCGTCTTTTCCTATCTGCTCAGCGGCATATGCCGTTGCTATACAGCGGCGCTGAACGCAAAGGGAAATACAGCAGCCGGTGCCGTCATATCCGTTATGGCATTCCTGGTGAATATGGCAGCCAATTATATTCTGATCTACGGAAAGCTGGGGATGCCTGCAATGGGAGTGGCCGGCGCTGCCGGGGGAACCGTCGCTGCCAGACTGTTCGAACTTGCGGCTGTATGGGTCTATTTCTCGAAGTATGAAAAAGAAATCGGATTTACGTTCCGTGATCTGCTTCATATTGACCGCAGCCTGATTCCGGGATATCTGAAGATCAGCACGCCGATCATTCTTGATGATCTGGTATGGGCTCTCGGATCAAGCACGCAGGTTGCAGTGATCGGCAATATGAACGCTGCATATGTCACTTCGGCAGGTGTCTCTTCCGTTGCATCACAGGCAGCTATGGTGTTTATTTACGGCATCTCCCGCGCTTCATCGATCGTCATCGGACAGATAATCGGGGAAGGACGAATTGAATATGCAAAAAAAGCAGGAAAAACATTCCTGGCAATCGCATTGTGTACCGGCATATTCGCTTCGCTGTTTGTTCTTGCAGTCAGAAATCCCGTTCTTGCAATTTATCCGAATATCAGTGCTTCAAGCAGGGAACTTGCCTTCCGCCTGATAGGCGTGACTGCAGTGATCATGCTTGCCTGCGGTATGGAAAATACATGCGTGATCGGCGTGCTGAGGGGTGCCGGTGACACGGAGTTTGCCTTTAAAGCTGATGCCGGATGCATGTGGCTGATCGGGATTCCGGCAGGAATGATCGGCGCTTTTCTGCTTCATCTGGATGTGACTGCTGTCTATTTCCTGCTGAGAGCGGACGTTTTCGTTAAGATTTCAATATGCACGGTCAGGATTCTGAAAGGCAACTACATCAGGGATCTGACGGCATCTGCGCAGTCCGGCATTTCTGCGGCTGACTGATGTCCGTAAACCATACAGAAAGAATTAGGGTGCTATACTGTTGATATGAGTTTGGAAAGTGAGTGTTTCAGGAAGAAAACAATAAATCCGCAGAAGCTTGAGGCGTACGGATTTACAAAGCAGAACGGTGAATACCTGATATCGGTTCCTTTTTTTGAAGGACAGTTTTCGGCTGAGATTGCAGTCGGAGCAGATCATCAGGTCAGAGGCAGGGCAATTGAACATGAAACAGGGGATGAGTTTATTCCGCTGCATGTTCCGATGCAGACCAGTGCGTTTGTTTCCTCGGTCAGGAATGCATATATTGAGGTGCTGAAGGACATTGCCGAAAAATGCTGCGACAGCACGGAGTTTGCCTCGCCGCAGGCAAACCGGATCGCTGCCATGATTCTTGAGAAATACGGCGACAGCCCGGAAAGAACATTCGATGATGATGACATTGCTGTTTTCAGGAATCCCGTGAATTCAAAATGGTACGGTCTGATCATGCTGATCGAAAGGAAAAAGATACAGAAAGACAGGGAAGGCACAGTCGAAATCATAAATCTTAAGATGGATACCGATGTGATTGTCAGACTGATTGAACAGCAGGGAATCTATCCGGCATACCATATGAATCACAAACACTGGATCAGCGTCGTGCTCGACGATACTCTGAGTGATGACAGAATCATGACGTTTATCGGTGAAAGTCACAGGCTGACCGCAAAAGGAACGAAAAGTGCAGATACGGAGAATCATTTCTGGGTAATCCCGAGCAATCCGAAATACTATTCCGTAAAACGGGCATTTGCCCGCACAAAAACAATTTCATGGCATCAGGATGCGTGTATTCAGACGGGGGATACCGTTTATATTTACATTACCGCTCCGGTATCGGCAATTGTTTACAGAACACGTGTAACCGGCAGCAATCTGCCGGTGCCCGATAAATCCTGGGGAAAGTATAAAACGAGGATGGATCTGAGGCTGGAAAAAATATATCCGGAGGAGCTTCTGCGCAGAAATGTGCTCGCGGAATACGGTCTCGGCAGTGTGCGCGGAACCAGAAGAATCCCTGCGGAACTTCAGAAAGTAATAGAAAAACTGGAGGATATCGAATGATCACATCGTGGCAGGAAATGGAAAAACTTGCATTGGAATACGGCTTTCTGCCGTTTTTCAACTGCGGCATCAAAGGTTTTTCAGTCGAGGAAAACACGCCGTCGCATCTCTGGTTTTCACCGGTTGAACCGGGTCCGTGGGAATGGAAGAAGGATGCCGCACTGAACGGCAGGGTTGTATACGGAAAATTCTTCAATCACCGTGCCGGATTTATTTCACTGCGGTGGTTTCCTGATTTTGCCAATTACCGCAGGGACGGATATGATCTGGATGCTCTGTATGATGAAGGCCGTGTTCCCATGCATGACAGAGCCGTTTACGACATGATTGTAAAGCACCATGCACTTGATACAAAGGCACTGAAGGCATACTGCGGTTTCGGAAAAGACGGGCTCAAAGGGTTTGAACCGATCATAGACAGACTTCAGATGCAGACATATGTCAACATCCGCACCTTTCTGTATCCGCTTGACAGAAACGGGAAGGAATACGGATGGGGAATTGCACAGTATACAACTCCGGAGGAAATGTTCGGACAGAAAAGAGTAACCGCGGCCTACAGCCGGACTCCGGAAGAGTCACGTATGAGAATTCTGAAGCATCTGCGGAAAAAACTTCCGCAGGCTTCCGAGCGTCAGCTGAACAAACTGATCGGCTGAATATTGAATGGATATTCTGCCTTTTATGCAGAAATATCCGTCAGAGAAGCATTATAGAAGACAAAAACAACAAGTTTTTATAAAATGCTTCAGTAACTTAAGGAGGCAGTATGAATCAGCAGGTTTGGGATATTTTGGTTGATTCATTCATGAAGATACTGATACCGGGATTTACCATGACGATTCCGCTGACGGTAATATCATTTGCCCTGGCTCTGATCATTGCCGTAATCACGGCTATGATTCAGTACGCTGATATTCCCGTTCTGAAGCAGATTGCAAGATTTTATATCTGGATTATCAGAGGTACACCCGTACTGGTACAGCTTTATGTAGTGTTTTTCGGACTTCCGTCAATCGGGATCATGATTGACGCTTTTCCCAGTGCGGTTATGGTTTTTGCACTGAACGAAGGAGCGTACTGTGCAGAGACAATGCGGTCGGCACTGGAGTCTGTCCCGGCAGGACAGATGGAAGCCGGACTCTGCAGCGGTCTTTCCTGGTTTCAGACAATGTGGCACATCATACTTCCGCAGGCATTCAGAACGGCTTTCCCGCCGCTCTCCAACTCTCTGATCGGCCTGGTCAAGGAGACAAGCCTTGCTTCGAATATTACAGTCACTGAAATGTTTATGGTTACGCAGAGAATTGCCGGCCGTACCTACAAAGCATTCTGGCTGTATCTGGAAGTTGCCCTGATCTATCTGATCTTCTCTACGGTTCTGACATGGCTTCAGCGCAGGGGAGAAGACAGGCTGAATTCCTACGGGGTGCGGAGGTGATTTATGGCAATGCTTGAAATCAGAGGGATCAGAAAGAAATTTGATACCCTCGATGTTCTCAACGGTGTGGATCTTTCTGTTGAACGGGGAGATGTTGTGGCAATTCTCGGGCCGAGCGGTTCGGGAAAGACAACCCTGCTCAGATGCATCAATTATCTTGAAACAGCAGATGAAGGTGAAATGATCTTTGACAATGAGTCATATGATCTGGCAAATGCATCTGCACAGAAAATGATGGAACTCCGTAAGAAAACAGGGTTTGTATTTCAGAACTACAATCTGTTTTTCAACAAGACGGCTCTGCAGAACGTGACGATCGGTCTGACGGTCGGCAGGAAAATACCAAAGGAAGAGGCTGAGGAAACCGGAAGAAAGATGCTTGAAAAAGTCGGAATGGGTGACAGATGTGACTATTATCCCAGTCAGCTTTCCGGCGGACAGCAGCAGCGTGTCGCGATTGCCAGGGCTCTCGCTTCAAATCCGGAAATTATCTATTTTGATGAGCCTACATCGGCGCTCGATCCGGAACTGATCGGGGAAGTCCTTGCCGTTATGAGACAGCTCGCAAAGGAAGGCAGAACCATGATTGTGGTGACGCATGAAATGAGTTTTGCAAGAGATGTTTCCAATAAAGTCATCTTCATGGAGAACGGGGTCATTGTTGAGCAGGGAAGCTCGGCGGAATTCTTCGAGCACCCGAAAAAAGAAAGAACAAGAGAATTCCTCCGTATGGAAGACAACCGTACAGGGGAGTAAATAAGAATCAGGGAGGAATAAAATGAAAAAAGCAGTAAAACTATTATTATCGGCAGCACTTCTGTCAGGATTAAGCGCATGCTCGGCTGAAAGAGGAACTCTGAAAACAGTGCAGCGCAGCGGGAAGATTATTATCGGTCTTGAAGGCAACTGGCAGCCGTGGTCATATCATGATGAATCCGACACTCTGGTCGGATATGACGTCGAAGTCGGAAAGGCAATTGCCGAAAAGCTGGGTGTTGAAGCCGAATTTATAGAGGGCCCCTGGGACGGTCTGTTTGCCGGCATTGACTCCGGCAGATATGACATCATCATCAACGGCGTCGGCGTAACCGAAGAACGGCAGAAATCGTACAGCTTCAGTGATCCGTATGCATATGACAGTTCCGTTCTGATCGTGCTTGAAGGAAATGAAGATGTAAAGACATTTGAGGATCTTGCCGGAAAGAAGACCGCAAATTCAATCGGTTCAACATACATGGAACTCGGTGAAGCGTGCGGTGCAACAGTGGAAGGCGTGGATTCACTGACAGAAACACTTGATATGGTCAAACAGGGCAGAGTCGATGCGACGATTAATGCCAGAACTTCATTCTATGATTACATGAAGTACAATCCTGATGATCCGTTTGTGATTACCGATGAAAGTGAAGACCTTACTTCCATTGCGATTCCGATGCGCGGCAATGATTCTTCGAAGGAACTGAAGGAAGCGATCAACGAAGCGATCAGACAGCTCCGTGAAGAGGGAAAACTGACAGAACTTTCAGTAAAGTACTTCGGATCAGACATCAGTGTGAAATAACAAAAATACAGCTGCAGGTTTCTGCAGCTGTATCTGTTTATTTTTTGTGATAAAGCTTTTTGTGCTGATATGCAGGGTCGAAAGTGACGTTGATGCCGAGCTTCCGGTAGATGTTTGCGTCTTCTTCCGGCATGATTACCGTGCAGTGTGCTTCGGAACCTTTGAGATTGCCGAGCTGTGCAACAGCTCTGGATGTCACTTCATTGGTCTTGGCGGTGATGCTCAGGGCAATCAGCAGCTCATCCGAATGAAGTCTCGGATTATGATTGCCGAGATTTTTTATTTTCAGATCCTGGATCGGCTTTACGAACTGCGGCTCAATCAGATGCTTGGCCTTATGGATGGAGGCCAGCGCCTTCAGGGCGTTGATCAGTCCCGCTGAGGAGGGACCGAACAGAGATGATGTTTTGCCGGTGACGATTCTTCCGTCAGGCAGCTCGATTGCAAGTGCAGGTGCGCCTGTTTCCTGTTCTTTCTTTCTTGCGGCAACGGCACATTTTCTGTCTTCGGGTGTAATGCCTGCTTTATTCATCAGAAGCTTAAGCTTGTCCACAGCTGTTTCATCGCACTTCTGCATGCGGAAGTCGACGAGGGTTTTATAGTAGCGGCGGATGATTTCGTCATTGGCGGCTCTTACGGCAGCTTCATCATCAGTGATGCAGAATCCTACCATATTCACTCCCATGTCAGTGGGCGACTTGTACGGAGATTCTTTTCTGATTCTTTCGAACAGCCGGTTGAGGACCGGGAATATCTCAACGTCACGGTTATAATTAATTGCCGTTACGCCGTATGCTTCAAGATGGTAGGGATCGATCATATTGATGTCATTCAGGTCGACCGTGGCAGCTTCATATGCCAGATTGACCGGATGATTCAGCGGAAGATTCCATACCGGGAAGGTTTCGAATTTGGCGTAGCCTGATTTGATGCCTTTTACTTCGTCCTGATACAGCTGGGAAATGCATGTTGCCATTTTTCCCGAGCCGGGACCGGGTGCGGTCACAACAATCAGACTTCTGCTTGTCCGGATGTAATCATTTTTTCCCAGGCCGTCTTTGCTGACAATAAAATCAATGTCAGTCGGGTAGCCGGGAATCGGATAATGCAGATAAGATCTGATTCCAACTGCTTTCAGCTGACTTCTGAACTGGTCAGCGGCAGCTTGATGCTGATACTGCGTAATTACGACGGAACCCACAAAGAGATCGAGTTCCTTGAAAGCATCAAGCATGCGGAATACTTCCTGATCATAGGATATGCCCAGATCGCCGCGCGCCTTTGACTGCTGGATTGCATTCGCATTAATGCAGATAATCAGTTCGACTTTATCCTTCAGCTCTGTGAGGAGTCTGATTTTATTGTTGGGCTCGTAACCCGGCAGAACTCTGGAAGCGTGGAAGTCTTCAAACATTTTTCCGCCGAATTCAAGATAAAGCTTGCCGTCAAAATAGTTAATGCGGTCAAGAATTTTGTCACGCTGAAGTTCAAGATACTTTTCAGAATCAAATGCCGTTGTTCTCATAGTCGTTTTCTCCAACATGAAAAAGTATATCAGATTCACGAATTGTAAAGTAGAAAAATATAGCATAATCGGATTTTTATTGCTTTTAAGTGTCTGAATCCGTGATATTTGCATAATGCTTTTCATATTCAGATTTAGTGCTATACTGATTCCCGTTTATATATGAGAAGACAGGCTGATTTGCTGCACGGAGTGATCTGGAAACAGATCCTGATATTCTTCTGGCCCGTTCTGTTCGGAACGCTTTTTCAGCAGCTCTACAATACGGTGGATGCTGTGATCGTGGGAAACTATGTCGGAAAAGAGGCACTCGGCGCGGTGGGAGGATCCACGGGAACAGTAATCAATCTCCTGGTCGGATTTGTCACCGGTCTTTCCTGCGGGGCTACGGTGGTAATCGCACAGTGCTGCGGCAAAAATGATCATGAAGGAGTCCGCAGGGGAGTTGACTCGGGCATGTTCATGGCATTGTTTCTGGGAATTATACTGACCGCTGCCGGGATTTTAACGGCACCGTGGATTCTGAGGATTCTGAATGTTCCGGATGCGATCTACGGCCTGTCTCTGATTTATATGCAGCTGTATTTTATCGGCATGGTTCCGACGCTGATTTACAATACCGGATCGGCAATTCTCAGGGCTGTAGGTGATTCGCGCAGACCGCTGTACTTTCTGATTGTTTCGGCAGTGATCAACATTATCCTCGATATTCTTTTTGTTGCAGTGCTGAAGATGAGCGTCAGCGGTGCGGCTCTGGCGACTGTAATTGCCCAGAGTGCGTCCTGCCTGATGACTCTGAGGGTTCTGCGTGCTGCGTCGGACAGTTATCATTTTGATTTTAAAACCATGCGCTTTGATATGAAAACAATGGTGCGGATTATCGCAATCGGTTTCCCGACGGGAATCCAGTCCTGTCTGTACAGTGTGGCAAATCTTTTCATTCAGTCAAGCGTGAACAGTTACGGCACGGATGTGGTTGCGGCATATACTGCTTTCGGAAAAATAGATGCTCTGTTCTGGAATTACAGCGGCGCGCTGGGAACTTCGCTGCTGACATTTACCGGACAGAATTTCGGAGCGGGAGACCTTAAGAGGGTGAAAAAAGGAATTCTGCAGGGAATCGGAATTGATATCGCAGGAAGTCTTCTGATTACCGCCGTATGTTTCTTCGGGGGTATTTATATGTTCCGGATGTTTACGGATGATGCCGGCGTTATCGAAGCGGGAGTGAGCATGCTCAAGTATCTCTGCCCGTACTGGGTCACGTTTGCCGGTGTTGAGATTCTGTCCAGCAGTATCCGCTCCTGCGGTGATTCTTTTGTTCCGATGTGCATGACAGCTGTCGGGATCGGTGCACTGCGCATCATCTGGATCCTGTTCTATCCTTCGGAAAATATCTTTGATACGCTCCGGTGCTATCCGATTTCTTGGATTGTAACTTCTCTGCTTTTTGTGATCTACTACCTGGAAGGCAGCTGGCTGAAGAGGTCATTGAAGCAGCGTGAGAAGATACTCACAGCTTAATGGAAATTGCTTTCTGTTTTCGGTATGATAGTGATTGGAGAATGAAATGCAGAAAAAAGCTCTGATCATCGGTTCCGCGGTTGCAGATATTACCATCCGCGTGGACCATCTTCCTTCACTTGAGGAGGATGTAAATCCGTACTCGCAGACCATGCGCCTGGGAGGATGTGCATATAATGTGTCAAATATGTTCAGACTCCTGCAGGTGCCTTATTTGCTGTGCGCACCGGTGGGAAAAGGGATTTACGGTGATTTCGTACGGAAGCAGCTGCTGCAGCATCAGATCATGCCTGCATTTGAGAGCGGCGAAGACAACGGCTGCTGCTACTGTATCGTGGACAGGGAAGGCAGAAGAACCTTTATGTCTGTGCATGGGGCGGAATACCGTTTTAAAAAAGAATGGTTTGATGAACTTGATGCAGAAGAATTTCAGCTTGGATACTGCTGCGGATTTGAAATGGAAGAGGAAAGCGGCGAATATATCCTGGACTTTTTCAGAAGACATCCGGATCTTCCGTTCTGCTATGCTCCGGGTCCCCGTATCATGAACGTCGACAGAAAAAGGCAGGAGGACCTGCTTGATCTGCATCCGCTGCTGCATCTGAATCTGAGGGAGGCACGGAGCTATCTGAACCGTACGGAACAAGAGGACGATGAAATCAGAATCTGTGCCGGAAAACTTGCCAAAAGAACCGGAAACACAGTTATTATTACTGACGGTGAAAACGGATGTCTCTGCATTGAAAATCAGAAAGTCATCCGCGTGCCGGCTTTGCATCTGGACAATGTCGTTGATTCGACCGGCGCCGGTGACAGTCATATCGGCACTTATCTGGCGTGCAGGATGAAAGGCATGGATACGGAAGAAGCGCTGAAGCATGCGGCACGGATCAGCTCGGAAGTGTGCCTGGTGAACGGCCCTGTGCTCGAAAGGATTTGAATTATGGATCAGAATAATCTTACGGATTTATGGACTGCCGTGGAGGCAGGGGAGCAGGCTGAAAGAAGTCTCAGTGAGGTTCTCGATGCTCTGAACAGCGCCAGAAATTTCGGCATTGCCGATATGTTCGGCGGAAAGCTGATTATGACGGCAATGAAGCACAAGAGAATTGATGATGCATATAAACTGCTCGGAAAAGCAAAGACCGATCTGCGCAGATTTGATTCGCTGCTTGGCTATAAAGGCGGATCGCAGCTTGATATTGAAAGCCTTGACGGTTTTTCGGCATCGGCAGATTATCTCTTCGACAATCCGATTACCGATGTTCTGATTCAGAAAAGAATCAACAATATGCGCAGAACAGTCTCTGATATTCTTGAGGATGTCAGGGGTACGGTTCAAGACCTCAGGGAGCTGATTGATGAACTTGTTTAATGAAAACATTTACATTAAGCAAAGAAAAATTTCATCATAAATGTAAAAAATGTATTGACATTATGAAACTCATCGGGTATCTTTAACTCAACTTCAAGGAACGGAAGAGTAACCTGAGCGAGTACTCCAGCGAGCCGGAACAGAGTGGAAGTCCGGCAGAACAGACCTCAGTGTGAAGCGCATCCGGGAGAAGTTCTGATGAATTCAGTAGTCAGAAACGTATACCGGCGTTAACGGAGAGTATGAAAGATGACTCGCAGAGGCATATGCAGTGATGTATATGCGAAGTAAGGTGGCAACACGGATTGAAATATCCCGTCCTTGCATGGAAACATGCGGACGGGATTTTATTTTCCGGGGGAGGATACTGATCATGAAAGAGCGACGACGAAACAGTGCTGAAGAAAGATGCATCACCACTGAAGTAAATGTTAAGGAGCTCAATAAGGAGCAGGGAGAATGAAAATGAAAAAATTATTCAATATGGCAGCAGTTCTTGCAATGACAGTATCTATGGCAGCGTGCGGTTCAGGCAGTTCCGGAAAAACAGAACTTGAACTTGTAACATCACTTGATCAGGCAATCCTTGCATTGTCATCGGGCAAATGCGATGCAGTCGCTCTTGACGGAACCACTGCAGAAAACTATGTAAAGCAGTCAAACGGACAGTTTGCCATGTCCGGCGTAAATTTCGATCTCTCAATCTACGGAGATTACGAAGGAAACGTTGCGGCAGCCAAAAAGGGTGAAACATCTCTGATGGAAGCAGTAAATGCCTGCATCAACACAGCAGCCGCGAACAATTACTATACACACTGGGTTGCAATTGCAAAGATGCAGTCCGGAACCGAAGACGAGGACGCAATCAATGAAGTCGGCGATGAGCCGCTCTACTCTGACATTGCGCCTGATGCAACATATGCATATCTTCTTGATACATCCGGTCTTGAAAAGCCTGATCTGGATCTGAGCGGTGCCGAGGGCGTACTGAAGAACATCCTCAACAAGGGCACTCTGGTAATCGCAACCAGTCCTGACTATCCGGCAGCTGAATTCATTACCGAAGAAGGTGTCGTATACGGTTCGGAAATGATGCTTGCAAAGTATGTGGCTGACTGTCTGGGCGTTCAGCTGGTCATCGAAACAATGGACTTCTCGGCAACACTGACAGCTGTCGATACCGGAAAAGTTGATATGGCATTCTCCGGCTACGGATGGAAGGCAGACAGAGCGGAAGCGTTTGAACTCTCCATCGGATACGTCGGTGATGATGATATCTCATTCCACACACTGATCGTTCCGGCTGACAAGGCGGATCAGTACAAGACACTGAATGACTTTGTCGGCAAGCACATCATTGCCCAGGCATCTTCACTGCAGCAGATGTATGTAGAGGATCAGATTGTTGCCCTTGATAAATAAAGGGTGAGATTTATCAGATAAAAGAAGGAGAAACAAATGGGACCAAGTCTTCTCAGCGTACTGCTTGATTACTGGCCGATCTTCCTGAAAGGTCTCGTCGGAACATTGAAATATGCATTTATCGCAGTCTTCTTCGGAAGCCTGCTCGGTACATTGATTGCTCTTCTGAACCTGTCAAAGAACAAGATACTTTCGGCAGTCGGAATGATTTACGTAAACGTGCTCAGAGGCACTCCGCTTCTGGTTCAGATGTACATAGCGTACTTCTTTATCCCGATTGCAGTTCCTGCCCTCAACAGTGTTCCGAAAGAGGTGTATGTCCTGCTGGCACTGATTCTCAATTCCAGTGCCTATGTTTCAGAGATTATCAGAGGCGGCATTAATTCCGTGGACAGAGGTCAGACGGAGGCAGCCAGAAGTCTTGGTATGAGTGCAAAAAACTGCATGCTGAAAATTGTTATGCCGCAGGCAGTCAAGAACATTCTTCCGGCGCTGGCAAATGAATATATCGCGATGATCAAGGAAACTTCCCTTGCCGGTACATTTATGCTCTATGAGCTGATGTACACAAAAACGATTCTTGCCAACAAATTCCTTGTATGGCAGCCGCTGTTTATCATTGCAGGTATTTATCTGCTCTGTACGCTGGTGCTTTCCGCACTGGTACAGTATATGGAAAAGAGGTTGAGTGTCAGTGACTGATTACGGTGTACCGATTATAGAAACGGTTGATCTGAAAAAGAACTTCGGAGATCTGAAGGTTCTCAAGGGAATCAGCCAGAAAATATTCAAAGGCGAAGTAGTGTCGATCATCGGTCCTTCGGGAGGAGGAAAGAGTACATTCCTGAGATGTCTGAATCTTCTCGAAGTTCCCGACGGCGGCCATGTGTACTTCGAAGGTGAGGAGCTCAGCAGCAAGTCCACTGATCTGGATCTTCACAGGCAGAAAATCGGAATGGTATTCCAGCAGTTCAATGTATTTCCGCATCTGACCGTGATTGACAACATCACCATTACTCCGATGCTGGAAAAGAAGGTTTCCCGTGAAGAGGCTGAAGCTGAGGCAATGAAGCTGCTGAAGAATATCGGTCTTGATGACAAGGCAAAGGAATATCCCAGAAAGCTTTCCGGCGGTCAGAAGCAGCGTCTTGCGATCGTAAGAGCCATGGCCATGCATCCGGATGTCATGCTGTTCGATGAACCGACATCCGCACTTGATCCGGAAATGGTCAAGGGTGTTCTTTCCGTCATCCAGGATCTTGCTGAAAGCGGCATGACCTGTGTCATCGTTACACATGAAATGGGTTTTGCAAGAAAAGTCAGCGACAGGGTTCTGTTTATCGACGGCGGCGTGATCGCCGAAGAAGGGACTCCCGAACAGCTGTTTGACCATCCGCAGAATCCGAGAACAAAAGAATTCCTGTCGCAGGTATTATAGGAGATTATATGAAGACCACATTTTCCTTTGACCACTATTACAAATACAGCGAAATCAAAAGTAATCTTGAGTATTTTGCAGAGAAATACCCGAATCTGTGCAGTGCCGAAGTCAACTGTGTGACAGAAGAAGGAAGGAATCAGTATGTTGTGATTCTGACCAACAGGGAAACCGGTGATGCTCTTTCCAAGCCGGGCTGGTATCTGGACGGTAATATTCATGCCGGTGAAGTAACATCCAGCATGTGTGCCATGCACACAATCGATTATCTGCTTACGAACTACGGAAGCGATGACGTCTGTACAAAGCTGCTGGACCAGTACACTGTCTATGTGATCCCGAGGGTGACACCCGACGGCGCTGAAACATATCTGTCCACACCGTATACACTGCGCTCGGCCAACCGTGACTATCTGCCCGAGAAGGGCGGAATCAGGCCTCAGGATCTGGATGATGACGGAGTCATCCGCATGATGAGGATCAAAACACCTTACGGTGCGTGGAAAAAAGATCCGGCAAACGAGGGATCGATGGTTCTGCGTGATCCGGGAGAAAGCGAAGGGGAATTCTATGATATTTTCCAGGAGGGTATTCTGGAAGAATATGACGGCATGGAGAATCTGAAGATCAAGAAGCCTGACTGGGGACTTGACTTCAACAGAAATTTCCCGCTCGGCTGGTTCCCTGACAGCAGGCAGCCGGGTGCCGGCAAGTATCCGCTGAGCAATCCCGAGACCAAGGCGATCGTTGACTTTGTTCTTGCCCATCCGAATATCGGAGGTGCTGCCATCGGTCATACTTCAGGCGGCATTATCCTTTATCCTCCGGGAATCAAGCCGGCAAAGGATGCCCCGTCCGATGATATCAAGGCGCTGATTGCGATTGCTGAAATGGGAAAGCAGGAACTCGGCTACAAACCGATGAACATATTCGACAGTTTCATGAGCGACCAGACACATTATGACAGCGGCGCGCTGGATGACTGGTTCTATGAAAGCCAGGGAATTCCCGCATATACGATGGAGTTCTGGGATCTGGCCACAAAGGCAGGCGTGCCCATGAACTGGGGTGAAGACAGATATGCCGATGTCGGAAAGGAAATCGAACGCTTCAATGCCTGTATGAAATGGGTAAAGGAAAACGCCCCGCAGTATTACAGCGACTGGAAGGAAATCGATCATCCGGCTTTCGGCAAGGTGGAAGTCGGCGGCTTCAATGTTAAATTTACACATCAGAATCCGCCTGAAAATCTGCTTGTGACGGAATGTGAGCATGATACGAAGTTCAATATCAGATTTATCATGGCGATGCCGAAACTGACAGTGGACTCTCTTACGGTGAAGAATCTGGGCGGAGGTCTCAGTGAAGTGACGGCGGTTATCGGAAATCTCGGTTATCTGCCGACCAATCTTACAGATGAAGCGGTTCTGCTCAATGTGAATCATCCTGTCAGGGTGACCATTGACTGCGGCAGTGCAGTGCTTCTCAGCGGCAGTAAGGAAACGGAGATCGGTGATCTTTCCGGATACAGCAGAACCGTGACAGGCGGACATTTCTACGGGAATCTGAATACTGCATATGCTGCGAAGGCCAAAAAGAAGGTTGTCTGGCTGCTGCAGTGCGGGGAAGCCTGCACCGTGAAAGTTACGGCAGCCCATGAAAAAGCGGGAACAGCTGAAAAATCAGTCAGTTTATGATGTAGAATAAGGTTTGTGAAAAAAAGAAGCGGGCCGAAGTTTACACAGGAACTGGTTCCGGGAAAGCTTGCAGTGCTTTCTGCGGACGACAGGATAGAGTTTACACAGTATCAGAACGAGACGTGCATTCATGAAATGGAGGGCGTACGCTTTTCGGAATGCACGTTTTCTTCTGTCACGTTCGCTGATGCATATGCATGTGAGTATCTGGATGCTGTATTTGATCACTGTGACTTTTCAAACTGTGATCTTTCCGAATCATCATTCCGCCGGACGGTATTCTCACACTGCAGGCTGACCGGAGCATCTCTGATCAAATGCTCGATGCAGGATGTACTGTTTGACAGCTGTGCGATGGACTATGCAAATTTCAGCAGCAGCAAATGGAAGACATGCGGACTGAAGGACTGCAGGATCAATGATGCGGCGCTGTCCATGTGCAGCTTTGCAGACACACAGATAAAAAACTGCAGCTTTGCATCATCTGAGTTTATCAATACACCGCTGAAGGGGCTTGATTTTTCCGACAGCGATATCAGCGGAATTATGGTGACACGTGAGAATATCGCCGGCGTAACTGTCAGCCGGACGCAGGCTGTGGAACTTGCCGGACTGCTCGGCATCATCATAAAAGAATGAAGAACCTGTTCTTCATTTTTTGTTGGGTGTATGCTTAAGGTAACAGTAAACGGAGAAATATCATGGAACATAAACTGAGTGCAGGACCTCTGCTGGATGCCAGAGGACATCTTTCTGAAGCGGGCTGGAGTACAAGTCTGATCAGAACCTACAGAAGATCCGACATCAGGGCAAACAGACTCCGGATTAAGGAATGGGATTATTATCTTGTGATGAACGACCATTACGGAGCGGCTCTGACAATTGCGGACAACTCTTATATGAATATGCTGAGTGTGTCCCTGCTTGACTTTGACACACCCCGGGAGATCACTTCCTCAATCATCAAGCCTCTGACGTTCGGCAGAACCGGACTTCCCGAATCGAGCAGGGAGGGAAACGTGAGTTTCAGCAATGACAGGATCCAGATCTCATTTATCAATGAAGGAGGAGTGAGAAGGCTGATCTGCCATTATCTGGATTTTAAGGACGGAAAGCCTTTTGACTGTGAAATTACGCTGAGTGATGAACCTGAGGATTCCCTTGTGATCGCGACACCGTACCGGGATGATCCCAAAGCTTTCTACTATAATCAGAAGATCAACTGCATGAGAGCCGAGGGATTTATGTCCTTTGACGGAAGGACATATGATTTCAGGAAAGAGGACAGTTTCGGATGTCTGGACTGGGGCAGGGGTGTATGGACATATGAAAACACATGGTACTGGTCCAATATTTCCGGAAATTACGAGGGACACCGGTTCGGATGGAATCTGGGATACGGATTCGGTGATACTTCCGCGGCGTCGGAAAACGTATTCTTCTTTGACGGAAAGGCAAACAAGATCGGAAAGGTGGAATTTGTGATTCCGAAAAACGAAGCGGGCAATGACGACTTCATGAAGCAGTGGAGGATTTCCGGCGACAGAACCGATATTGTTTTCGATCCGCTGATCGACAGGGCGAGCGATACGAATGTTTATCTGATCCGTTCAAACCAGCACCAGGTATTCGGCAGATTTTCGGGAAAATGCATCCTTGATGACGGCACTGAAATTGTTCTGAAGGATTTTATGGGATTTGCGGAGAAAGTATATAACCGCTGGTAAAAAAGCGAATTGAACTTTCATAAATCGTTTGCTAGAATACTGTTATTGCATCGATGAAGCAGCAGTAGTAAATGAAAGCGTCAAAGAGAGCCTGCATCCGGTGAAAGCAGGTACGCGGAAGTTTATGAACTCGGCTTCGGAGCAGTCGCATTCTGCAGCGATATCAGGCGGAAAAAAGAGCACGCTGATCCGTGAACTAAGGTGGTACCGCGTTAATGACGTCCTTAGATTTAAGGACGTTTTTTCTTTCATCAGGAGGGGGAAAGATTATGTATGATCATCAGAGTATAGAGAAGAAATGGCAGAAATACTGGGAGGAAAACAAGACATTCAGAACAGATGCCTACGATTTTTCGAAACCCAAGTATTATGTGCTGGATATGTTCCCGTATCCGTCAGGACAGGGTCTGCATGTAGGCCATCCGGAAGGCTATACGGCTTCGGACATTGTTTCCAGAATGAAGAGAATGCAGGGCTTCAATGTCATGCATCCGATGGGATTTGACGCATTCGGTCTGCCTGCGGAGCAGTATGCACTGAAGACCGGTCATCATCCGGGTGAATTTACCTATGCAAATATCGATCATTTCCGTGAACAGATCAAGTCTCTCGGTTTCTCATATGACTGGGACAGGGAAATCCGCACCTGTGACGCAGATTATTACAAGTGGACACAGTGGATCTTCCTGCAGCTCTATAAGAAAGGTCTGGCATATGTTGCGGAGATGCCTGTCAACTGGTGTCCTGAACTCGGTGCTGTTCTTGCAAATGAGGAAGTTGTGGACGGAAAGTCCGAGATCGGCGGTTATCCCGTTGTCAGAAAGAACATGCGTCAGTGGGTTCTGAAAATTACGGCTTATGCCGAAAGACTGCTTCAGGATCTTGATAAGGTTGACTGGCCGGAATCCACGAAGGAAATGCAGAGAAACTGGATCGGAAAATCCACCGGTGCGGATGTTGTATTCAAAATCAAGGATACCGACAGGGAATTCACGGTATTTACAACCAGATGTGATACCTTGTTCGGTGCGACATACTGTGTTATGTCTCCGGAGCATCCGTTTGTCAATGAGATTACTTCTTCAGAACAGAAGGAAGCTGTTGAAGCATATCAGAAGGAATGCGCAAAGAAGAGCGACCTTGAAAGAACCGACCTGAACAAGGACAAGACCGGTGTCTTCACCGGTGCCTATGCGATCAATCCGGTCAACGGAAAGGAAATCCCGATCTGGATCTCCGACTATGTACTGGCGTCCTACGGAACAGGCGCAATCATGGCTGTTCCTGCACATGATGACAGAGACTATGCCTTTGCAAAGAAATTCGGACTTGAAATCATTCCGGTACTCGAAGGAGGAAACATCGAAGAGGAAGCCTGGACACAGGACGGCACACATATCAACAGTGATTTCCTCAACGGGCTGAATAAAGCCGATGCCATCGCAAAAATGGTTTCCTGGCTGAGGGAACATAACTGCGGTGATGAGAAGGTGCAGTACAAGCTCCGTGACTGGCTGTTCTCCAGACAGAGATACTGGGGTGAACCGATTCCGGTTATTCATATGGAAGACGGTACAATGCGTACTGTAGACGAATGTGATCTGCCTCTTGAACTGCCGGCAACCGACAACTACAGACCGAGTCCCGACGGAGAGTCCCCGCTGGCAAACTGCACGGACTGGCTCAGTGTTGAAATTGACGGCAAAAAGGGAAAGCGTGAGACAAATACCATGCCGCAGTGGGCAGGATCCTGCTGGTACTGGATCCGTTATCTTGATCCGCACAATGATCAGAAGATTGCCGAGAAGGAGCTGATGGATCACTGGCTGCCTGTCGATCTGTACATCGGCGGCGCAGAGCATGCTGTTCTCCACCTGCTGTATTCCAGATTCTGGTACAAGGTTCTCTATGACTGCGGCATTGTCAGCAGTGATGAACCGTTCCACAAGCTGTTCCATCAGGGAATGATCCTCGGTGAAAACGGCGT
>JAILGV010000171.1 GCA_024696355.1 Solobacterium sp.
AACGTCAGTTCCTGAACATTTTCGAGGAATTTCGCAATGACATCTACACGTTTGGGATCTCCCGGCATCAGGGCACAGGGCGCCTGGATGCTTTCATCCAGATGAATATGCGGCTGCAGCATGGTTTTCGTACCTCCTCCCGTTTCTTTTATTGTAGCAGATAGTTAAGGACAAAATTCTGCCTGCAGCCGGAATGATCCCGGCGGATTTCAAAACAACATATTCCGGACAATCTCTGCGGGCTGCAGAGCCCTGCAGCTGCAGGTCTTTTTGTTCTGTCAGCCCTGCAGGCCCGGGCATCGGCTCTGATGAAACGACTGAAAACATACCGTAAGGAGGTGCGGCAGAATTTCTGCGGCAGGGAAACCTGTGGAAGACCGGTCATCCGTTTGCCGTGCCTTGAAGATGCAGGATTTCAAATAAAAACTGACCGCGTATGAAGCGAATCTCATGTCCGGCTGGTCCGGCAAGGATGATTCACTGTATCCGTAATCAGTTTTTTTGATGCTGTTCCCTGACCTGACTGCTTAAAAGCTTTCTGAGAGGTCAGTACAGTGAAGGCTTGGCAAGTACTTCGTTGATTTTCAGTTCAAACAGTCTGTTTGAAACTGCGGGAGTCACGATCGCGACAGTGTCCTCACCGCCGGAGGTGCCTGCCAGGCACATAACCGGCTCCGCTTCTCTGACAGCACCCTGATCAGCTGCCATAATTGCCATTTCGACGCAGACCTTCATTCCCTGCCCGAACATGCGCAGAGTGTATGCCATAATCTCAAGCGGATATACACCCTTGAAGATCCGGGACATGCCTCTTTCCGCAGCTGACAGAGCATGCGTTCCCGTAACAAAGATGACGCCTTTTTCCTCCATCTCTTTTCTGCATGCATCATCGATTTCAATGGTGTTTCTTTCACCGTAGCCGTAGGCATGTGTTACTGCTATGATTTTTCCGTGATAATCCTGTTTTTCCGCTTCTTCAAGAACAATGGGAATGCTCAGGCCTCTGGTGGAAGCCATCAGAAGATCCAGTCCTCTCAGCTTAGCTTCTCTGACAGCGAGCTGCGCGGCTTCCCGGGTATTTTCGCGGCCGGGTTTTGCAAATGCCTTCATAATTATTCTCCTGTAATCGAATTTAAATTTTATGGCTTTATTGTAACTTGAATGCGGGATAAACAGGCGAATGATGCACAAAAACAGGAACTAATATCTGCACATCCGGTAAGACGGCTGATGCGGATGATATATTCCGCTGCACAGGTAACAGTTTTCTGATCAAAAGACACATTTCTGAAGATGAAAACAGATACAATATACCTGATTGAAACGGAGTACTGATAATGAAACATATATTGCCCGCAGCGATCGGCATCCCTCTGTTAAGCATGACGGGATGTGCAGTTCCCGCAGAAAAAGCTGTGGAAGAAGAAATCAATTTTCAGGATAACGGTATTGCCGTAATCTCTCTGCAGATAGATCCGCAGGAGTTCGTCAATGTCAATGACAGTCCCGACCACAGCTACAGAGCCGAAGGTGCTTCAATAACGGTTACTGACGCTGACGGTAATACGACAGAGGCTCTGGAACTGGATTATATCCGGGGCAGGGGGCACGGCACCTGGGAGGCAGACAAAAAACCGTACCGGTTCAAACTGAAGAAAAGTCTGGATCTTCTCGGTATGGGGGCCAATAAGAACTGGATTCTGCTGGCAAACAGATATGACTCTGCTCTGCTGAGAAACAGAATCATTTCCTATATCGGAGAACAGATGGGTCTTTCCTATACGCCGCAGTCTGTACCGGTTGATCTTGTGGTCAACGGGGAATACCGGGGCAGCTACGTACTGTCAGAACAGGTCCGTATCGGAAAAAGCCGGATTGAAATTGATGAACTGAAGGAAGAAGATATTGCGGAACCTGAAGTGTCCGGCGGATATCTTGTATGTCTGAATCCGGATTATGACGAGGCGGCGGAGAATATATTCATAACAAACCGTATGGTGAGATTCGGAAATGAAGAACCGCAGTTCTCAGAGGGGGAAAACGGTGTGCCGGAACAGAAAGCATATATTACATCCTATCTGCAGGAAACAGAGGATGTGATCTTTGCGGATGATGAGGACAAAAGACCGGCAGACTATATGGACATGCGGTCGGCGGCGGATTACTGGTGGATTCAGGAATTCTCGGGCAACCATGATGCGTTTATTACCGGAAGTACTTATCTGTATAAGGAACGCGGCGGGAAACTGTACTGGGGACCGCTGTGGGATTTTGATCTCTCACTGGGAGACGGACTGGATGCGGTGGACGGCTTTGCGCACAGGAATATGATCTGGCTTGATCATCTGCGGGCATATGATCCGGAATATCAGCAGCTGCTGTATGAACGGTGGAAGGTCCTCGAGCCGGTGATTGCCGATCTTGTCAGGGAAGGCGGCGTCATCGATGCGTATGCAGAAGAGATCAGGAAATCATGGGAAGACGATCAGAGAAGATGGCCGATTCCGGATGATGATGGGGGAACGGTAAAGCAGGACTTTGATCAGGAAATCGAACGTCTGAAGAACTGGATGGAACAGCGCCGTGCATGGATCAATGCCAATATTGACAGCGAACTGCATCATGTCTATAACACCGCTGTATTTAAAGCTGACGGGAATGTGTTCAGAAATGAGGCGGTACTGCACGATGCATTCCTGGATAAACTGCCGCAGGCGCCGTATAAAGAAGGCTGTATCTTCAGTCATTGGGAATACGAGGACGGAAAACCGTATGAATATGAGCATGTTGACCGTGACATTGTTCTGAATGCTGTCTATGTGCCTGCAGATGAAGCAGTGACGACGGAAGGCATATATTTTGCCAATCCTCAGGAGGTATGGGCAGATATTCACAGCAGGCGTTATGATCCTGCTTATGAACTTTTGCCGGAGGATACAATTGATAAAAATATCCGTTGGTCAGTCTCTGACCCTGAACTTGCGGAGATTGATGAATATGGCAGGATTATGCTGAAAAAGACAGGGAAAACAACTGTAACGGCAAAGCTTTATACCGGAGCGGAGAATTCCTTTGTCCTGCATATTTATGATTCTCTGAAAGAAGAGAAAGAACAGCTGAAGCAGCTGATGACAGAAGATGCTGAGATCAGACTTCAGTCAGGGGAATTCCGTCAGATAAGAGTTTATGCGGTACCGTCTTTGTGCAGCTGTGACCTGCTCTACAGTATCGACAATGAAGACATTGCTGTAGTTGATTACTTCGGTGTTGTTCATATGCTGAAACCCGGAGAAGCCGAGATCACCGTCACTTCTGCCGGAGATTCTTCGGTTATGGCAAAAGTAAAGATCACTGTGGAATAAAGGCTGCTGCGGTACAAAGTGACAGCTCTCTGTATAATAAAGACGGAAAGATACAGCTTTCCGACCTGCCGGCTCTGAATATGCTGACCGATTCAGGGCATCCAGTAACGGAAACAAGGAGGAACTGCTGTGAAACTGCTGATACATGATTACCCTCAGCCGGAACATGCCCGGATTTCTGCCGGCTTCAGGGACTGGACAATTATATCGGATTCGGGAAATATCCGGCCGTGCATCGGATGTTTCCGCTGCTGGACAGGCGGTACGGGAAAGTGCGTTTTTGCGGACGGATATGAGAATATGTGTGCGCTGATCCACAGCGCAGATGAACTGTATGTGATGAGCCGCTGGACATACGGCGGTTTCAGCAGCTTTGTGAAAAACGTATTTGACCGCAGCATCGGCTATGTGCTGCCTGAATTTGAGACTGCCTACGGTGAAATGCACCACAGGAGGCGCTTTCCCGAAGAAAAACCGGTGACGTTCTGCTTCAGGGGCTCCGGACTGACGGAGGAAGACAAAGAAAAGTCACGGAAGTATGTGGCTGCGGTCTGCAGAAATCTGCGGGGCAGAGTGAAGGAAGTACTGTTTGAAGAATGTGCCGAAGAAATACCGGGTCTTTCTGCAGAAACGCCGGCAGAACGTTCCGGAGTTCTTCTGATAGACGGCAGTCTGCGCGGAAACAGATCAAATACAAATGTATTTCTGAAAAGACTGCAGAAGGACATGCGGCTTCCGGCAGATCTGTTCAGTCTGTCATCAAGTACGGACTGCGAAAAAATCGCTGATGCCGTAAGCAGGGCGGAGACGGTTGTCCTGGGCGTTCCGCTGTATGTGGACGGCATTCCGGCACCTGTGATCCGCTTAATGGAGACAGTGGAAAAACGCGGGACAGGGAGACGCTGCCGGCTGTATGCGGTTGTAAACAACGGACTTTATGAGAGCAGGCAGAATGAAAATCTTCTGCATATGATCAGGACGTGGAGTGACGCAGCCGGATTTGTATACTGCGGCTCTCTTGCCATCGGCGCAGGTGAGGTAATGGGCACACTGATGCGGGGCAGGCAGAGGGTTCTCTGGCCGGCACGCAGTGTACTGTCAGGCATCTCGCATCTTGCGGAAGCAGTGGATGCCGGCAGGAATGCAGATACGGTATTTGCCGATGCATATCTGTTTCCGCGATGGCTGTATATTACGATCGCCAATGTAAACTGGCAGAGGCTGAAAAAACAGCACAAGCCCCTGATTAAAGGAAAACCGCCGCAAATGTAATGCTCCCCAAAAGTTTTGTTCAGCTTTTTGGGGAGCATTTCACTGTCCGGGTGAATGAGGCGTGGTTTTCTTCTGAAGACAAAACTTCAGATGACAGAACAGGATACTGTCATAAATACCATTCAAAAATGTTTGACTTTGCTATTATATAGTCAGAAAGAAGCAGGGATAATACATGAAACTGGAAAAACATGAACAGGAACATCTTGAAAAGATTTATTCCCGTATGGGGGAGTGCATCGTATATCTGAAGAAAAACGGTGATTTTCCGCTGAAAGAAGCAGGGGATATCGCACTTTACGGAAACGGCGGCCGGTTTACGGTCAAAGGCGGGACAGGGTCCGGAGAAGTTAATTCACGCTTTTTTGTGAACTGCGAGGAAGGACTGGAAAACCGCGGGTTTACCGTAAAGACGAAAAACTGGCTTGATCTTTATGATGCCAAAAGAAAAGAATTTAAAGAAGAGTTTATCAAAGAGATAAAGAAACTGGCTAAGGAGCATCATACAATGCCGGTACTGGAGGGCATGGGAAAAGTAATGCCCGAAGGCGAATATCAGCTGCCGATCGAAGAAGAATGTGAAACGGCAGTTTATGTTCTGAGCCGCATCTCCGGAGAAGGAAATGACCGTGAGGTAAAGAAAGGAGACTTCCTTCTGACGGAAACCGAAAAAAAAGATATCTTTATTCTTGCGCATAAATACAGGAAATTCCTTCTTGTACTGAATACCGGGGGTCCTGTTGACCTGACGGAATTCGGTTTTGCCGGCAATATTCTGGTTCTTTCGCAGCTCGGTGTCGAGACCGGACATGTTCTGGCGGATTTCCTGCTCGGCAGGCTCTATCCTTCCGGAAAACTGACAACAACCTGGGATGCCTATGACAGCTACTGCCATGAGGGTGATTTCGCGCAGATCAATGATACGCATTACAAAGAAGGCATCTATGTCGGATACCGTTATTTTGATTCTGTCGGAAGAAAAGCCCTTTATCCTTTCGGGTACGGACTCGGCTTTGCAGACTTCACATACGAACTGAAGGATCTGAAAGCGGAAGGAACGAAGATTGACATTACAGCTTCCGTAACAAATACATCCGGAGATTACAAAGGAATGGAAGTGATGCAGGTCTATGTTTCCAAACCGGAGACAAGACTTGACCATGCATGGCAGGATCTTGCCGGTTTCAAACGGAGCGGGGAAATACTGCCGCATGAAAGCAGAGACGTACAGATCAGCTTTGATTTCAGTGATCTTGCCTCGTATGATGAAGAAAGGGCCGTCTGGTTCCTTGAACAGGGAGATTATATACTGCGTCTCGGGACGAGCAGCACAGATACGAAGGTGATCGGAATCATCGGTCTGAATGAGGAAGTCATTCTGAAGAAAGTCAGAAACTGCCTCGGAAAGCCGGGCTTCAAAGACCTCGTAATCAAAAAGGAAAAAGAAGACATTGATCCTTCCGTAAAGAGGATTGAGATCGATCCGGGTCTCTTTACGGCGGAAGAAGTAAATTACGATGTAAAGGATCCGATCTGCGATGAGCTGAAGGACTGCAGCGACGCGGACCTCATGTATCTCAATATCGGTGCCTTTGATCCGAAAGCAACTGCGATGAGTGCTGTCGGTGCCGCTTCCTCCACGGTTGCCGGCGCTGCCGGGGAAAGCTCCGGGGCTGCGCTGGACAAAGGACTGAAGAAAATTGTCATGTCCGACGGACCTGCCGGTCTGCGTCTGGCCAATCACTATTACCGTGATGAAAAGGGTGCGCACGGAACAGCGGGCGGTCTTCCCGAAAGCCTGACGGATTTCCTGCCGTGGTCTGCGAAACTGCTGCTCCGGCTGGCTTCGGCAAAGCCGAAAAAAGGTGTCACGATTCTTGAACAGTGGTGTACTGCCATTCCGATCGGCACAGCTGTTGCTCAGAGCTTCGATCCTGAATTCGCCCGCGATCTGGGTGACATTGTCGGAAAAGAAATGGAAATCTTCGACGTTGACCTCTGGCTCGCACCTGCGCTTAATATTCACCGCAGTGTTCTCTGCGGAAGAAACTTTGAGTATTTTTCCGAGGACCCGCTTGTCTCGGGAGTGATGGCCGCCGCAATTACGAAGGGCGTCCAGTCACATGCGGGCAAAGGAACGACGGTCAAGCATTATGCCGCAAACAATCAGGAAACAAACCGCTACGGTAATTCTTCCGCAGTTTCGGAGCGGGCAATGAGGGAAATTTATCTGAGAGGATTTGAATACTGCATCAGGGAATCCGCTCCCTGTGCTGTCATGTCTTCCTATAACCTGCTTAACGGCATTCATACTTCCGAGCATAAAGGACTATGCAGTGACATCCTGAGACGGGAATGGGGATATGAAGGCATTCTGATGACCGACTGGGTTGTAAGTGCCAATATGATCGCAAAAGACTGCATTTACGGCAGTCCGGATCCTGCAAAAGTCGCTGCATGCGGACATTCACTGTACATGCCCGGCAGTAAAAAAGACTATGAGAACATGGAAAAAGGCCTGAAGGAAGGAAGAGTCAGCAGGGAACAGCTGCTGATCAATGCCTCCCGGATGTACCGGATCTACGGAAAAAAATAAGATAACATCCGAAGGAAGTCCGGAAAACCTGTGTCTTAAGCGGCACAGGTTTTTACGGGGACAGAAATGACAGGAAAGAGGAAAGCAGTTATGTTCAGGAAAACATTGGAACATTTTATATTAAAGTATCTTGCCGTGCCGCTGACACCGAAAATTGAAAAAGGAAAGAAACTGATTGCCTGTGTCGGTGACAGCATCACATTCGGCGCCGGAGTCAACGGCAGAAGAAAGGAAACCTGGGAGTACAGTCTGCAGGAGTCACTGGGCGGAAGCTGGCAGGTGATCAACTACGGCATCAGCGGAAGGACACTTCAGGACGAAGGCGATTATCCGTATAAAGCAGATAAGTTTTATCCGATTTCCAAGGCTGTGAAGGCAGAAATCTATCTGATTATGCTGGGGACCAATGACGCCAAGCCGTATAACTGGAACGGGGACAGATACCGCAGGGAACTGAAAGCATTTCTGGAGGAATACATGAATCTGGAAAATCACCCGCGGGTAATTGTGATGATTCCGCCGCATTGTTTTGAAGATCCGAAAATCGGTGCAGTTGCATTTGATATAGACGGAAACAACATCGACGGACCGATTCCGCGGATCATCCGTGAAACAGCGCAGGAACTGGGGATTGAAACCATAGACCTGCACAGTTTCAGTGCCGGACACGGGGAATGGTTTGACGACGGTGTTCATCCCAACAGAAACGGAAATACGGCGATTGCCGGATTTATTGCAGGAGAACTGAACCGGATCATAACAGTCAGATAAAAGCCGAAGACATGCCCAATGTCATTAAGTTAAGACATTGAGTAAGCTGGTATGAAAAGGTTTCAACCAGATAGGTTGGTTGAAG
>JAILGV010000184.1 GCA_024696355.1 Solobacterium sp.
AGGCGAGAAGACCATTTATGCCGCGGGGGATACGGTTTATTACGATGGTGTCAGGGCTGTGATCGACCGGTTCAAGCCGGACATTATCATCACAAACGCCTGTGACGCAAGAGCAAAAAACGGCAGGCTGATTATGAATGCGGACGATGTAAAAAAGACCTGCGATTGCAAACCGGACAGTATTGTAATTGCCAGCCATTTGGATGCGGTGAGTCATGCCCACCTGAGCCGTGAACAGCTGAAGAAGGAACTGGCTGGTACTCGGTATGCCGGGCAGGTGCGGATCCCGGAAGATGGGGAATGCATAGCAATCAAGTTGACATAATTCTATGTAGTGCGGCAACCGATTTCGAACAAAATTATCAAAATCGGTTCCCGCACTGTTTATTTTTCCCTTATATTTCGGGCTTTTTTCGGTTTGCCCGTTTACGGCGCAAAAGCGAAACTGTTAAAAACTGAAGAGTAAAAATTTTGACCGGTCACCTTATATCGACCGGTCATTATCATTTTTTGCTGCAATACTTGGCCTCAAACTGCACTGGAGAAAGATATCCAAGAAACGAGTGTAGCGCCTCTGAGCCGATAAGGTTCAGAGGCATATTTGTAAGAACGGAAAGTAAGCAATAACGGAAGGACTTGACAAGTGACCTTTCGTTCACTATAATAGGTGAACGAAAGGTCACTTAACTGTTACGGGAGGTACTTATGGCGAACGACATGAAAGAGAGAATCCTGGCTGCGGCATTGGAGATGTTTTCAAAAAACGGCTATGCAGGGACAAACATCCGTGAACTGAGCGCATCGCTCGGGCTTGTGAAGTCCGGGGTTTATAAACACTATGAGAGCAAGGAAGCTATCTGGAATGCGCTGCTGGATCAGATGATCGCCTATTACGGAGAGCATTTCGGCTCGTCGGAGCACCTTCCGCCTGTGCCGGATTCGCCGGAGGCGCTGACCCGGCTGACCATGCAGATGGTGAACATCACCGTTCATGATGAGAAGATCATCATGACGCGCAAGGTGCTGACGCTGGAACAGTTCCGGGATGGCCGCGCGCGGGAATTGGCGACGAAGCACTTCCTGACCGGGCTCACTGACATGTTTACCCATGTATTCACCGGCATGATGGAAAAGGGACTGCTTCGGCAGGATGATCCCAGGATGCTGGCTTTTGCCTATACCGCGCCGATCTCGGCGCTGATCCACCTGTGCGACCGGGAGCCGGAGAAAACGGAAGAAGCGATCGCGCAAATCGAAGCGTTCAGCCGGCACTTTATTGCGACCTATGGGGTGAAGTAACTGTGTTTGATCTGGACAAATATCTGACTGATCTGATCATGAACTGCCGGTCGGCTTTCGGAAAGCGGCTGCTGTACATGGGTTTGCAGGGAAGCTGGCTGCGCGGTGAAGCCCGTGAGAACAGCGATATCGATATCATGGTGATTCTGGAGGGGTTCTCCGTGCGGGATATGGATACATACCGCGAAATTCTGAAGGAAATAGGTTTTTATGAGAGATCCTGCGGCTTCATCTGCGGGAAAGACGAAATGAAGCGCTGGAATTCTCTGGAGGTATGCCAGCTGCATCATACGACGAAAGACCTGGTCGGCGTACTGACGGATTATCTTCCGTCAGCGACTCGGGAAGACGAAATCAACTATGTTAAATTGAGCCTGGGGAATCTGTATCACGAACTCTGTCATCGCTATATTCATGCGGACAGGGACAAGAACACAGCCAGATTCCGCAGGACCTGCAGGAGTGTGTTTTACCTGATTCAGAATCTGCATTTTCTGGAAAGCGGGCATTTTATCCTCAGCAGGAAGGGTCTGAAAGAAGCGGTTACGGAGGAAGACCGGATCATTCTGGAATTGGCCGATCTGCCGGACGGTTACAATTTCGATCAGGCGTTCACTTCACTGTTTGCCTGGTGTCAAAGCACTTTTGCACGCATCGAACACTTTGGAGGAAAATGATATGAACCATAAAGCCCTCGTTGTCATCGATATTCAAAATGATATCACCAAACACTACAGGGACATCATTGACAGACTGAACGCTGCCCTTGACCGGGCTGCTGATCTGGGAATGACGGTCATCTATATCAAGCACAACAATCTGTCGCCTGGTACGCGGACATTTAAACCGGACACAAAAGGCTCGGAACTTGCCCCGGAACTGAAGGTGGTATCGGACCATATCTTTGTTAAGACGAAGGCCAACGCACTGACCAGCGAAGATTTTTCGGAGTACATCCGGGAAAGCGGCATCGACGAGTTTTTTATTACCGGTGCGGATGCTACAGCCTGTGTGAAATCCACTTGCTTCAATATGATCAAAGCAGGCTATACGGTGCATGTCATCTCCGATTGCGTGACAAGCTACGATCTGAAGAAGATGCCTGAGATGCTCTCCTATTACGCAGATAAGGGCTGCGAAGTCAAAACGCTGGCCGGGTACATGGAATCAAATTAAGCGGTAATACGAAGAAGGCGGTGGAAATGAAAGTCCTGAAAAAGATCGGCAAAGTCATAGCAGTACTGTTTCTGGTATTAGTGCTCGGGCTGGCGGCTCTGGATATTTATCTGATCAAAATGCCTGAACTGCGGGCAAAAGTAAAAATCGACGGAATCGAAGATGTGGCCTGCAGAACAGAGAATATGGCAATACATGAGAATGTAAAAGTGATCGGACTGGGCGAGGCTTCGCACGGAAATGCCGAGTTCCAGGAACTGAAACTGGAAGTTCTGAAAGTGCTGGCAGAGAAATACAATGTTGACTGTTTTGCCATGGAGATGGATTACGGTGAAGGTGTGATCATCAATGATTACATCAACGGTCATTCAGGGATGTCAATTGATGAGGTGATGAGCTCGATCAACTTTACAATCTACAGAACTGAGGACATCAGAGATCTGATTGAATGGATGAAAGACTACAACCGGCTGCACGGCAATAAACTGTCATTCTATGGATTTGATCTGCAGAATCCGGATGTGGATCTGAAGCTGATCCTGGATTTTGCGGCAGATAATTCCATTGCGGAAGGTGAGGGGCTGGCTGATATTTTCGACGGCTATCTGAACGGCAATGCGGGTTTCAGGGATACGGGCCTGAGTGAAGGATTCGAAATGCTCAGCAGTCTGGGGGCTGCCCTGAAAACCGGCCGGGATGCATATCAGGATCTGTATAACTATGACCGGATCATGGACTGCATCGAAAATGTCCTTCGGGCCAGAGAACTGGCTGCCAGATACGATGGGGACAACGGTATGGCTGAAGGAGCTCAGTACCGTGACCGGATGATGGCTTTGAAGGTCATTGAACTGTCGGAATCCCTGGACGGGTCAAGGATGATGATCACAGGGCATAACGGACATATCGGCTATGCAGGAAACTATACGCGGACCATGGGTTCGTTTATCCGGGACGAACTGGGAGATTCGTACTATGCCATCGGCACAGACTACTTTATTACTGACTGCAATATGCCGTCCGGCAGCGGCAGAAGATCCAATCACAGGTTTGTTTCAGGAGATATTCTGGCTTATCAGGCGAAGATGATAGGGACGTATTATCTGGATTTTTCCATGGTCAGCGAAGAAGCTGATGTATACAAGTATATACATGAACCCATTTATACAGGCAGTCTGGGAGAGGGCTACAGTATCCTGAACACCATTCTTCAGGATACTGTCAGGATCTACTGTGAACCGGAATACCTGTATGATGCAATGATCCTGATCTACAAATGCACTCCGTTGAAACTGCTGACAGAAGAAAACTGAAAGAACCCGGTACCGGAGATAAAAATATCCGGTGAGACGGGGTTCCGGACGTAATACAGCATCCCATTGAAAGAAGAATGAAGGAGATATGGCAAACACAATAACGTTTTTCAGAACAGCTTTCAGTATCGTTCTGCTTTTCTGTCCGGCGTTCTCTTCTGCCTTTTATGTGTTTTACATAGCTGCCGGACTGTCTGATATGCTGGATGGATTCGTGGCGAGAAAGACAGATACCGTCAGCAAGTCAGGGGCAATGCTGGATACGGCTGCAGACTTCGTGTTTGCAGTCGTATGCCTGATCAAACTTCTTCCGGTCCTGCGTATTCCCTCATGGCTGTATGCCTGGATCGGAATGATCGCTCTCATAAAGGCCGTCAATATCGTTTCGGGATTTGCCGTACAGAAGAAGCTTGTAGCTGTTCATTCGGTTATGAACAAAGCGGCAGGGGCGCTGCTGTTTCTGATGCCGCTGACGATCCCCGCTGTTCCTCTGAAATACTCTGCGGTTATTGTCTGTGCGGCGGCAACGTTCGCCGCTGTTCAGGAAGGCCATTTCATCAGAACAGGAAGAGAACAGCAGCTCGAAATATACAGAGCCGGGACCGGGAGGAAAAGAAGACCATGAAATTCAAAGGAACCCTTATCGTCGTAAAAGACTGCAGTAAAGCATTGAGATTTTATCGGGATATGTTTGGATTTGAGCTGATCCGGGATAATGACGGCAATATGGAACTGTCTGATAACCTGTATCTTCAGGAAGAGAAATACTGGGAGCGGTTTACGGGAAGGCGTGTTGTTCCGCAATGCAATCATACGGAGCTGTATTTTGAAGAGCCGGATATTGACAGCTTCGTAAAAAAACTGGAAAGACTCTATCCTGACATTGAATACGTAAATCGCCTGATGACGCACAGCTGGGGACAGCGGGTCGTCAGATTCTATGACCCGGACGGCAACCTCATTGAAGTTGGCACCCCTGTATGATCCGTGTATATCGATTGATTTAGGTGAATCAGATGAGCAAATATGAACTGTTATGGAATTGGATTCGGGAAAACGGTACAGACAGTTTCAAACTGACCTTTGATGAGATAGAGAAGATTGCCGGAATTCCGATTGATCATTCCTTTTTGGCATATAAGAAAGAATTGGCCGGGTATGGCTTCATGGCCGGAAAGATTTCCATGAAAGAACAGACAGTCTCTTTTGAAAGACTGAAGAGCAAATCAATGCTTTCCGAAAAGAGGGGTATAAAATGAAATTTACCGAATATCAGGACCTGCTGCCACTGGAAATACGTGAAACCGTGCAAATTATTCATGCTGAATTATCGGCAATGGGTTTTACGGAAGAAATCAAGGAAGCGAAAAGCGGCCCTGTTTTATCGTACATGAAGGACAAAAAGGTACTTCTCAACTACGTTTACAGGAAAAGCGGCATCAAGGTGCGGCTTTATGCTGCGGGAACAGCAGCCTGTGAGGATTGCCTTGCCGTGCTTCCTGACAGTATGAAAGCAGAACTGAAAAAAGCGGCCGACTGCAAAAAACTGAACGGGCAGCCCTGCACGCCCGCCTGCCCGGGAGGATATACCTACACACTGGACGGTGAGCTGCTGAAAAAATGCCGCAGTATGGCTTTCCTTATGACGCTGAATCAAAAAACTGCCGAATATATACATTCACTTATTCTGCACGAGGCGGAAGAAAGATAATTACAGTTTGTGGAGGATTGAGGTTTTCAGATGGAGAAACTGATCGGGAATATGATCCGTTGGGCTGAAAGCAGACTCGGCAGCACAGAGTATGCAGGCTGGTGTCTTGCGTTTATCGAGGACGCACTTGAAATCAGCAATCATATCGAAGTGTTCGGCGGAGATTCCGCAAAGGAATCCTGCGGGCTTTACAAAGACGCGCTGCAGGGCGGAGTTCCGGAGCGGGGCGCATTCGTTTTCTATGACTGCCTGTGTCCGGGCGAAAACGGTCCGGTCAACTGGGGACATTGCGGCATAAGTTTTGGGGACGGCCGGGTGATCCATGCGTGGGACATGGTCAGAGTCGATGACTATCTGGCAGTCGAAAAGCTGACGGCATTGACCGGAGATCATCCGAAATACCTGGGCTGGGTGACGCTCGAACGCGTACTGAATCAAAAACCGGGAGCGTAATTTCAAAAATCCGGATTTACGGAGTTGTCTTCATTGAATAATGCTTTTTAAAATGAAATCAGAAGAAAGTCATAGCTGAAAAAAGTGGGTATTTTGAATCGCGTGAGGCAAAAGATGCTGATTATCTGAAAAGGATAAAATAGATCAGCCGGTAATTTCAGCAAATCACGGTTCAAAAAACGCTGCAGAGACAGGAGGGCTTTATGATAACTGATTCATATGACGACAAATCGCCTGCCAAGATTAATGTAAAGAAGAATGAAAATGCCATTCAGGCAGCTGCTGTCATTTATACCTTTTCTCACGAGATAGAGAAGTATGTAACAGAGAATTATCACTGTGAAAAGATCGGTGAATTCAAAATGGCCGGCGGAGCTCATTCTGCTTATGTCTTCAGTTACAACGGAAAGAAATATGGTTTCTTTAAGACGTGGGTAGGAGCCCCTGCCTGTGTGGCGCCGATTGAAGAATTGACCGCTGTTATGGAGACAAATAAGCTTATACATTTCGGAGGTGCAGGTTGTCTTGATAAGGAAATAGCACGAGGCAAGGTCATGATACCTACGGAAGCGTACAGAGATGAAGGTACTTCCTATCATTATGCTCCTGCATCCGACTATATCAGGATAAAGAACTGGAAGACAGTAAGAGATTTCATGGCAGAGAATCAGATACCGTTTGTCTTGGGGAAGACCTGGACAACGGATGCCTTTTACAGAGAGACTGTCAGTAACTTTGAAAAGCACAAGGCGGATGGCTGCATCTCTGTGGAAATGGAAGGATCTGCTGTACAGGCGGTATGCGATTTCAGAGGATATGAAGTGTATATGTTTTTCACGGGTGGAGATCTGCTGGATGCGCCTGTTTGGACAATGAGAAAAGAAAAGGGTCAGATAAAGCATACTCAGCATGATCCGGGGCACTTTGACATTGCGCTTGCTCTTGCTGAATATGTGGTGAATCTGTAAAACAATTCCCGCCGCTGCCGATCTGCTGCTCAGTCTGCAGTTTATTGAGACGGTATGTGCATTGTCCAAACACTCTGAGGCAAAGCATCGCATCTGTGTTCAGATCGATATGGATGAGCTGGATGTGACTGCAGCTGGGAATAAGGCTGCATATGAAGAGCTTCAGGACTGCTTTCTCTGTTTCTTCCGGCCTGCCATTGAATATATCTCAGACAGACTCTTTTATTCTGATATTATTTATTTCAGAAAGATGATCCGGTCAGATTCTTCACGGCATCGGACCGTGAAGCCTGTCTGGTGAGCGGACAGATATGATTCTGTCCTGGATCCGTTCGGGACAGCGGCCAGGCGGTGACTGACTGCCGGAAACAAATTCTGAGCAGGTTCAGTTGGGGCCGATGCATCTCATTGGCATTTCGGCAGCGGATTTCATGATTGTTCTGAAATGTCCATCTGCGTAAGGTATTGCTTGTTACGCAGCGTCATGATGTAGGATCCATGGCGAAAGGAGGTGAAGGCTATGTCAAAATATACGACAGGAGAACTGGCCAAGCTCTGCGGCGTCACTGTCAGAACGGTTCAGTATTATGATGCCAGAGGCATCCTGATTCCCAGTGAGCTTTCCGAAGGCGGAAGACGGCTCTACTCGGAAGGTGACCTGAAGTGCATGAAGATTATCTGCTTTCTGCGGTCGCTCTCTCTTCCTATCGAAGCGATTTCCCAGATCCTGAAGGAAGAGCACCCCGAGAAGGTGATCTCGATGCTGATTGAACAGCAGGAGGAAGCACTGTCGGATGAAATCTCCGACAGGGAGGAAAAACTGGAAAAGCTGCGTGAGCTGAAAAACGGGCTGAGAGGAAAGACAGAATTCTCTCTTGAAACCATCGGTGACATAGCCGTCATTATGGAAGGCAGAAAAAAACTGAAAAGAATGCGCTGGATGATGATCCTGACGGGGCTCCCGGTTACGGCGCTGCAATGGTTTTCCATCATTTTCTGGATTGTCAGAGGCATCTGGTGGCCGTTTGCAGTCTGGGTACTGGTTGCTGTTCCCTGGGGCACAGCGGTCAGTCTTTACTACTTCAATCATGTGAAATATATCTGTCCGGAATGTCATGAGGTATTCAGGCCGGCTCTGAAAGAAGCTTTCTGGGCCAATCATACTCCGAGCACCCGCAAGCTGACATGCACTGCCTGCGGCCATAAAGGCTTCTGTGTGGAGGTCTGGGGAGGCGATGAGAAATGACGGTTCTTCCGTATAAATACAGAAAGCCCCTGCTGTTTGTTCTGGCACTTGTTCCGGCTGCGGCTGTCGGCGGGTATTTTACGGGGGTTTACGGCTGGACTGAACTTACGGCTGATGTTAAGAACCAGATCATTGCACAAATCGGAAACAATCCGAGCCTGTTTTATCTGATCGCTGCAGTGCAGACTCTGATATATGCGTTGGTATTCGGCTTTTCCGGCTATATTCTTTCCGTGAAAACAGGTCTCATGAAACCGGTGAAATTTGAAAAAAAGCCGGTCATGGTCACCCTCGGGCTGACGCTGTTTACCGGGCTTGTTCTCTGCACGGATCTCTTTTATTTCAGAAATCAGATTCCGCAGGTTGCGGCAATGTATCAGGGAAAGCCGTCATTTGCATACTGGATGGCATCTGTGGTGTACGGAGGCGTGATTGAAGAGGTCCTGCTGAGATTGTTTATGATGTCGCTTATTGCCCTGGCGGCATGGAAGCTTTTTTTCCGCAGTGAGGCAAATCCTCCGGCCGGTGTATTAATTGCCGCAAATATCATAGCCGCGCTGCTCTTTGCGGCAGGTCATCTGCCGTCGACAATGCAGATGTTCGGCGAAATAACGCCGATGATTCTGTGGCGGTGCTTTTTCCTGAACGGCATCGGCGGACTTGTTTTTGGACATCTGTACCGCAGATACGGCATCCAGTATTCCATGATGGCACACGCCGGGGCCCACATCGTGTGGAAGATTATCTGGATCATTCTGTTATAAGCCGCAGCTGAGATGCCGCGTCCGGTTGTTTGAAATGTCTGCGCAGGCAGGGGCGGCAGGTCTTATGTACTGCCGCAGAAAGGATTTCATTTCATTATTTTTCTGCATTGAGCGGACATTATGAGATGATGCAACTTCAGGTTGCGGTAAAGCAAACACAGGTTGGTGGAAAAAGCATGGCTCATGTTTTACGCTCTTTTTGTCAGGAGGAATATATTATGAGTTTTGGAGAAAAACTGCAGATGATTCGCAAAAAGAATCAGCTTTCACAGGAAGGACTGGCAGAAATGCTGGGCGTAAGCAGACAGGCTGTATCGAAGTGGGAGCTTGGAGAAGGGTATCCGGAAGTTGACAAACTGCTGATCCTGTCGAAGAAACTGAATGTTTCGCTGGACAGCCTGCTGGAAACGGAATACGAGCCGGCGGCTTCGGAAAAAGCAAATCCTTCAGATATGATCCGGATTGTTTCACCGAATGAAGGGGTAATCATCAGTGCTTCCAGGGTAACCCGTTCGCAGAAGTTCGGGGGAGGAAAAAACAGCCCCGAATATGCTCTGTATGCTTCGGAAGGAAATGACACATCAGCATTCTGGGGTGCTCAGAATACATTTATTGGATGGTACAGGAATCTTGATGATGTAACAAAAGAGATCAACGCAATTCAGATTGCACTGAATGCCGGAGAGGCTTCCTATACGCTGCAGTACAGCGTGAAATGTAAGCAGAACCTGCTCAGGACAATCGAAGACTGATCAGACATCACTCAGTCTGCCGGCACCCGGTGTCCTGCGTGGTGCAGGGCACTGTCCGGATACGCACCGGTAAGATGATAAGGTCACAGGCTGTGAAGCAGACCATGTCAACAGGATTGATTTCCTGCCGGATTCTGCGTTTCTGATATGCATCTTTGCCGTCAGGCTCAAAAGCAGACGTTTCTTTACTGCATTCCGCAGTAAGACGGCGTCTGTTTTGATTTTGGGGAGAATGCGGAAAAGCAGGAGAACGGACCGGCTGAAGCAGACCGGTGATAAACAACAGTTCTGCCTCCGGAATAAAAACAGCCGGCGGAACATACGGAATTCGGGAATCTGCCGTATTATACTGGAGATAGCAACTAAGGGCCGTACGATATCCAAAGGAGAATAACATCATGAAAATTCCCGCTGCTGTATTATTGTTTGTATTTGTACCTGCACTGCTGCTTTACGGATGCGGCAGGGCAGGCTCAAACCCTCCGGTTTCAGAAGAGACTCCGCAGGCTTCAATGCAGCCTGCCGAAGAGAAAACAGAAGACAGTGCTTCAGCCGTCATTCCTGATGTGGACGCAGCAGAGGACTTTGATTCTTCTTTTGTGCGCTTTATTGAAGCCTCCGGTTATGAGAATCAGAATTACATTATTTCACCGGCTTCGTTCCGCGCTGCTCTTGTGCTTGCCGCATCAGGTGCCGGTACTGACACAAGGGCAGAACTTCTTGCCGCGATGGGGTTTGCGGACATTGATGAAATGAATCAGTGGTATGCTTCGCTGACCGCATCCAAGGACCGCTTTAACCAATGGCTGCAGGATGCCGTCGATGAGTATGAAAAGAACAAAGCGTTCTTTGATGATTCAGCAAACGCACCGGACGGAGCGTTCCGTCTTGCAAATTCTGTCTGGCGCAATAAAAAATCTTCCGGAGAGCTGTCGGATGCGTACAAGGCCTATGTAAAGGAACACTATGGTGCCGGGGCAGAGAATGTCCCGGAGAATGAGATTACCGGGGCGGTGAACAGCTGGATCAGCGAGAATACCGACGGCCTCATTCCGATGATCAGCAGCGACCTTTCCTCTTCCGATCTGGTGCTTGCAAATGCGCTCTGCGTGCGCACACCATGGGTGAGTGAATTCCCGGATTTCCTCACTGAAGAAGGTGAATTTACGGCCTGGGACGGCAGAACGGTAAAGAAAGAATTCATGCACCAGAGAGGGGAATTCGCGTTCTATGAAGATGAGGAAACAACACTTGTCTGTCTTCCTATGCAGGGCGGTGTAAACGCATTGTTCATTTTGGGCAGCGCAGAGAATGCAATGGAGAAACTGCGTTCCGCAGGTCCGGAGACCGTAGATGTTGCCCTGCCGAAGTTTGAAGCAGAGACCTCTCTTTCCGGGAATGAACTGAAAGATTTCTGCAGAGCGCGCGGTGCCGGGCTTGCCTTTACACCGGATGCGGATTTCTCCGGCATGAGTGAGGAGATGCAGCTGTATATTACCGATATCATTCAGAAGGCAAAGATCAGAACCGATGAGGGCGGCATTGAAGCGGCAGCCGCAACTGTTATCCTGATGGTTGAAGGTGCGGCGCCTGTGGAGGAGGAACCGGTAATCAGAGAGTTTACGGCAGACCGTCCCTTCAGGTTCATTCTTTTTGCGGACAGCGGAATACCGGAAATACTGTTCTGCGGGCAAATTACAGAATAACCCGAAGACTTCCTGATATTTTCCGGTTTGGGACAGCCGTCATCAAAGCGGATGTCCGGATCTTTCAGATTGAGAGTCCGCAGCGCAGAGTCTGTTTCAGGCACAGAATACAGGTTCTTGCCGGATTCTGATGTTCTGTGCCATTTATGATGAAAAAAGTGCCGGCACCGGATTGTGCAGAACCGGAAACTGTTCCTGCTTTTCTGCCTGCTTCGCGAGGTTTTCCGGACGAAAAAAGCAAGAAAACATAACAAAACAGCATCCGAAATGTCCGGTCTGGTTGGTGGACATAACCCCTCACTGAATTTATGCTGATGTTAAGTATAATTGCAAAGGTAAGGTTTATATGAGAAAATCATACTTGGATAATATCCGCTGGATAACCGTCATACTGGTGGTCATTTACCATGTGCTGTACATGTATAACGCGGAAGGAATTCCCGGAACAATTGGAAAGATTACGGATCTGGATGTTCAGTACTATGACATGTATCAGTATTTTGTCTATCCGTGGTTTATGTTTGTGCTCTTTATCGTATCGGGCATCTGTGCGCGCTATGATCTCATGCGGCACAGTGACCGTGAGTTTATCCGCTCAAGGACAGCGAAGCTGCTTGTGCCGTCAACGATCGGTCTGTTTGCCTTCCAGTTTATACAGGGGCTGATCAGCGCGAAAATTGCCGGAGGTTTTGCAGAACTGATGCAGGCACCGGCAGTCATCCGGTTTCTGATCATTGTTGTAAGCGGGACGGGCGTGCTCTGGTACATACAGGTTCTCTGGGTGTTTTCGGTTCTGCTGATTCCGGTCCGGAAAATAGATAAAGAACGTCTCCTGAAGGCAGGCGCAAAGGCAGGAATGCCGTTGCTTGCGGCAATGGCCGTTCCGGTATGGGCGGCGGCACTGGTTCTGAATACACCGATTATCGCGGTATACCGCTTCGGTTATTACGGCGCGGCGTTCTTCCTGGGATATTTCGTATTCTCGCACGATGAAGTGACGGCGCGTCTCAAAAAGAATTCCGTATGGCTTCTGCCGGCAGCGGCGGTTCTCGGGATTGTTTTCTGCGCCGTGAATTTCGGAAAGAATTATGCAGATGCACCGGTAAACCGTACGATGCTGTTTGCAGTATACGGATGGTTCGCTTCTCTTGCGGTACTGGGCGGCGCAGCGAAATATCTGGATTTTGAAACACCGTTTACCCGGTGGATGTCCCGACACAGCTTCGGACTGTACGTATTTCACTATCTGGGGATTTCCCTTACTGCACTGCTTATAGGGAGGTCATTTCCTCCCTCAGCTGTGTATATCTGCTCTCTTGCGGCGGGATTTGCGGCAGGATACGGCCTTTATGAGATCATTTCCCGGATCCCTGTCTACAGATGGGCGGTTCTGGGAATCAAAAAGAAACGGAATGCAGGCTGAGAGTTTCCGGCAGGCGGACCGGAATGAAATGGAGAAAAGAACAATGTTTTGTGACAATCTGATCCGGATGAGAAAAATTAATCAGCTGACGCAGGAAGACGTGGCTGAAAAAGTCGGTGTGACACGTCAGTCCGTGGCAAAATGGGAATCCGGTGAAACCGTGCCGGATCTCGACAAATGCCGGGTTCTGGCGGATCTTTTCGGCGTAACCCTTGACGATCTGGCGAACTATGAGCCTAAAGAGAATATGGGCCTCGGCGTGCCTCCGAAGGGAAAGCACCTGTTCGGGATGGTGACCGTCGGGGACAAGGGCCAGATCGTAATACCGGCCAAGGCAAGAAAGGTGTTCAATATTTCCGCAGGCGACCGGCTTGTTGTGCTCGGTGATGAAACACAGGGAATGGCGATTTTGAAAGCGCAGGAATTTCTGGCTCTTGCCGGTATGGTAATGAAACTGCAGGACGGAAAGTAATGCATACTGTTCAGGAATCTGCTGTTATGAGGAACCGCAGCAGGAGAATAAAATGAAAAAATATACGGCATTTTTAAGAGGAGTCAATATCAGCGGCAGAAACAGGATCAGTATGCCCGAACTGAAGGAAGAACTGGATAAAGCGGGTTTTTCCGATGTATCGACATATCTTAACAGCGGCAATATCATGTTTTCCTCAGATAATCGTGAAGCAGGACCGGTGATAGAGGAAATTATAAAAAACAGATTCGGTCTGGATATTCCTGTGTATGTCACGGAAACGGACACCCTCAGGGAAATCCTTTCGCATGCGCCCGGATGGTGGAACAGCGGTGACAGGGGAAGATATGACAACCTGATATTCATTCTTTCCGGTGACAGTCCCGAAGATATCTGCAGGATGATCGGAGAACCGACCGAAGGCCTGGAGGAAATACAGATTTACGGCAGCGTGATCTTCTGGACATTTGACAGGAGGCAGTATCAGAAATGCAGCTGGTGGAAGAAGACCGCTTCCGCCGGAATCGCAGAAAAACTGACCGTCAGGACAGCCGGCACCGTTCTGAAGGTATGCAGAGAAAAATGAAATTCCCGCCCTGTATCAGGCGGGTTTTTTATATAGGAACATCAACTGTTGTATATTGACAATTATATTTCCGCTCAGTCAAAATGAATCTGGAGAATGCAAACCTGATTTATAGAGAGGGGTCCGGATGATACTGCTGATTGAAGGAACTGCAATGTGCTTTATTCTGCTGATTGTATGTGTTGTCGGAATCGCGGATGACGGTCCGGCGGGACTGGTCTGCTTCTATGAAAAAGATGTTCAGGACAGGGTAACAGAACTGGGACTGATAAGCAGGGAAAAAATCAGACGGAACACCGCTGCCGCGCTGGCAGTGATTTCGTCCGTATTGGTGCTGATTCCCTGCATGGTTTACTGTGTCAACGGTGCCAGGGGCTTCCGGCAGGCGTTTGGGCAGATGCTGATAATTTCACTGATTTCCGGTATTTTTGACCGTATTTTCATTGACTGGTACTGGGTCGGAAAAACAAATGCCTGGAATATTCCGGGAACGGAAGACCTGAAGCCGTATATTCCGAAAAAAGCACTGATCAGGAAATGGATCGGAACACTGGTGTTTCATCCGCTGCTGCTTGCCCTGACAGCATGGGTGATGACACTGTTCGGATTTTAATATCGGGCACCGTTACTCTTGCATTTTGAATCATTTTTCAGGCAGGGAGGATGTGTATGGAACTGATCTGGTATATAACGGCCGCAGTGGCCGCGGGGATCGGGACAGGGCTGGCCGGTCTGTCGGCTGCGACGGTCATGGTGCCGGTCCTGATCGTACTCTGTCCTTCTTTTTCCGGTGAGACAGGCGCATATCAGGCAACTGCCATCGCACTGGCTTCCGACATTCTGGGATCGGCAGTGACGGCATACACCTATGCGGTGCACAGGAATATCGATCTGAGGCGGGGATGGATCATGATGGTCTGCATACTCGTCATGTGCACTGCAGGGAGCTATGCGGCATATATTGTCGGCAATGTCGTGCTGGGCAGCTTCACTCTTTTTCTTACCTTTTTTATCGGCATACGCTTCCTGGTCAGTCCTGATACAGGCAGAAAAAATGCGGCGGACAAGGGAGAAAAGCTGGACTGGAAAGGCATCGCTGTTTCCCTGTTTTTCGGTCTGACCATCGGATTCGGAACCGGCTTTGTCGGTACGGGCGGGGGAATGATGATGCTGGTGGTCTTTACGGTTTTCCTCGGCATGGATCTGAAGACAGCTGTCGGAACCAGCACCTTTATTATGGCTTTTACGGCACTGATTGCCTCTGTCAGTCATATTTTTATTCATCCGGCGATTCTGCTTGAGAAGTGGGATGTCATGCTTCTGTGCATCGTTACCGCAACTGCTTCAAGCCTTCTGTCTGCCCGTTTTGCCAACCGGGTCAGAAGCCACACCGTGGGCCTTCTGACGGGCCTGGTTCTGACACTGCTGGGAGGAACCATGCTGCTGCTGTATTTCAGGACGCAGATACAGACTGTCCCGCTTTTTGCAGATACACTGCAGTGTCTGGGCAGACTGGTCCGGTATATTATCCCGTGTGTTTCGGTTCTGCTTCCGGTGCGCATCCTGACAAAGATCCCTTCCTACATTTTCCGGAAGCTTCTTCATATCGTTGCTTTTTCCTGTTTTTCCGTCATGCTGATCGGAGCGCAGGGGTGGCAGCCGGTTGCACTGGCATCTGTACTGATTGCCGCAGCGCTGTTCCCTCTGCTGGCCGCATTTGAAAAAGAGGAATGGTATTCCGGGCTGTTCGTGGAAAAATCAGGAGGCGAAATCAAAAAGAGTCTGCTGAAGCTGTTTCTGATGTTTGCGGCACTGACCGCAGCGGCGTGGGGAGTGTTCGGAAAATCCCATGCCGCGGCAGCGGCGATTCTCATGTGGGGAACAGGCGACGCCGCAGCTGCGCTGACCGGGATCCCGTGGGGAAAACACAAGGTGTATTTCAGGCCGGTATGCGGAAAAAAGTCATGGGAAGGCACAATCGGCATGTTTGCCGTATCATTTACTGCCGGCTTTATTATGCTTTTCCCTGTATGCGGGATTTCGCCGGGAAAATCTTTTGCCGGAGCGCTCTGCGGCGCTGCAGTCGGCGCTGCGGTTGAACTTGTGTCTGAGGGTGAGTGGGATACCGTTACTGTACCGGCTGCGGTGCTTGTCCCGCTTCTGCTTATTTGCTGAATAAAAATCGAAATTGTTCAGAATATATGCATACATGATGCTGTTTATCCATATAATTAGAATATGAATATTCTGAATTATATTGGTTGGTTTTCGTGTTCGCTCCTGATGTATGTATTACTCTACGCCGTTCAGGCCCCGCTGCGGAAATCAGAAAGGAATGTTGTCTTACTGCTTGTCTGGGTCCTGAAATTCCTGCTTATGACTGCACTTGCTTTTGCGCTGATTGCTTTTGCGGCACCTGTTTTCTGGCGGTACGGATATCCGTTTGCGGCGCTTTATATTGCGCTGCTGGCTGAGGTTCTGAGCGATCCGCTTAAAGCTGTCCTGTTCCGTTTCAGCAGAAATACCGTACGGAAGTATTCCTTCCCGATCAGCTTTGCCGTGATGCTGGCTGTGCTTGTTTACGGTACTGTCAATATGGAACTTGTAAAGCCGTCTTATCATGTCTATACTTCGCCAAAGCTGAAGCGTTCGTATCATATTGTATTTATTTCTGACCTGCATATCGGCTCTTCACAGAGCACAGCCGTCGTTGAGAAAGCCTTCAGTGAAATCAGGGATATTCATCCTGACTTCATCCTGCTGGGCGGTGATATCAGCGATGAAAAGAGCAAAAAGGAAGAAATGGAATGGACATATGATCAGCTTGGGAATATGGGTGTACCGGTTTATTATATTTACGGCAACCATGACCGTCAGCCGCGTGCTTCCTTTATGCACGGTCCGGCCTACACAAGGCAGGAACTGGCAGATACGATTGCCGGAAACGGTCTGATCATCCTGCAGGATGAACTTGTCAGGATCGGCGATGATCTGTATCTTCTGGGCAGGGAGGATACCAGCGAGCTTTCGCGGAAGAGGCCTGAGGATCTGGAAAAAGCACCGGAGGGAGCGTATGTGCTCACTGTTGACCACTCACCCTATGAGGATGAGGATATTATCGCTTTCGGTGCCGATCTGCAGATTTCGGGACATACCCATGCCGGACAGTTCTTCCCGCTGCGGATGATTTATGATGCACTGAATTTCCATGCTTACGGTGATTATCAGATCGGCCCGACCAATGTGCTGGTATCAGCCGGAATCTCGGGCTGGGGCTATCCGTACAGGACCGAAGCACACAGCAACTATGAGGTCATCGAACTGAGACCTGAATAAAGAAGGAGAATTATGGTTATTGATGTATACAGACGTTACTATAAAGCGGACGCTGTATTTTCCGAAGTCAGACGCAGGGGAGCTCTGGTCACGCTGACCAGTGATTCCGAGGCGGGTTTTATTACATACAAAGCAGCGGTTTCATTCTTTCCGCACAGAGATGATGAAGACTTTGCTGTTTCCTATGACGCATATTTTGAGAAGGTTCTGTACAGCGGAAAAGGAAGACGGTCAAAGAAAAAAGAGGTGGAATACCTGGAACAGCTTCAGGAAACGATCGACGGTCTGGCCGCAGAGCATCAGGCATCCGTGATCTGGGATGAACCGTTGACCGGGGAAAGCAGGGGCTGATCCTGCCGGGCAGCTGCACGGAGGCGGTGCGGCTGTTTTTTCATGTTCATATATACCCTGTGCTGTTAATCCAGTAGAATTAAATCAGAACAGACAGGACCGGTGACACCGGTCTTCAGAGGAAGGAAAAATGGCATTTGACTACAAGAAAGAATTTAAAGAATTCTATATGCCGAAGGCAAAGCCCGAACTGGTGACAGTCGGGAAAATGAATTACATTGCCGTACGCGGCAGCGGTGACCCGAACGAAGAAGAAGGCGAATACAAGAAGGCTGTCGGACTGCTGTATGCCCTTGCTTATACAATTAAGATGAGCAAAAAGTCAGGGCATAACATCGAAGGATATTTTGATTATGTTGTACCTCCGCTGGAAGGCTTCTGGCATCAGGAAGGCACATCAGAGATTGATTACAGCAGAAAGGATCAGTTTCACTGGATTTCCGTCATCAGGCTTCCTGATTTTGTGACGGAGGAAGACTTCCGATGGGCAGTCGGCGAAGCAGCCAAAAAGAAAAAGCTTGATTTCTCAGGAGCTGAGTTCCTGACTGTTGAGGAAGGTCTCTGTGTGCAGTGCATGCATATCGGCTCTTACGACAGTGAGCCGGCAACTGTTGCGGCAATGCATGACTATGCAGAAAAGCAGGGATATGTTCCGGATCTGAATGACCGCCGTCTGCATCATGAAATCTATCTGGGCGATCCCAGGAAAACAGCGCCTGAAAAGCTGAAAACCGTGATCAGGCATCCGGTAAGGAAACAAGGAGAGTAAGCATGGAATATATCAGACTTACGGAGGAGAATCTGGAGAAAGAGCATATCTGCTGTGCGATTTCTAACAACAATGACGTGCAGGCAGCATCCAAGAAGGCATGGCTCAGGGACAGACTGGCGGAAGGGCTGGTATTCCTGAAGAGCGCGGAGCGGGGAAAATGCTTTATAGAATACATTCCCGCGGAGAATGCCTGGGTGCCGGTTGACGCGGACGGATGGATGTACATCGACTGCCTGTGGGTTTCCGGTTCACTTAAAGGACACGGATATTCCAATGATCTTCTGAACGCATGTATTGAAGACAGCAGAAAGAAGGGAAAGAAAGGACTGTGCATTCTGGCTGCCGGTAAAAAGCTGCCGTTTCTGGCCGATCCGAAATACCTGAAGCATAAAGGATTTACTGAAGGGGATCAGGCGGATAACGGAATCCGGCTCTGGTACCTGCCGTTTGAAAATGAAGCATCTGTTCCGAAATTCAGAGAATGTGCGAAACACCCGCACATCAGTGAAGCAGGATACGTGCTGTATTACACGCATCAGTGTCCGTTTAACGCGAAATATGTGCCTGTTGTAGAGAAAACTGCCGCAGAGAACGACATACCGTTCAGGGCAGTGCTGATTGACAGCCGGGAGGCTGCGCAGAATGCGCCTTCCCCGGTTACCACTTATGCGCTGTTTTACAACGGGAAATACCTGACGAATGAACAGATGAATGACCGGAAGTTTCTGAAGCTCGTGAAAGAGCAGGGGTGAAGCATGGCGTCTTCAAAAGAATATCTTGATTTTATACTCAGTCAGCTCTCGGGACTCGATGATGTGGCATACCGTGCAATGATGGGCGAATATATCATTTATTACCGCGGGAAAGTGTTTGGAGGGATTTATGACAACAGGCTTCTGGTGAAGCCTGTCAGTGCTGCCGTGAAGCTGATGCCGCATGCATCATCCGAGCTTCCCTATGAAGGAGCGAAGGAGATGCTGATGGTTGACGATGTTGATGACAGAAGCTTTCTTTGCAGGCTTGTTGAAGAAATGTGGGAGGAACTGCCCGCAAACAAAAAGCAGAAGCGCAGGCAGTGATGCCGGAAAAGCAAACGGAACGGTTTCCGCTTTTTCTGCCGTAACGGCGGCACATTGTAAAAGACAATGAAAGCAGCTGGTGCAGTAATGAAATCATGTCTTTGTGTTACTATTTGTTTGGCGTTCGGGGTTAATCCTGAACAGAGCGGCGGAAAATGAAGGAATTGCAATTATGGCTATCAGTGAAAGAAGAAAGAAATGGGATAAAAGATTTGATGAGATTCATGAGCTGGCAATGTTTTACGAGACAGC
>JAILGV010000017.1 GCA_024696355.1 Solobacterium sp.
ATAAGCCATGGCTTCCTTGTATGTCTGGCTTTTCTGATATGCGGGTATACCGAAAATCAGTCCGACTGCCAGTGCGGCAGCAATGACAGCAGCCGGTATCCAGTTCTTTTTGCGCTTCTGCGGTTCAGCAGGCGCAGGAGCTTTTTCGACTGCGGCGGGTTCGGCAGGGGCTTCCTGTATTTCAGCTGCTGCAGGAATACTTTCCGCAGGTGCCTCCGGTGCAGCTGCTTCCTCTGTGACTGCAGGTTCGGTAGTTTCGGGCGCATTTTCTGCCGGGACAGCAGTTTCTCCGGCATCTGCAGATGCCTCTTCAGCAGCCGGTTCTTCCGCAGTTTCCTGTATTTCTTCCGTCTCCGGCTTAATGTCTGCCGGTGCTTCGGGTTCTGCAGGCAGGGACTCAGCAGCCTCTTCCGTCACATTGGCTTCAGCTTCGGATGGTTCTTCTGCTGACGGAGTTTCTTCTGCGGCATTCATTTCAGCTTCCGGTTCTTTGCTTTCATCAGATCCCGGAAGGATCTCTGCCGGCACTTCTGATTCAGTTTCTGAGGTGCTGCGCTCTTCAGAAGTGTTTAACGGTTCTTCGGAGTTTTCCTGATTTTCAGGCTTCTTTGTGTTGTCATTCACGATGTCTTCCATAATCTGTCTCCTGTCTGAATTTGATTTACACTGAAAACTGCAGATATAAAATTGTATGAATGTAAAAAAAGATCAGTTCCTGCTTTCAGTATGTAACGATAATCTGAACCGGTCAATGAAATTATATTAGGATATGTGCCGGGAGTTTTAAAAACATATTTCAGTGGGCCGGAATGAAGCAATTTCCGAAAAAAGATGAACAAAACTTTCGGGGGGATTATTGCTGCGGAAAGGAATCTCCTGTCTCTTCTTCTGTGAGAAGCCGGCCGCAGGTTGTATACTGAACTTGAGAAATACCGGATATTTTATGAGTGGAAGAACAGAAGGAGGAACGCCATGGGCTCAGTATCAAAGATTTATTACACAAAAGAAATAACACCGGAAAACATTATCAGACTGTATGAAAAGCTCGGAAAGAAACTGACGGGCAGAATCGCCGTGAAAGTACATTCAGGAGAAGCGGGAAACCAGAATTTCCTGAAGCCGCTGTTCTGGAAACCGGTCATTGATCATGTCGGCGGGACTGTGGTTGAGTGCAACACTGCTTATGAGGGAGAAAGAAATTACACGGACCGGCATATCAGACTGATCAGCAGACACGGCTGGGATAAATATTTTGACGTGGATCTGATGGATGCAGAGGGAGAGGATATTGAATTCCCGATCAGCCGGTACGGACAGCATGAAAGACATCTGGCTTCCGACATCATGGGGAAGAATATTCTGAACTATGATTCGATGCTTGTTCTTTCCCATTTCAAAGGGCATCCGATGGGAGGTTTCGGCGGTGCTCTGAAGCAGCTTTCAATCGGATGTGCATCCTGCGCGGGGAAGGTTAATATCCATTCTGCCGGCAAATACCGCAGTGCTGCCGATCAGACTGTCGTATGGGAAGATCTGCCGCCGCAGAATGCTTTCCTTGAATCCATGGCTGAAGCAGCTTCGGCTGTGACAGACCATTTCAACGGAAACATGGTATTTGTAAATGCAATGGTAAATATGTCGGTTGACTGTGACTGCTGTGCTGTAGCCGAAGATCCCTGCCTGAAGGATATCGGCATTCTGATTTCAACCGATCCGGTTGCCATTGATCAGGCGTGTCTGGATTTCGTCAAGGCGTCAAAGGATCCGGGAAGAGATCATTTCATGGAAAGAGTCACAAGCAGAAACGGTGAATATACGATTGAAGTGGCGGATCATCTCGGCATCGGCGTCAGGGAATATGAACTGATTGAGCTGTAACATGCGGATGTGAAACGGGCGGATGCTGCGTGCATCCGTCTTTTTCTTCTGTGCCGTTAACGGTCATATGTCCTGCAGTGTTCCGGATGATCAGCCGGGTACATTTGTGATTTTACAATATCCTGCGTGAACGGTTATGATAAAGACAGCAGTAAAAATCATGTGCTGAAAAGCAGTTCATGTGATATCCGTACAGCCTGTGCTGCCGGAAATAATTAAGAGGAGATAATAATTATGTTTCAGAAAAACTGCAGTCTGACAGAACAGCAGATTCAGGAAAAGGCAGAGAATCTGCTCAAAAAAATGACTTTGAAACAAAAAGTGCTTTTTCTCAGCGGCAACTGGAAAATGATCAGGGATGCGGCCATTTACAAACGTACCTATAATCCGGTTCCCATAGAATCCAACGGATGCAGGCGTCTCGGCATTAAACCGGTTGCCTTTACGGATGGTCCGCGCGGAGTTGTTATGGGAAACTCCACCTGTTTTCCTGTTTCAATGGCAAGAGCAGCGAGCTTTGACAGGGCACTGGAGCGTGAGATCGGAGAAGCCATCGGCAGGGAAGCCAGGGCACAGGGAGCCAATTACTTTGCCGGTGTCTGCATCAATCTTCTGATGCATCCGGCAGGAGGCCGTGCCCAGGAATCTTATGGTGAGGATCCCTTCCTGGTAGGTGAGATGGGAGCCGAACTTGTCCGTGGTGTCCAGTCACAGAATGTGATGGCATGTGTCAAGCACTATGCTGTCAATAATATGGAAAACCGGCGCTTCTATGTAGATGTGGACTGCTCGGAGCGCACGCTCAGGGAAGTATATCTGCCGCACTTTAAAAAATGCGTTGATGCAGGCTGTGCCTCCCTCATGGGTTCCTACAACCGCTTCAGGGGTGATCAGGCATCAGAATCCAAGCATCTTCTGACTGATATTCTGCGTGATGACTGGGGCTTTGAAGGATTCACAATCACGGATTTTATCTTTGCACTTCGTGACGGCGTAAAAGCTGTTGAGGCAGGCATGGATATGGAAATGCCTCTGCCGGTGCATTTCGGTCTGGAACTTCAGCAGGCTGCCGAAGCCGGAAAGCTTTCTCAGGAAACGATTGACCGGGCAGTCATGCGCGTACTGAAAACACAGCTGACCTTTGAGAATACACCGGATCCGATGAAATATGACAAATCCCTGGTTGCCTGTGAAAAGCACGTGGAACTTGCGAAAAAGGCAGCGGAGGAGTCTGTTGTTCTGCTTAAAAATCAGGATCATGTGCTTCCGTTTGATAAGAATGCCGCCATCGTGCTTGTCATCGGTCATCTGGCTGCTCAGGCCAATACCGGAGATCACGGCAGTTCAAATGTTTATCCGCCGTCTGTTGTGACTGCGCTTGACGGCATCAGGGAAAAGCTCGGCGCAATGACCGAAGTAATCCATCTTCAGGAAACGGAACTTGAACGTATCAGAAGACTCGCTCCCAAGGCGGATGCAGTCATTATCGTAGCCGGCAACGACTACAACGACGAGGGCGAATATGTAATGCCTGACAGTGACATAAACTCTGTGGCACTGATTGCGCAGGGATTCCGAAACAACGGAAACCGTCTGATGGGAGCTGTTATGTCAAAGGCATCCGGTCGGGATGCAGGCGGTTCCTATACATCTGACGACGGAAAGCCTGTAGGCGGTGACCGGAAAAGTCTGTCGCTCCGTGCTGCAGAGATTGAAGCAATCAAAACAGCAGGAAGCCTGAACAAAAATACTGCTGTGGTGCTGGTATGCGGGTCCATGATTCTGACACGGGAGTGGGAGGACAGTGTCTCTGCAGTTCTCTATGGCTGGTATTCAGGCATGGAAGGAGGACATGCTCTGGCTTCGGTTCTTTTCGGAGATGTAAACCCGTCGGGAAAACTTCCGTTTGTAATCCCGGCTGATGAAAGCCAGCTTCCGGAGGTGGACTTCTTCAGGGCAGATTCTATTTACTATGATTATGACCATGGCTACCGCAAACTGGATCGCGACGGCAGCGTTCCTGCATATCCCTTCGGCTACGGTCTCAGCTACACGCAGTTTGCGTATGGTGTGCCTGCAGCTGAGCTATGCGGCGACGGTGTAAAAGTTACGGTCAGCGTGAAGAACACCGGTGAGCGAAAAGGTGACGAGATTGTGCAGGTGTATGTTTCCGTGCCTGAATCTCAGGTAACAAGACACATCAGGGAACTCAAGGGATTTGCCCGTGTTTCTCTTCAGGCAGGTGAGGAAAAGTCAGTGGAAATCATAATTCCGAAGGATGAACTGAAGTATTACGATGAAGCGGAAAATACATGGAAACTTGAGCATACCGCATATGAAATCCAGGTTGGTCCGAATGCATCACCGGATGCCCTGACATCCGCAAAAGTATTCCTGCAGTGAAACGAAAGCAGAACATGCGGTATGTTAATGAACGTATGATATGATGGAAAAACGGAGATCAGTCATGAAATACAGAAAAGATAAATACGGAAATCCGCTTTCCATCCTTGGATTCGGCTGCATGAGATTCGCAAAAAAAGGAGCTTCCATCGACATGGAAATGGCGGAGCAGCAGATCATGGCGGCATACAATGCCGGTGTGAATTACTTTGATACCGCCTATGTTTATTCCGGAAGTGAAGCTGCAATCGGAGAAATATTCGAAAAGAACGGAATCCGAGACAAAATCAACATCGCCACCAAGCTTCCGCAGTATCTGATATCTAACCGTGCTGCCATTGAAAAGTATTTTCAGGAAGAGCTTTCCCGTCTGCGCACGGATCATATTGATTATTATCTGATGCACCATGTAACGGATATCGCAATGTGGGAAAAACTCAAGGCAGTCGGTATTCTGGACTGGATCGGTGAGAAGAAAGCATCCGGCGCAATCCGCAATATCGGATTTTCCTATCACGGCAATACAGACAATTTTCTGAAGATACTGAATGATTATGACTGGGATCTGTGCCAGATTCAGTACAACTATCTTGATGAAGTTTCCCAGGCCGGAAGAGAAGGCCTGAAGGCTGCGCACGAAAAGGGAATACCGGTTATCATTATGGAACCTCTGCGCGGAGGCAAGCTGGTGAATATGCTGCCGGCAGAAGCAAAAAAAGCCATGAAGGAAAGCAGCAGGCCGTGGGGTCCTGCTGAATGGGGGCTGCGCTGGCTCTATGATCAGCCGGAGGTAACCGTTGTTCTTTCCGGCATGAACTCGCTGGAGATGGTAGAGGAAAACTGCCGGACGGCATCAGAAGCAGAAGAAGGAGAATTCACTGCAGAAGATTTTGCTGTTCTTGAAACAGTGAAGAAAAAGATCAATGAAAAGGAAAAAGTAGGCTGCACGGGCTGCCGGTACTGCATGCCCTGTCCGAAGGGTGTCGATATTCCGGGTATCTTCAGATGCTGGAATACGATGTATACCGAATCAAAGAGCGAGGGCAGATTCCAGTTTGCCCAGACGGTCGGGCTTACCAGGGAACCTGCTTTTGCCACGCAGTGCATTCAGTGCGGAAAATGTGAGCAGCACTGTCCTCAGAGCATTCCGATCAGGGAAAAACTGAAGGAGGCAGACAAAGCACTGAGGCCGCTTCCGTACAAGGTGGGAATCAGTCTTGTGAGGGCATTTATGTTCCGCAGGCCCTCCCGCTGATTCAAGGACCGATAAGTAAAAAAAACGTCCGTGAGGACGTTTTTTGTCAGATCTTTTCTACTTTGATCAGATTGGTGTTTCCGGACTGACCGGTTGTTCCGCCGCCTGTGATGACGATCTTCTCTCCGGGTTTGAGATTCATTGAATCAATGGCAACCTTTCTTGCCATATAGAACAGAACGTCGGTGGAAGGAACGACTTCGCACATTTCAGGCTTGACAGCCCATGACAGTGCAAGGGAGCGCCATGTTTTTTCGCTTGTTGTCAGACCGATGATATCCACAGGTGAACGGAAGCGGGAAACCATCTTGGCTACTCTTCCGGACATTGTGCAGGCTACGATAGCGCTGGCATTGACATCCATTGCCATACTGCAGGTGGCGTGGGAAATGGCATCCATATCATTTCCGATCTTGAAATCATACTGATAGAACAGTTTCTTGTAATCAATATTCCGCTCGGCAGCTTCGGCAATCTTTGCCATGGCCTTGACGGCAAGAACAGGATAAGCGCCTGCAGCTGTTTCACCGGAAAGCATGACTGCACTTGTGCCGTCATATACGGCGTTGGCAACGTCGGATGCTTCGGCTCTTGTCGGACGGGGATTGTGAATCATGGATTCCAGCATTTCCGTAGCAGTGATTACACGCTTTCCGATAATGCGGCAGCGGGAGATCAGGTCTTTCTGGATTGCCGGCAGACGCTCAAACGGTACTTCAACGCCCATATCACCGCGTGCAACCATGATGCCGTCGCATACTTCGCAGATTTCATCGATGTTGTCATATCCTGACTGGTTTTCAATCTTGGCAATCAGTTCAACAGTATCGTCCTTGCCCAATGATTTAAGGAAATCATGAACATCAACCAGATCCTGCTTTACGGATACGAATGAGCAGGCAATGAAGTCAATGTCATTTTCCACACCGAATGCGATGTCGGCCTTGTCCTGTTCCGAAAGATAGACCTGATGCATATGCTTGCCCGGGAAGCTCATTGATTTACGGTTTGACAGTTCGCCGCCTTCAAGAACTTTCGTGACAATGTTCGTTCCGTCTGAAGAAAGAACTTCAAATTCAAGAAGCGCATTGTTCAGGAGAATGCGGTCACCCGGACCGAGTTCTTTGGCGAGGTCTTTATAACTGACGGAAACGATGGACTGGTTTCCTTCGATATTCTCCGTTGTGAAGGTGAATGTGTCACCGACGTTCAGGTTGATTTTTCCGTTTTCGAATGTACCGATACGGAATTCCGGACCTTTTGTGTCCAGCATGATGGCAATCGGAAGACCGAGTTCTTTTCTGACTTTCTTGATTCTGTTGATCCTCATGAGATGTTCTTCATGAGTTCCGTGTGAGAAATTGAGACGTGCAACATTTAATCCGCTCAGAAACAGCTCGCGGAGCACTTCCTCCGATTCGCTTGCAGGACCGATCGTACATACAATTTTAGTTTTACGCATTACTTGATGTTTCTCCTTTTTTACATTTGTACGGCCGTATTTTAACATATCATTCCTGCTGTTAACAGGCGTAACACGGAAAAACATTTGCACATGCACAAACCCAAAGAACCGCATATTTCTTTTTTATACAGCCTCTCCCCGCCGGATGAGATAACTGATAAAATGAAAATACAGATACATAAAAATGATCATTGCAGGAGGATAATATGAAGACAGTTAAGACAACTGCAGTTTCTGCACAGGTTTACCGCAATGGTGCGGAAATAATACGCAAAGGAACCGTGAAGCTGGAACAGGGCACCAATACCGTCCGGATCCTCGGTCTGTCCGATGATGCGGACCTGGATACGGCGGGCCTGTTCTTTCCGGCCGGTACAGGAATGACGGATATTCACTTCGGAGACGGTGAAAATATTGATGAGGAAGACAGTGAATCGTCAGTGCTCAGTGAAAAAATCGATGATCTGAAAAAGAAAAAGGAAGTAAAGGAGCTTCAGGTATCGCTCTGGAAGGAAAACGGTGTATTCAAGGGTTCTGCCAGGCCTGACCTGAAAGAAGTTGAGGACTATATCAGCCGTCTTCCGGAACGCGTAAATGCACTGAATGATGAAATTGCGGACATCAGCAGACAGATACGGAAGCTTGAAAAAGAACTCAAGGAAGCAAAACGCAGAGAAAGCCAGCCGTATGCAAATGTCGTACTGGAGGCACCGCAGACAGCGGAGTATCCTTTTGAACTGCATTATCATATCAGCAATGCCGGCTGGATGCCTGTATATGAAATTCATACGGATACCGAAAGCCCCGTCCTCATGAAGTCAAGAGCCAGGATTACCCAGAATACCGGAGAAGACTGGAAGGATATGACGGTATCCCTGCTGACAAGCACACCGACAGACGGCGCTCTTCCCGAACTGTATCCTGTGTATCTCAGCTTCCGTCAGTCTTTTCAGACGGCAGTAAGGGCCAAAGGCATGATGGCAATGAATGCGATGGCTGACACTGCCGTGGGAGACACAATGGAACTTAGTATGCCGATGGCAGCGATGAGCAGAATGGAAACGGAAGAGGCGGAAATATCTTCGGAAGAGACAATGACTGAATATGTTCTGCCGGGAAAGAAACAGATTCCTTCCGGTTCAAGCGGTACGATGGCAGATCTGCAGTCATTCGAGGTGCCGGCTGAATATGAACTGATTGCAGTTCCGAGAAAAGATGTGCATGCATATCTTGCGGCAAAAGTGAAAACGGCAAACCTTCCGGCTGACTTCAGGGGGAATGCCGGAATCTATCTGAACGGAGTATATGCCGGGGAAATGTATATTACACCTGATCTGACAAAGGAAGATCTGCGCATCCCGCTCGGAAAAGCTGAAGGCATCCAGGTCAGCCGTACGGAGAAAAAGAAGAAAACATCCGAGGCTCTTCTGAAAAACCAGCGGACCACAGAATATGTATATGAACTGAAACTGACAAACAACCGCAGTTCAGATATTACGCTGCGGGTTCAGGATCAGATTCCGACATCTCAGGAAAAGACCATTATTGTGGATATCAAAAATACCGATCAGGCTGAGAAGGATGACAGCGGCATTCTGACATGGCTGATTTCTCTCGGTGCGAAGCAGACGAAAGTACTGAATCTTTCATACAATATCAGCTGGCCGAAGGACAAAACACTGCACGAATCAACAGGACCTGTCAGAAGATTCTGCCATACATGCGGAAGAGAAGTTCCCGCCGGACTGCGTTTCTGCCCTGAGTGCGGATCGGAAGTCTGAGCATAAAAAAGAAACAGAGAAGAGAAAGCTGTGCCGCGGCACAGCTTTTCATCTGACTGTCAGCTGTCGTCCTCCGTCTGTCCGCTGTCAATGACAGCAGATGAACGGTAACTCCTGCAGGCGTTTCGGAAAAACTGTTCGGCACGTCTATGAAGTCCGGCGGGTGATTCAATGACAGCTGTCTGACCGAAACGGGTAAAGTAATTCATAATCTGATCTTCGGAACATCTGAAAATATAAACATTTCCCTCGATTCTGCACGGCACGGGACGGTGAATGAAAAACGACTGGAAATTCCGGATGCCGGCATCGGTGAGTCTGACGCGGATCTCGTCATCACTGCGGATGGCAAACTGCGGGCCGTATTCAAGCATGCGCTCCAGTCTGCTTCTGACTTCCGGCTGTATCACACTGTCCCTGTTCAGCGTGAATACAGCGGATATCCTGCTCATTCTGAACGAATAGGGAGTGCCGTTATATTCGCAGAGGAGGTAATTGAACAATTCCTCCTTTGATGATGTAACCATATACGGGGATGCTGTGTGTCTGAATTTACCGCGTGCCTTTGTCGTGAACCAGATCATTTTCTGATTTTCTATGGCTTTGGAAAGTGCATCATAAACCGGTTTGAATATTATTTTTTCCCGTTCGTTGCGGGGCAGAAGGGCATATGAAGCGAACATTGTCCGGAAGTATCCGGAAAGGGTGCTGTTCTTCAGCAGGCATTCCTGAATATATACGATCGACGCACTGCTCTGCTTCGTCGGTTTGACAGAAATGACAGTATCAGTTTTCATGCCGGAATCAGAAAGCTGAAAGCGGTCCAGGATCTTCATGACTGCTTCGCCGTCGCTTCCTGTCTCCTGTTCGATGGCAGATGTCATGCTGTTTCGAAGAAGCTGATAACGGTCAATATAGTTGACAATCAGAGTGTTCAGAAACGCATTCCGGTTGACTGTCCCGTTCTGTTTGAAAAACTCAAACAGCTCGGCATCTTTGTTCAGAATATCCGCAGTGCTTTTTGAAATATAAATTTTGATTTTTTCTTCCATGCACTAAATATACCATTAAAAGGGGGATTGAAAATAATGAATAATTTAATATTATTGTTTAAATAACAATAAAAAAGGGGTCATCAGATAATTCTGTCTGCACATTTTTTATCATACTTTAATCAGATAGAATATAAATGCGGGAGGTGATGCACATGTTTGAAATCAGGGGAAAATATGCGACCGCTGTCTGTTATGCATCTGTTGCGGCCGACAATGCAGTGGAGCAGATCCGCCGGATGTGCGACTGTGAGTTCACTGCCGGCTGTACTGTCCGCATTATGCCCGATGTGCATGCCGGAAAAGGATGTACTGTCGGGACGACAATGACGGTAAAAGACAAAGTTGTTCCGAATATTGTCGGCGTCGATATCGGATGCGGCATGTATACGGTGAATCTCGGAACAGACAGAATTGATCTGGAAATGTTTGACAGGGCATGTCATAACATTCCTTCGGGAAGAAATGTACGTGAAATACCTGCAGAAGATTTCGATCTGTCGAGCCTCAGATGCAGCGGCATCCTTGTCGAAAAGAGGCGTCTGGCAGGAAGTCTGGGAACGCTGGGCGGAGGAAATCATTTCATTGAAATTGACCGCTCGGACAGCGGAACAAATTATCTTGTAATTCATACCGGTTCCAGAAATCTCGGCAAGCAGGTGGCGGAATACTATCAGAAAATCGCAGTGGACCTGAACAGGGGCGGAGATGAATACTATCATGCAGTAACGGCTCTGGTGGAGGAGTATAAGGCAGAGGGCCGGCAGAAGGAAATTGAAAAGGCGCTCAGAGAATTAAAGAGGATGTATACAGAAAAGATCACATCCGTGCCGCAGGAACTCTGCTGGCTTGAGGGAAGGTATTTCGAAGATTATCTGCATGATATCGAAATCTGCCAGCAATTCGCCGGAAGAAACCGTGAACTGATTGCTGAGGATATTCTCGGACAGTGCGGCCTGACGGCATATGATTCATTCCACACGATTCATAACTACATCGACACAAAGGAAATGATTCTCCGCAAGGGAGCGATTGCGGCACATCAGGGGGAGCGCATTCTGATTCCGATCAATATGCGTGACGGTTCGATTCTTGCGACAGGACGCGGAAACAGGGAATGGAACCAGTCTGCGCCACACGGAGCAGGACGTCTTCTTTCCAGAAGCCAGGCAAAGGAAACTCTTACGATTGAAGAATATCGGAAGTCTATGGAGGGCATCTACACATCATCCGTCTGTCCGCAGACACTTGATGAGGCGCCGATGGCATATAAGTCAATTGATGTCATCCTCAATGATATCGGTGAGACAGCCGATGTTCAGGAGATCATCCGTCCTGTTTATAACTTCAAGGCGGCGGACTGAGGCATCTGAGGGACAAAAAAAGAAACAGGATGATCCTGTTTCTTTTTGATTCTGCTGTCAGGCAGCTGCTCTGCGGTTTCTGTTGAAGTTGATCAGGCAGCCTGCTTCTACGATCTGACGCTCATTTTCTGTCATATCCTTGATATACAGATTGATCTGCTCGGCTTTTCCGTCTTTGATGACATATGCCTTGATATCATCCAGTCTGTTGTCTCTCAGTGCCTGTCTGATGCCCGGTACATAGATGTAATCTCCGACTTCGAAGGCTGTCGGCTCACCCTTGAGGTGGAACGGCAGCATGCCCCAGTTCATAACGTTGGAACGATAGCGCTTTGTAGCATAATCCTGAGTGATATTGGCAAGTCCGCCGATGACTCTCTGGCAGGAAGCTGCCTGCTCTCTTGCGGAGCCGTCACCCGGCTTGTTTGCATAAATCGTGGAGCCGATTTCAATCTCTGCAGTGTCAACATTTTCGCTGCCCGGGATTGTACGGATGACATTGAATACTTCATTCAGTTCGGGAGCCCTGTCAGCGGCATTCTCGCCGTTGCCTCTGGCAATTTCGAGAGCGTCAACTTCCTTGGTTCTGCCGACATATTCCGGATCTCTTCTTGACAGTGTGAATTCTGCAAGTCCCAGCGGGTTGGAACGGTAGCTGGATGTTTCACCGGAAGGAATGAGTTCGTCAGTTGTTGTGACTTCGTCAAGAATCTTGGAGCAGACCTTGAGAAGAATGTTTTCGCTGAGCGGATGTCTTTCCGGCCAGTCCTTGATATTCGGTCCGTAGAACAGATCCTGTGCGAGGTCTGCTTTTCCGAAACCGTTGTAGACTCTTGCCTGATAGGGAGCCGGATCGAAGTGATATTCGGGAACATTTCCGAAGGCATCGGCATACTGCTCGGAACTTGTCAGCAGACCGCCGTTTGCGGCTGTGGCAGCGATGGATCTTGCGTCCATCAGCGCAACAGCACTCATCTGGCCGTTGCCGGGCTTGGAGCCTTCTCTGTTCGGGAAGTTTCTGGTCGTATGACGGATTGAGAAGCCGTTGTGGTTCGGTGTGTCGCCTGCGCCGAAGCAAGGTCCGCAGAATGCTGTCTTGATGACTGCACCGCTGGCCATCAGGTCGGCAAGAATTCCTTTTCTGCTCAGATCCATGTATACAGGCATGGAGGAAGGATAGACACTGAGTGTGAATTCACCGGCACCGATTGTCTTTCCTCTCAGCAGGTTGGCTGCTTCAACAACGTTTGTATAGTTGCCGCCGGCACATCCTGCGATGATGCCCTGCTGTACCTGGAATTTGCCGTTGTGAATCTTGTCGAGCAGTGTGTAGGGAGCTCTGCCCTGGCTGACTTTTTCAGCTGCCTTTTCTGTTTCTCTCAGGATGTCTTCAAGATTGGCGTTCAGTTCATCAATCTCATATGCATTTGACGGATGGAACGGAAGAGCAATCATAGGTTTGATTGTGCTGAGGTCAATGTATACGCATCCGTCATAGTAGGCAACGTCTGCAGGGTTGAGTTCTTTGTACTGATCGCCTCTGCCGTGATTCTCAAGGAATGCCTTTGTGTCTTCATCGGTTCTCCAGATGGAGGAAAGGCATGTTGTTTCCGTTGTCATGACATCAACGCCGTTGCGGTAGTCAGTGGACATTGTGGAAACGCCCGGGCCGACGAATTCCATGACTTTGTTCTTTACATAGCCGTTTTTATACACAGCACCGCAGATTGCGATTGCGATATCCTGCGGGCCGATCCAGGGTGCGGGTTTGCCGGTCAGATAGATGGCAATGACACCGGGATATGCATTGTCCCATGTATCGCCGAGGATCTGCTTGTCAAGCTCGCCGCCGCCTTCACCGACAGCCATTGTTCCCAGGGCACCGTATCTTGTATGGGAATCGGAGCCGAGAATCATTTTGCCGCATCCTGCAGACATTTCTCTCATGAACTGGTGGATGACAGCGACATGCGGGGGAACAAAGATTCCGCCGTACTTCTTTGCGGATGTCAGACCGAACATATGGTCATCTTCATTGATGGTACCGCCGACTGCATTCAGTGAATTATGGCAGCAGGTCAGTGTGTAGGGAATGGGGAATGTGTCCATTCCGGATGCTCTTGCTGTCTGAATGATACCGACATATGTAATGTCGTGAGAGGTCAGTTCATCAAACTTGATGCTGAGCTGATCCATAGTTTCATTCTGATTGTGAGCTTTCAGAATGCCGTAGGCAATTGTTCCTTTTTTTGCTTCTTCCCTGTCTGCTTTTTTGCCGCAGAGCTGTTCTACTTTGGCAGCTTCGCTTTCAGGAACGATCTCATTGCCTTTAACCAGATAAATACCTTCATTGAATAATTTGATCATAGTCTCCTCCGGATCTCCTTTTTGTTTACATCTATAATGTAGTTGATTACGGTTATAGAGTAAAATACATGAATTTTATCCCGCCCATAAATTTTCTTTATGGCCTGTCATCGGGTTATAAAAAGCAAAAGAGACCGTCAGAGGTCTCTTTGGTTTTCCGGAGTTATGACTGTCCGGTGTCATCTTTGTGCCCGAACTCTTCTTTCAGCAGATCGATCAGGAATCTGGCTGAACGGCTGAGATAGGCACCTTTTCTGTATACAGCACGGACGTCCCACATGGCATCTGATCCGCTGTACCGGTAACAGGGAATTTCACGGATTCCGCCCAGCGGATTGACGGCACGCTCGGAAACGATGGTAGCACCGAGTCCTTCCTTTGCCAGCTGAACCGCTGTGATTCCGGATGTGACTACAGTCATCTCATTCGGATTGACATTGACATCACTCAGAATCTTTTCGGCATATCTGCGGATGTACTGTCCTTCCGACATCAGGATGAACGGGACGTTTTTCATTTTATGAAGGTCTACCATTGGCAGCTGTCTGTCATTTCCTTTTTCGACGATCATATCCTTTGTGATCAGGCCGCGTCCGGCAATCAGATACAGATGTTCACGGCAGATCAGTTCTGTTTCAAACCGGTCGGATATCTCTGCAGGCTGGGCGGGAAGTACGGCAATATCGATATTTCCGGCTTCAAGATCATGGATGATCTGTGCGGAACGGGCTTCCCTGAGACGCAGATTGACTTTTGGGAAGCTGCTGCGGAATTTGCCGAGGACCTTCGGCAGCATATATCCTGCACGTTCCGTGGGAATGCCGAGATCGATTTCTCCGGCTTCCTCCTTAATGATATCCCCGAGTTCTTTTCTGAGATCACTGTCTATTTCAAGAATCTGCCTGGCAGCTTCAAGATATCGTTTTCCTGCATAAGTCAGTGTTACAGGTGTGTTTCTGCGGTCGAACAGCTTTACTCCCAGGTCCTCTTCGACACGGGAAATGACATAGCTCAGCGACGGCTGTGAGACGTACAGTTTTTTTGCGGCGGCTGTGACGCTTCCGCATTCGGCGACTGTAATCATGTATTTTAAATCCTTGAAATCCATAAGCTTCTCCGTCTGTATCAGTCAATCCGATTATAGCATTTCCTGCCGGAGGCCGAAAAAAATCCTGCAGGTTCAAACCTGCAGGACCGGTATTATTCGGCACTGAGAAGTTCAATTGTAAAGTTCAGTTCCCTGCCTGCCATCTCATGGTTGCCGTCAAGCGTGATATATGTTTCATCCTTTGCGGTAACTCTGACAGGGAAGCGTCTGCCCATCTGATCTCTTACCATGACCCGCTGGCCGACTTCCAGATTCTCGCTGCCGGGCAGTGTTTTCATGGGAATCACCATAACCGCATTCGGATTGGAAAGACCGTATGCCTCCTCGGGCATCAGATGTACACTGACGGTTTCACCGATTTCCATGTTTGCGACAGCCTGATCGAAGCCGAAGATCATCATTCCGGCACCGCATACAAATTCAAGCGGTTCACCGCGGTCATATGATGAGTCAAACTGGGTTCCGTCATTGAGAGTTCCGCGGTAATGGACTTTTACTGTTTTTCCGGCATTTTTGCCTGTTACTTCAGGTCTTCCGTGGCAGCCGGCACAGCCGCTTTCCTCACCCTGGCATCCGCCGCATGCGTGACCTTCATCGTGATGTCCGCAGTCATGTCCTTCCTCATGGTGGTGTGAACAGCTTTCATCGGAGCCTTTCAGCTCTCCGCTCAGATAAGCTCTGACAGCTTCCTCCGTATTGCCCTGTGCACCGGCACATACTTCAATGCCTGCCGCCGCAAGTGCATCACGGGCACCGCCGCCGATGCCGCCGCAGATCAGGACGTCAATCTGATAACGGGCAAGCAGTCCGGCAAGAGCGCCGTGTCCGAGACCGTCGGACGTGATTACCTCAGATGATGCAATCCGGTTGTCTTCGATATTGAATAACTGAAAATTCTCTGTTTTTCCGAAATGCTGGAAAACATTTCCGTTGTCATATGTTACTGCAATCTTCATACTGTTTCCTCACTTACGTAAACTCTATCATACACAATTTCACGGATTTCACAAATGACATACCCGGAAGATTTGTAAAGACCGGATAAAGCATGCATGCGGAAGCATCAAAAAACAGTCCGGCTGAGACAGACTGTTCTTCTGCTGTATCAGAGCTGGTCGTCCCAGTCGGGTTCCCATCTGAGGTAGCGCTGACGCATTTCATCCGTGAAGACTTTGTACAGTGTTTCCGTGTCCAGTTCGGCGATTTCAGCCATATCCTCACTGCTCAGACTGAAGTCGAAGATATCGAGATTCTGACGGATATGTTCCGGATTGCCGGAGCCGGGCAGAACGGAATTGCCGATCTGGATATGCCAGCGCAGGATGATCTGCACAACGGACTTTCCGTATTTTTCTGCCAGTTTTCTGAACACAGGCTCTTCCGTCAGCTTTTTGTCTCCGTGTCCGAGCGGATACCAGGCTTCCATAACAATTCCGTTGTCATTCAGGAACTGCCTGAGTTTTTTCTGCGAGGCATAGGGATGTGATTCGACGGTAACCAGTGACGGTTTGACTTCAAAGCGGTCAATGAATTCCTGTATCTGTTCCATGGAAAAGTTTGAAAGGCCGAGCGCTTTTGTTTTTCCTTTTTTCAGAAGTTCCTCAAATGTCTGCCAGCATCCGAAATAATCACCGACCGGATGATGTACAAGCAGAATATCTGCATAGTCAATGCCGAGTCTTCTGAATGAACCTTCCACGGCCTGCTCTGCACGTGTGTAGTCACTCGGCCATACCTTTACCGTAATAAACAGTTTTTCACGGCTGATTCCGCTTTTGGCAATGCCTCTGCCGACGGCTTTTTCATTCAGATAGGAGGAGGCGGTATCGATATGGCGGTATCCGCAGCGGATCGCCTCACATACGGCATCTTCCGCCAGTTCAGGCTTGATATTGCTTGTGCCCAGACCCAGTGCAGGCATCCGGAGTCCGTTCCGGAATGTAAAGTATTCCATGATTGTCTCCTTTCTAGAGATCCAGCAGCGAAAGCAGATTTCTGAGCTGGATATTCAGACAGTTGTTGAACTGAATCAGGATGTTCATGGCATGGAAATCCAGCCAGAAGTATCCTGCGGGCAGTTCGGGAAGTTCTTCCTCCCTGATGCACAGGAGGGTGTTCCAGTTTTCCTCATGATAGAAACGGCCGCCTTCTTCTGAAAAGATGCCGCGGAACTCGATGCCTTCACCGCTTTTCAGATGCTTTCTGAAGATCTCATCGACACAGTTTCCTGTTTCTGTATCCGTAGGTTCCTTCTGAATGCTCGGTGCAATTTCAATCATATCGAAGCATCCGACTTCGCTCTTTGCCTGTACAAGGAACTGTATGACATTATTACTGTCGATTTTGTAAATGAGACAGAATTCAGATCTGCCGACAGCTTCAAGAAGCGGCTGGGACCACTGTCTGACTTCGCGGTCCTCCACTTCAATATCGCAGTAAACGATCCGGAAGCTGCCGTGTTCTGATTCAAATCCGTTTCTTCCGAATGCCCATCCGCTGACGGTTTTCAGATCGATCAGCTTTCTTGCATACTTTTCCTTCATCTTGAAGTCATTCAGGTAGTTGTATATGACGGGAATCTGCGCACTGCCGTTTGATACAAACATGGAGTTGAAGAATGCTTCTTTCCTGAAGAGAGGACGGATCATATCAATTTCCTCACCGGAATAGGAACGCATGGAGAAGGGGATGCACGAGATAACGGAACGTGTATCCATATTGACGATGTTGTCATAATGCATCAGCTGCTTGAGCTGGCCGAGCGTCATCCAGCGGTGCGTTTCCGGAACTTCGAGGTCATCCTCAACGAGAAGGATGATGTTTCTGTTGCGCTTGCCGAGAAAGCGGGAAGACTGCTCGGACTGGATCTGATCGGCTATGATTTCATATTTTCCCGAATTGGCAAAATATGAGAAGAAGGCCGGCTCCCTGCCGCCGTGAACACGGGTGAAGTTGCTGTGGGTTGCCTGAATCGTAGGTGAAATCTGATAGTGATTGACATTGCCGGGTTCGACTTTTGCCTGCATAAGGAAATACATGACGCCGTCGATGACTTTGGCAATAATGCCGAGATATCCGATTCCGTCCTGAACGATAATCGGCTGTTCGATCACTTCGCGGCTGTTTTCAAAATGAATGCCTTTGATTGCAAAATACGATTTCTTCCTGTTCAGAATGCCCAGTTCATCTGAGTCATAGTACCAGAATCCGTCTTCGTAGGTGTACGGTATTTTTTCGATCCGGACGCTGCTGGAGGAAGCTTTCTTCCGGATCCATGCCAAAATCTCCTCCGTTGAACAGAAGGGGTTGTCCGTGACTGACCACGATTTGAGAATCTGGAGCATGCGTGATGGTTTATTCATTAATATCTCCTGTCACTCGGAAATGACTTTCTTGACTTTGTATTTGCTGCCCTCATAGAAGGTTACGGTGCAGGCATCGCTGTTCTGATCAAAATCCGGACTGTCCCAGTAATGAACCAGCACATAGTCGGCTTTGTATTCCTTCAGATAGGAACAGCTCTTCGTATAATCCGGCGTATCCTCAACCGTCCAGTCGTCCTTCCGGTGGGCGATGAGGAAGAAGTCCTTGTTTACACGGAGGTCGGGATAATGATTGTCCCTGGAACCGAAAATCTGATATCCCTCCGGTATATACGTGAGTGTTGCGGAACTCTGCGAAACGATGACAGGCTGCCTGTCGAATCCTGTATCTTCGATATCCTGCTTCAGGGCGAGATTTGCCAGATGCTCATCATAGTCGATCTTGTAAATATGATCAACACGCTCACCGCCCTGGATATAAACCCAGTAAATTCCGGTTTTTTCATCTCTGATGAATGAGCCGATATTGCCCAGCAGTACAGCGGCGGCAAGCCCGGCAGAGATCAGTGCGGGCACCGGTTTTCTTCCGGCTGTGAATTCCAGCAGTTCATAAAGGAAGAAGGCTTCCGTCACCGGGTTGAAGAGAACCATGAAGTTCCGGTAGAACACCATTCCGGTGATTGTTTTCTGCAGCATGATCGTGCAGAGAGGATTCAGGAAGAAGACAAGCATCATAATAACGAGTGCCCTGATCCATCCGCCGCCGGCGTCTTCCCTGCGTCTTTTCAGAAGCAGGATAACGCCTGCCCAGCGGACGGCATCAAGAACTGCTTCAAGCCAGTCGGCATGTATGAACAGATAGTCCGTGATCATGTCAAGATGGCGGAAGTCATGCAGGTAGTAGGCATATTTGGTGAAGAACGTATCTTCCGTCAGATGGATGACAAAGGACCCGATGACAAACACTGCCGGAACGGCAATGAAGAATACT
>JAILGV010000068.1 GCA_024696355.1 Solobacterium sp.
AGAGGAATTCGTACTGCGTCCGATGAACTGTCCGGAACATATGATTATGTACCGTTCAAAACTGCATTCGTACAGAGATCTTCCTGTCCGCATTGCCGAAGTTGCCAATGACTTCCGGTTTGAAGCATCCGGTGCCCTGACTGGTATTGAACGCTCCCGTGCGTTTACCCAGAATGACTCGCATATTTTCTGCTGTCCGGATCAGATTGCTTCTGAAATCAAGAATGTTACAAAGCTGATTCTTGATGTATACCGCGACTTCAACCTCAATGATTACTCGTTCCGTCTTTCTCTGAGGGACAAAGAGAATACCGAGAAATATTTCGGAAATGATGAGCTCTGGGAGAAGAGTGAGGCGCAGCTCAGGGAAGTGCTCAGGGAAATGGATGTTCCTTTCTATGAGGCGGAAGGAGAAGCAGCGTTCTACGGACCCAAGATTGACGTACAGGTCAGAAGTGCACTCGGTCACGATGTAACACTTTCCACAATTCAGCTTGACTACCAGCTGCCGGAAAGATTTGAACTGGAGTATGTTGACAGAGATGGTCAGAAAAAGCGTCCGGTTGTCATTCACCGTGCAATTCTCGGTTCACTTGACAGATTTGTAGCCTTCCTTATGGAGGAAACAAAGGGAATCTTCCCGCTCTGGCTGGCTCCGAAGCAGGCTGTTGTTATTCCTGTTGCACCTGAAGCTCACAGTGACTATGCAAGGGAAGTTGTTGAACAGCTCCGTCAGAGAGGTGTCCGTGTATCCCTTGATGACAGAAATGAAAAGCTTGGCTACAGGGTCAGGGAAGCGCAGACAGGCAAGATACCTGTTGAGATTGTTGTAGGTGACGGTGAAATTGCTGAACGCGCCGTGACAATCAGAAGATACGGAAGAAAGGATGCTGTCCGGAAATCACTTGATGAATTCCTGACAGACATCATGAGCGAAATCTTATCCAAAAAGTAAATATTCGGCCGCCGGGCTATATGAGTCCGGCGTGCTTTTTGGATGATGCATCCGGAAATTATCGCCCGGATTAAAGCCGAATATTGTATTTTATCGGCTTCCGGCATAGGTTATAATTATTTAGAGTATGTGCAGTAATGAACATTTACTGAATAATTATTTATTTGTGGTATAATTCACAATGTTGAATATAATTCCATAAATATCTCAACATGCTCATTAGAAGGAGGAGCGTTATGGAAAGACTGAATGGAGACTCTTTAAAAGCAATCAGCGATATTGTCAATCGCCATAAGGATGAACCCGGACCTGTTATCGTCATGCTTCATGATGTGCAGGATACACTTGGTTACATTCCTTTTGAGGCGATGGAGCAGATTGCAAAAGCAACAGGAACAAGTGTTGCCGAAGTATACGGCGTTGTATGCTTCTACGCTCAGTTCACAACAGAACCCAAAGGCAAGCATGTCATCAATGTATGTCTTGGAACAGCCTGCTATGTTAAAGGAAGTCAGGCTCTGATCGATGAAGCAATCGCGGAGACAGGAGCCCAGATCAATAAGACAAGCCCCGACGGAGTATTCTCTCTCGATGCAACAAGATGCCTTGGAGCATGCGGACTGGCTCCGGTTTGTGTAATAGACGGAAGGGTTATCGGAAGCTGCACTCCCAAAGTGCTGAATGCTGAAATCAAAAAGATTAAAGCGGCCGAAGCCGCAATGGCCTGATCATGAAATGTCATGAGATAGTCGAAGCATTGGGCGGAAAAATTGTTGCCTGCAGTGATGAATCACTTCTCGACAAAGAGTATGAAACTGCATTTGCAACAGACCTGATGAGTGATGCTCTTGCATTAATTCAGGATTCTCCTGAGACGACAGTTCTCATTACAGGTTTATGCAATCCACAGTCGCTTCGGACAGCAGAAATGCTGGATGTCGGAATGATTGTGTTTGTCAGAGGCAAAAAACTGAGCGATGATCTCATCGAAATAGCAAAAGGGATGGATACAGTTGTAGCAACTTCTCCCTTTACTATGTATGAGACATGCGGCAATCTTTACATGCTCGGACTTGGTGGTATATATGGCTACAGTGCTTCATAAAGAGTTCATTATCGAACGTGATGATTATGATAATGCCGGAAATGCGTCCAGCAGAATCAAGCAGACACTGGCACAGCTCGGCGTTCCTTCACCGATTTTGAGAAGGATTGCAGTTGCTGCATATGAAGCAGAAATCAATATGATCATCCATGCCTGGGGCGGCAAGATTACTGTGGATGTTGATGACACAGGAAAAATCAGAATTGAGTTCAGGGATCCCGGACCCGGTATTCCCGATCTCAGCAAGGCGCTGACTCCCGGATGGTCGACTGCCAGCCCGAAGGCAAGGGAACTTGGTTTCGGAGCAGGTATGGGCCTGCCGAATATCAAGCGTGTATCAGATGACTTTGATATAAAGTCATCACCTGAGGGAACTACTCTTACGTTAGGATTTAATGCATTATGATAAAAACTCCGTCAGTTGTTACATATGCGTTATCGCAGTGCGTCAAATGTCTGAAATGCGTAAAAGCCTGCCCAACACAGGCGCTTTCGCGTGTTAAAGGACGGATCACCGTTGATCAGAACAGATGTATTAACTGCGGACGGTGCATAAGCACCTGTCACAGCAAAGGTATCGTAGCCATGGGAAGCACTCTCGATGATATTGAGAACTACGATTACACCGTATGTATGATACCCTCAGCGCTCAGTTCTTCCTGTTCCTCACTGCAGGAAGTCGAAGAACTGTTCTATTCGATAAAGAACCTCGGATTTGATGAAGTTGTAGATCTGTCACCGTATGAAGGACAGATCATGAAGGAAACACAGCTGATCAATGAAGAGTTCGGCAGCTATAAAGTCATTGCTTCGATGTGTCCGGTTGTCAACAGACTGATTGAAACAACATATCCGATGCTTCTGGACAATCTGACACCGCTGGATTTCCCGAGTGAAGTTGCAGCAAAATGCATACGGAAGCGTCTTGCTGATAAAGGCAGGGTAGGCATATTCAACTGCTGCGAATGCGAAGCCAAGCTTGCTCTTGCAAAATATCCATACGGAAATTTCAGCTATGAGACTGATCATGCGCTGTCAATCATGTATATTTTCCCGAAGATTCAGAAGCATAAGGGAGAAGGCCGGATACCGGTCCATCTCTGCAGGGAGGGCCTGCAGGTCTGCAATCCGTATGCTATGGTGCAGAAGGAGGATACACTGATCGCCGACGGCTTTGAAAAAGTCAGCAATGTGCTTTCGCTGGAGGAATTCGGTCAGCTCAATATTTACAGCCTGCTGTATCTTTATCCATGCTTTAACGGATGCATCGGCGGTCATCTGCTTTTCGGAAACAGTTTTCTGAAAAAGAACAATATCTACAAATTACTCAGGCAGGGTTCAAGCGAACCGGCAGAAATTGATTCGGATCTGCTTTATTCGGAAACCATCAACAAAACCAGCGAAGACTCACGTACTTTCAAGGAGAAGGTGGAGTTCTTTGCAAAAGTCAATGAACAGCTCGATAAACTTCCGGGCTATGACTGCAGTGCCTGCGGACTTCAGACCTGCCGCATCATGGCTGAAGAAATAGCAAAAGGCAATAAAAAAGTTGATGACTGCATAATCATCAGATCCAAAAAGGAGAAATCTGAATGAAAGTATCAGAATTAGTCGAGAAGACAGGATGGGTCAGAAAGACGGGCGGTGACAACGAAATAACCGGTGTCTACTGCGGCGATCTGCTCAGCTGGGTTATGGGAAGAGGCGAACCCGGACAGGTCTGGATTACTGTGCAGATACACAGGAATATCGTCGCAGTAGCTTCCCTGAGAGAATTCTCATGCATTGTTATTGCGGACGGTGCAGAGATTCCGGCTGAAATACTTGAAAAGGCCGAAGAAGAAAACATACCTGTTCTGGCTGCGGACAAACCTGTATTTGATCTCGCCAAACAAATGGTAGCGCTGGGATTCTGATGTTCTACGATCTTCATATGCACAGCTGTCTGTCACCGTGTGCCGATGACGAGATGACTCCCAACAATATCTGCAATATGGCACTGATCAAAGGTCTTGAACTGATTGCGGTCACTGATCACAATTCGGTCAGACAGCAGCCTGCGATCGACAAAGTTGCCAAAGCAGTAGGAATCAGAGTTCTGTACGGGTGTGAGCTTGAAAGCAGTGAAGCGGTGCATTGCCTGGGCCTGTTCGCCAGGCTGGAAGACAATCAGAAGCTGCAGCCATGGATTGATTCGCAGATGCCCGGTATTCCGAACAAGCCGGATTATTACGGCAAACAGCAGATTATGAACGAGTTCGATCAGGAAATCGGAATTGAAGATCAGCTGCTGATTGTATCGCTGAATGCATCACTGGATGAAGTTATTGATGAAATTCACAGATGCGGCGGAAAAGCGGTGCTTGCACATGTCCTGGACAGAAAGAACAGCATTACACATGAGCTTGGCTTTATTCCCGAGGATCTTAAGTACGACGGAATCGAAGTCAAGAGCGAGGAACAGCGGCAGCTTGTACTGAAGCTTCATCCCTGGATCAAGGATGAGGAAACAGTGTGGTTTATCGATTCGGATGCACACAGGCTGACCGATATTTCAGAGCCTGATCACTGGCTCAGAGACAGTGATTTCAGAAAACTGTGGGGGTGACAATGTATGATGCTTGATATTGCCATGCATATACTGGAGCTTCTTATGAACAGTATTCAGGCGATGGCAAAAGTTATTACTGTCAGAATCACTGAAAGCGAAAAAGATGATCTGATCACAATTGAAGAATCAGATGACGGAAAGGGCATGAGCAAAGAGCTTCTCGAACGTGTCACGGATCCGTTTACAACTACAAGAACAACCAGAAAAGTCGGTCTGGGGGTTGCATTTATGAAGGGAATGACAGAGCAGTGCGGGGGTATATTTGATATCCGGAGCACGGAAGGGGTCGGAACCTGGATAAAAGCAACTGCGCAGCGTTCAAACATCGATACCCCGGATATGGGTGATCTCGGTGAAATGATGATGGCTGCCATCCAGGCCAATGAGAATATTGATTACATTTTTGAATACATTACAGATACAAACAGTTTCGTCTTTAAATCCAGTGAGATACGTGAACAACTGGCCGGGGTAAGCCTGTTGGAACCGGAAGTTCTGATCTGGATTAAGGAATATATCAATCAGGGTATAAAGCAGGCAAAGGAGGACTTGAAATGAAGAGCTTGGAAGATCTCAAGAAAATGCGGGAGGCTGCTTTAAAAAAGGTCGAGATGCGTGAAGGCGGTAAGGACTATCGTGTTGTTGTAGGTATGGCTACCTGCGGTATCGCTGCAGGTGCTCGTCCGGTACTCAACAAACTTGTTGAGGAAACAGCAAACCACGACTACAACTGCGTCGTCACACAGACCGGCTGTATCGGCATGTGCGTCTATGAGCCGATCGTTGAAGTGTACGAAAAGAACGGCGCTCATACAACGTATGTCCATGTAAATCCGGATAAGGCAGCCAGAATTCTGGCCGAGCATGTCGGACAGGGACATATTGTTGAAGAATATACTGTAGACGCAGCCAAAAAGGCACAGGAGGCATAATACATGATTCGTACAAATGTATTGTGCTGTGCAGGTACCGGCTGTTCAGCCAGTGAATCAGCTGTTATCTATGACAACTTCAATAAGGAATTAAAGAAGTTGGGACTTGAAAATGAAGTAAAAGTTGTTAAAACCGGCTGCTTCGGTCTTTGTCAGAAGGGACCGATCGTGGCAATTTACCCCGATAAGGTTTTCTATGCACATGTAAAGCCGTCTGATGTTGAAAGGATTGTCAGTGAACATCTTTACAAGGGACGTCCTGTAAAGGAACTGGAACTCAGTGATGAGGACCGTCTGACAGGTGAAAAGATTCTTGATATTGACAAGATCAAGTTCTATGAAAAGCAGATGCGTATTGCATTGAGAAACTGCGGAAAAATCAATCCCGAAGATATCGGTGAGTATATCGCCATGGACGGATATGCAGCTCTCGGCAAAGTGCTGACGGAAATGACTCCCCAGCAGGTTATTGATGAGATGAAAGCTTCCGGTCTGAGAGGCCGCGGAGGCGCAGGTTTCCCGACAGGTGTCAAATGGCAGTTTGAAAAAGACCAGCCGGGTGACGAAAAGTATGTTATCTGCAACGCTGATGAAGGCGATCCGGGTGCATTCATGGACCGTTCCATTCTCGAAGGTGATCCGCATGCGGTTATCGAAGGAATGGCGATCATGGCTTATGCCGTCGGTGCGCATAAAGGTTATATCTATATCCGTGCCGAGTATCCGATTGCAGTTCACAGACTGAAGATTGCAATTAATCAGGCCAAGGAATACGGACTGCTGGGCAATGATATTTTCGGATCAGGATTTAACTTTGATCTGGAAATCAGACTCGGTGCAGGCGCATTCGTATGCGGCGAGGAGACAGCTCTGATTGCATCAATCGAAGGTCAGCGCGGTATGCCCAGACCTAAACCGCCGTTCCCTGCTGTTCACGGTGTATGGGGCAAGCCGACGTCCATCAACAACGTTGAAACACTGGCAAATGTTGCCCAGATTATCTACAGAGGTGCTGACTGGTATTCATCCATCGGTACCGAAAAGTCAAAGGGAACAAAAGTATTTGCTCTCGGCGGCAAAATCAAGAATACAGGCCTTGTTGAAATTCCGATGGGTACGACTCTGCGCGAAATCATTTATGAAATCGGCGGCGGATGCCCGAACAACAAGGAATTCAAGGCTGTTCAGACAGGCGGACCTTCCGGCGGATGCCTTACAGAAAGAGAACTTGATACACCGATCGATTACGACAACCTGGTTCAGGCCGGCTCAATGATGGGTTCCGGCGGTATGATCGTTCTTGATGAAGACAACTGCATGGTCGACGTTGCTAAATTCTACATGGAATTTATCGTTGAGGAATCATGCGGAAAGTGCACACCTTGCCGTGTCGGTACCAAGAGACTTCTTGAAATGCTCACCAAGATCACTGAAGGTGAGGGAACTCTCGAGATGCTGGATGAGATGGAAGCACTCTGTGAAGAAATCAAGGATACAGCTCTGTGCGGACTCGGACAGACTGCACCCAACCCGATTCTGTCCACACTGTCTCATTTCAGAGATGAATACATCGCTCATATCGTTGACAAGAAATGCCCTGCCGGCGTCTGCAAAGCTCTGCTTACATACCACATCGATCCGGACAAGTGCAAAAAGTGCTCAATGTGTGCAAGAAACTGTCCTGCCGGCGCAATTACCGGTGTTCCGGGCAAGCAGCCGTATGTTATTGATACAGCAAAATGCATTAAGTGCGGCAGCTGTATTACATCATGCCGTTTCGGCGCTGTAGAAAGAATATAGGAAGGGGATCTGAACATGACACAGGTACATCTTAAGATTAACGGAATGGATGTAACGGCTGAATCCGGTCAGACCATCCTTGAAGCCGCAAATAATGCAGGCATTCATATTCCGACACTCTGCTATTTAAAAGATATCAATAAATCAGGCAACTGCCGTGTATGCCTTGTTGAAGTAAAGAGAGCAAGGACACTGTTAAGTGCCTGCACAACTCCGGTTGCCGAAGGCCAGGAAGTCTGGACAAATTCCGAGCGTGCATTAAGAGGCCGCAGAAATTCAGTTGAACTGATTATGTCCAACCACAACAAGAACTGTCTCTCCTGCAAGAGAAACCAGAACTGTGAACTTCAGACACTCTGCAATGAGCTGGGTATCCGTGAAAATAAGTTCGAAGGTGAACATACACCGAATTCATTCGATGATTTCTCATACGGCATCGTAAGAGATACTTCGAAGTGTGTGCTCTGCGAGAGATGCATTGAAACCTGCCGCAAGGTTCAGGGACTTGGTGTACTCGGACTTGAAAACAGAGGCTTCAGAACAATTGTCGCTCCTATTTACGACAAGAGCTTCGCTGATGTTAACTGCATGCAGTGCGGACAGTGCGTAATCAACTGCCCGGTCGGTGCATTAACTGAAAAGGAACACATTCATGATGTCATCAAGGCACTGAATGATCCGAATAAAGTTGTTATCGTGCAGACAGCTCCGGCTGTAAGAGCTTCACTCGGTGAAGAATTCGGAAATCCGATCGGTACAAGAGTTACCGGCAAAATGGTTGCTGCACTGAAGAGATGCGGTTTTGACAGAGTATACGACACGAACTTCGCTGCCGACCTGACGATTATGGAAGAGGGCAACGAGCTTCTTGAAAGAGTTACACACGGAGGCGTTCTGCCGATGTTCACATCCTGTTCACCGGGATGGATCCGCTACATCGAATACGAATATCCTGAACTTCTCCCGCATCTGTCCACATCAAAATCACCTCACATGATGTTCGGCGCTATTGCAAAGACATACTGGGCAAAGGTACACAATGTTGATCCGAAGGATATCTACGTTGTTTCTATTATGCCTTGTATCGCAAAGAAGTCGGAAATCATGCGTCCTGAGTGCAAGACAGGGGAACAGGTTGACGTTGATGCAGTACTCACAACACGTGAATGCGGCAGACTGATCAAGATGTTCGGCATTGATTTCAATGAACTTCCTGATGAAGAATTCGACCAGGATCTGATGGGTGACTATACAGGTGCTGCCGTAATCTTCGGTACAACCGGAGGCGTTATGGAAGCTGCTCTGCGTACAGTCAAGCAGCAGCTCGACGGCGTCAAGCTTGATCCGGTTGACTTTGAAGCATGCCGCGGTATGGCAGGCGTCAAGGAAGCTGAAGTTGACCTCAACGGAACAAAGATCTGGATTGCTATTACTTCATCCATGTCGGCTGCAAAGCCTCTGCTGGAAGAAGTCAAGGCAGGCACATCCAAGTATACGTTCATTGAAGTCATGGGCTGCCCCGGCGGATGCATCAACGGCGGCGGTCAGTCGATCATTCCGAGCAAAGTCAAGAACGGCAAGATCGGCTACGGCTACAAGGAACTCCGTATGAAGGCTCTTTATGATGAAGACGCAGCATGCGACATTCGTGTTTCAAGTGACAACGTACAGATTCAGAAACTGTACAGTGACTTCCTTGAAAAACCGGGAAGCGAACTTGCTGAAGAACTTCTTCATACTTCTTATTCACCGAAGCAGAAATTCAAGATTTTTGCCAAATAACAGTATTCAGACAGAAAGAGAGGTGCATCCGCACCTCTCTTTTTTATATTGTCTTAAGTACACTGCATGATCTGAAACTGTCTGCCTGCATGACGTTACTGCAGGCTGCCGATCTGATCAAGAATATTTCTGACTTTATTGATGTCTGACGCAAAATAGGCACCGCTGTCATGAAAGACTGATTTTGCGGAAAAATGAATCTGCCCCGATTTTGTAAATCCGAGAATTTCCCTGACATTGCCGGCATTCACCCCGCCGCCGGGCAGAAACTGTATATCAGAGCCGTATCTGTTGATCAGCGATGCAATTTCTTCTTTTCCCTGCAGTGCGTTTTCAGCGTGACCTCTTGTCAGGATTCTGTCGGTGCCGCAGGAAATCAGTGATTCAGCAGCTGCCGAAGCGTCATGTGTCAGATCAAATGCCATATGAAATACAGCCTCTTTGGAGAATGAATGAGCAAGTCTGCACATCTGCGCCGTGCTTTCTTCATCTACTGTTAAATCAGCATTCAGAAAGCCGAATACAATTCCGTCTGCGCCGCTTTCAAGAAACAGTCGGGCTTCTCTGAACATCAGCTGCTTTTCATCAGAACTGTAATTAAAACCGGCGGGACGCGGTCTGATCATACAGATAATTTTCTTTCCGGTAATTTTTCTTGCTTCGGCAAATGTGCTGAAGGAGGGGGTCAGTCCTCCCAGTTCAAGTGCACAGTTCAGCTCTATCCGGTCGATTTCCGGAAAGTTTGCTGCAGTCATGCAGTCAGCAAGACTTCCGGCACATAACTCCGTGACAATCCCGTTTTTCATATCAAATATCATAGCATAACAAAAAGAAAACAGCCGGCGGGCTGTTCTCTCAGTGTACGATTACTTTTGCGGCATTTACAAGTTCAACGATTCTGTCAGCTGCTTCCTCAACGGCAATTTTCTGAGATTCGCCTTTTCTTGCTTTCAGTTCAACCTTGCCGTCTTTTGCGCCTCTGCCGACGGTAATGCGGAAGGGGATGCCGATCAGATCCATGTCTTTGAACTTGATGCCCGGACGTGCGTCTCTGTCATCAAGAATCGGATCAATGCCTTTTCTGATCAGTTCATTGTAGATTCTTTCGGAGATTTCATTCTGAAGCTCATCTTTGGTTGATATCGTAACAATTGCGCACTGGTAAGGTGCGATATCAGCAGGCCAGTTCAGACCGTCTTCATCAGCTGTCTGTTCGGCAAGCGCGGCCATTGCTCTTGCAGGTCCGATTCCGTAGGAACCCATCCAGACATACTGCAGTTCATTTCCGGAATCAAGGAACTGAAGATCAAGAGCCTTGGAATACTTGGTTCCGAGCTTGAACGTATTTCCGACTTCAATTCCGTGAGCGAAATGAATCTTTCCGCCGCAGCACGGACAGGTATCACCCTCCATGATATTTCTTACGTCAGCGACATGATCGGGCTTTATATCAGCCTGATTTACGCCTGTATAATGGTATCCGGTTTTATTGGCTCCGACGATGAAGTTCTGCATATGGACAACTTCCTCATCAGCCACAAGTTCGCATCTGATGCCGATCGGGCCGGCAAAGCCGATATCAGCTCCGGTAGCCGCAACAACCATTTCAGGATCTGCAAGCTCAACCTCGGCAGCCTGGAAAAGTTTTCTGAGCTTCGTCTCATTGACATCTCTGTCACCCCTGACCATAACGGCAACAGGCTTTCCGTCAACGTTATAGATCAGAGTCTTGACAAATTTCTTTGCATCCTTGTGCAGGAAATCAGTGACTTCCTCAATCGTTCTGCTGTTGGGTGTTTCAACAAGAGTCAGTTCTTCCGGCAGCTCGTTTCCGCTTTCTTTTTCTGCGATGCACTGGGCGACTTCAATATTGCTTGCAAAGTCACAGCTGTCGCAGAGAACGAGAATATCTTCGCCGCGCGGAGTCACAGCCTGGAATTCCTCGGAAAGGAGGCCTCCCATAACTCCTGTATCGGCTCTGACAATCTTATAGTTAAGATGGAGACGGTCCATAATGTTTTTGTAGGCATTGAACTGCTTCTGATATGCAATATCCATTCCGGCTTCATCCTTGTCGAATGTATAGGCATCCTTCATGGCAAATTCACGCACGCGGATCAGTCCGTAGCGGGGTCTGGGTTCATCACGGAATTTTGTCTGAATCTGGTAAAGCGAGAAGGGCATATCCTTATAGGACCTGATCTGCATTTTTGCGGCAATGGCAAATAATTCTTCATGTGTAGGTCCGAGAACATATGGCTGGTGCTTTCTGTCATACAGGGAGAACATGGAAGCTCCGAATCCTGCTCGTCTTCCGCTTGATACATAAACCTCCTCCGGAATCAGGGAAGGCATCAGAAGTTCCTGACATCCTGTCGCATCCATTTCCTCACGGATAATTCTGTTGATGTTGTTCAGTGTTTTGAGTCCGAGCGGAAGCATCATATAGACTCCGGAAGAATTCTTCTTGATGAATCCGGCTCTTACAAGAAGATTGCTGGATACGGAATCTTCATCTTTTACATCTTCACGCAGCGTGTAAAAGAAACTGTTTTTTAATTTCATAAGTTTTTTCCTCTTTTTATCTGACAAATTATAGCATGACTATTCCTTTACTTTAAGTTCAATTACCCCTATAATTACGAAAAACAGGAGGATAAGACTATGGCCACGTACTATAATGAACCTTCTCATACCTTCAGCGAGTATCTGCTCGTACCGGGTCTGACGGATGAAATTAATGTTCCCGCTAACGTTTCGCTCAAGACACCATTAACAAAATTTAAAAAAGGTGAAAAACCTGAGCTTTCACTTAATATACCCATGGTTTCCGCTGTCATGCAGTCGGTTTCCGGCGATGAGCTGGCAATTGCCCTTGCGAAAGAAGGCGGAATCTCATTTATTTTCGGAGCTCAGCCCATCGAATCCCAGGCGGCGATGGTTGCCAGAGTAAAAAACTATAAAGCAGGATTTGTTCCTTCTGATTCCAATGTAAAGCCTGACACAACAATCGCCGAAATGCTTGAGACACTGGAGAAAACAGGGCACAGCACAATGGCTGTCACCGAAGACGGAACCCCGAACGGAAAGCTTCTCGGCATTCTTACATCCCGCGATTACCGGATCGGCCATGTCAGTCCCGATGAAAAAGTCGAGAAATTCATGACACCCAGGGAAAAGCTGATTGTCGGAAAACTCGGAGATGATCTTACCACGTGCAACAATCTGATCTGGGATCACAAGCTCAATACACTTCCCGTCGTTGACGATGAAGACAGGCTTCAGTACCTTGTGTTCCGGAAGGACTATGATTCCCATAAGGAGAACCCCAACGAAATACTGGATGAGGAAAAACGCTTCCTTGTCGGTGCCGGAATCAATACAAGAGACTATGAGCAGCGTATTCCTGCATTAGTCAATGCCGGCGTTGACATTCTGGTCATTGATTCCTCCGACGGATATACCGTATGGCAGGCTAAAACGATCAAATGGGTCAGAGAGCATTACGGTGATTCTCTCAAGATCGGTGCCGGAAACGTCGTTGATCCGGACGGATTCAATTATCTTGTGAATGCCGGGGCAGACTTCGTGAAGATCGGAATAGGCGGCGGAAGCATCTGCATCACCAGAGAAACAAAAGGCATCGGCAGAGGCCAGGCTACTGCAGTCATTGAGGTCGCAAAAGCCAGAAATGAATACTATAAGAAGACCGGTATTTATGTACCGCTCTGCTCTGACGGCGGCATTGTATATGATTATCACATTACGCTTGCTCTTGCCATGGGTGCCGACTTTGTAATGCTGGGAAGGTATTTCTCCAGATTTGAGGAAGCTCCGGGTGAAAAACTGATGATCAACGGCTCCTATGTCAAGGAATACTGGGGAGAAGGCAGCAACCGTGCCAGAAACTGGGGCAGATATGATCTCGGACAGGGCAAAAAGCTGACATTTGAAGAAGGTGTTGACTCATATGTTCCCTATGCAGGCCATCTGCATGACAATGTCCAGCTTACGACAGCGAAAATTATCAGCACCATGTGCAACTGCGGTGCAGTGTCTATCGCAGAACTGCAGGAGAAGGCAAGGCTTACGCTTGTATCCTCAACTTCTATTGTGGAAGGCGGAGCACATGACGTTATTGTCAAGAGAAACAACACGGATTTCAATAAATAATCTGTGCGGACATAACTGCTGATATCAGGGAAATATTTACGAATTATATAAAACACAAGGAGACCTTTCAGAAGGTCTCTTTCTTTATCCGGATCGTCTTATACCGGAAACATGAAACCGCATCAGGTTCCAATTCTTTCAATTTGATGCATTCATGATGTAAAATGGGTTAAAGAGAGAACTTTAATGAAAAGAAATCATTTATATCTCACTGCATTGATTATCTTACTGCTCGGAGGACTTATGGTGTTTTTAAAATTCAGCAGACATTCTTTATATGACAGCGATCACAAGTTCAGAAAAGATATCACACTGAAGCAGCTTCGTTCCGTGGAAAGCAGGCACGGTGACCTGATCGGCGTAAGATATTCCCACGGCGGGGGAATGAACGGTGATACCGATACAACCGAACTATTCAGGGATGAAAACGGCAAAGCCGTAATCCGTAAAAGCACCGCAGCCTTTCATTCATTTCCTCTGCTGGTAAGAGAATACTCTGCGGATGACGCGGCATTTGATGATCTCAGGACTCTGATTGACAGGGACAATCTTTCTGTATGGAAGGATCTTCCGGCTTCTGAATACATTGTATATGACGCTCCGAGTACGCATATAACCATGATTTTTGACGATTCACAGATCGGCGGCAGCTGGTATGAGTCATGCACGGTAAGCTTTGACGATGTGATACCGGAGGGCGGCCGCGATATACTCAGGAATTTCACTTCATCTCTGTTTTCGTATATCAGTCCCGACAGAAAGATACGGGAATATTTTGAAATTGACGGTGAACCGGTCGAAGTCGGAAAAGAAACAGAAAATACCACCGCAGAAATCCTCTCGCTTCTGTCAGGGAACTGGAGCACCGGTGACAATGAACTGTTGTTTTATAATTTCGGTCTCGATGATGAATTAAGCTTCTTAAGAAAAACAGGGGATGAATATACAGAACTGCACTATAAATCAAACGAAATCGTCAGCGTGCCGTGGAATGAAGCAGACTGCGGCTGGTATGTTTCGCTTGAGGATGATGAAGGAACAGGCTGGGTACTGTATATTGAAGGTATCAGTCTTGTACTGAAAAAATGTGACGGTTCCGAACAGTATATATTTGAAAGAACTTCCTGACATGATGAAAAAAGTCCGGGAATATTCGGGTCAGAATGCCGAGTATTTCCGGACTGTATTATTTTCAGAGGGGCTTTCCTTCCTTCAGGGACTGCCGGATTCTTCTGAACGTTTCATTTTCGCCGCGTTCAGCTACCATGCGGAGGATCCGCTCCATTTCTTCAGCTGTTTCCGGATGCATGAAGAGGCGGCCTTTCGTATTCAGAAAATAGTTCAGTGCGTCAGCCTGGGTGTATTTGTCCTTATGGTAGATCTTGCATGCGGCAATCCGGTCGCAGATGCTTTCAATCAGGTAGGGATATGCCATTTTGACGGGAACCCATTCGCCGTTGATCTGATCATACCAGTATTCCCAGTGGTGCAGGTTATGACCCTTGTGATGGAGCCATCCCAGACTGTATCCTTTTAATTCTTTTTCATAATTATAGGGACTTCTGTATCCCTGATAATATTTGATACTGGGGATAAGCTCGGACGGTGAAAACTTGGAAAGATCGTGAAGCAGACCCTGACGGTATAATCCGCATTTAAAACAGTGTTCTCTTACCAGAGACTGATGGGATACAACTGTGTGCAGATGACCGATCACTCTGTCTGCGAGATTCATCTGACTGGCACTGTCCTTCATATAACGGAATTTTAGTTCATCGGAAAACGATGTGCAACAATATTCAGTTTCGTATGATAAACTATGCTAGAATATTTCAAACGGGAGGAAGTAATGAACCGTCGTATAAACAGAGAAAAAGGTGTGATCACCGTTTATGAAGATCTGATTCTGAACCGGGATGCAGATGAGCTGATTTCCGATAACTTCAATGATGATTCCGATGCTCTGATTTCGGAAGTTTTCAGAGACAGGGAAATTCCGGAAAATGATGAAGAAGATGACAATGAAGATACATATATCCTGAGTGCCGTCAGACAGGCCCTGGACAACAGGGAACGCTATGCCGGATATATCGGCAGAGTGCTTGAAGGCTGGACATATGACCGTCTCGGGGAAATGGAAAAGGCCATTCTTCTGATGGGATGCGCAGAATTTGACCTGAAGCAGATTCAGGCTGCTGTAATCATCGATGAATATGTGTCACTGGCAAAAAAATACTGTGATGCTGATTCATATAAGCTCATTAACGGAGTTCTTGACAGAATATGATGAATAAAGCTGTATCAGTTACAGCATTAGTGAGATATATCAAAGGAAAACTGGAAAATGATGCCGGAATACAGGGAGTGCTGGTAGAAGGCGAAATTTCCAATTTCAGTGCGTACAGAAGCGGCCACTGGTATTTCTCAATGAAGGATTCAGGCGCCCAGATCAGATGCGTCATGTTTTCCTCAAGCAACAAGCGTGTTTCCTTTATGCCTAAGGACGGTGACAAGATTATTGTCAGGGGAGACATCAATGTATACGAGGGAAGGGGCGAGCTGCAGATGCTTGTCACGGCAATGAAGCCCGCCGGAATCGGTAAGCTGTTCCTCGAATTCGAAGCATTGAAAAAGAGGCTTGAGGAGGAAGGGCTCTTTGATGAGTCGCACAAGAAAGCAATACCGGCTTTCCCGATGAGAATTGCCCTTGTTACCGGAAAGAACACAGCCGCAAGAAGTGATGTTCTCTCCACTCTGGCCAAACGCTGGCCGGCAGCTTCGGTAACTGAATACCCCGTGCTTGTTCAGGGGGATCAGTCGGCGGAACAGATCAGAAAAGCGTTATTGTCTGCTGATAATGAAGGATTTGATGTTATCCTATTGGTAAGGGGCGGGGGATCAATCGAAGATCTCTGGTCGTTCAATGATGAGCAGCTTGCAAGAACAATCTATGCACTGTCAACACCGGTAGTTACCGGCGTCGGTCATGAGACTGATTTTACGATTGCCGATTTTGTCGCGGACCTCAGAGCACCGACTCCCACAGGAGCCGCAGTCAGGTCCACTCCGGATATATCGGAGATTGAAGAAAGAATATCGCAGTACCGTCACAGGATGGTCCGCAGCATCGGCAGAAAAATTGATGATGCCGAGAATCAGCTGAACATGATCCGGAAAAAACCTGTCTTTTGCAAACCGGAGCGCCTGTATTCACAGCAGGAAATGCATCTGCGTTCAATTTCGGAAACATTCCTGCGTCATATGAATCAGAATGTCAGTTCTGTCAGACAGGAACTGTATGATTATCAGAACCGAATGATACGCAGCTGCCAGGCGTCAGCACGCAGCGAAAGCATGCGGTGCGAGAAGAACAGAATATCTCTGATGCATATCCTGGATCAGAAGAAAAATGACATGCGGAAGCAGGTGCAGTCGGCAGCCGGACTGCTGGATGCCTACTCTCCGCTGAAAATACTGGAAAGGGGCTACAGCATAACCGAATGCGCAGGAAAACCGGTTACCTCCTGGCATCAGGTGAAGATAAATGACACCGTTGAAATCCGGCTGCACGAAGGAAGACTGCAGGCTGCCGTGACAAAGACAGAGGAGTGAATTATGGCCGAAAAAGAAATGAAGTTTGAAGAGGCAATGCAGCGGCTTGAAGAAATTGTTTCCCAGCTGGAAGCTAATGAAAAGCCTCTGGATGAGACAATCAGCCTGTTTGAGGAAGGACTGACACTGGTCAGGTCATGCGACAGACAGCTGAAGGCGTTTGAGGAAAAAATAGAAGAAATTACCAGGAAGAATGAGGGACAAAATGATTGAGGATGTACTTCTTGAAAAAATCGGAGAGGTCGCTGATTCCCGCGTAAAGGATGCCATGATTTATTCTCTGATGGCAGGCGGAAAACGGATCCGTCCCAATCTGCTGTATCAGGTACTGGAAGGATACGGCAGACAGCCTTCCGACGGTGATGAATTTGCGGCTGCGCTTGAAATGATTCATACGTATTCACTGATTCATGATGATCTTCCGGCGATGGATAATGATGATCTTCGCAGGGGAAGACCGACATGTCACAGGGAGTTTGACGAAGCAACGGCAATTCTTGCCGGGGACGGACTTCTGACACAGGCATTTGCATGTGCTTCAAAGAGCACGCAGCCAGCAGACAGAATTGTCAGATGCATCCGAATACTTGCGGATATGGCCGGTCCCGACGGAATGGTTCTGGGACAGACTCTGGACATGAATGAAAACAGCAGTGACGGCTGGGAAGGCCTGAAACGGGTGCACAGATATAAAACAGGCTGTCTGCTCAGTGCGCCGCTGATGATCGCCGCAGTTCTTTCCGGAGAAGATGATGCGGTAGAAAAATGGCATGAAGTCGGTGTAAAGATCGGGCTTGCGTTCCAGATTCAGGACGATATTCTCGATGCAACATCGACAGCAGAGGAACTCGGCAAAAGTAATTCCGACAAGCGGAATGATAAAGTAACAGGCGTTTCTTTATTGGGGATAGAGAAAGCTGAAATACTGATGAATGAGCTTTACAGCCAGAGCATTGAAATGATCAGATCATTTGAGCGTTTTCAGCCGGATGAACTGATTGAAATGATAAGAGGTATTCAGACGCGCAGAAAATAGGAGGCTGATATGGATCTTACTCAGATTCAGAATCCTGCATTTCTGAAGGATATGTCTGTCAGTGAAATGAATGAACTGGCAGCTGAAATCAGGTCGTTTCTAATTGAGAATATTTCGCGGACAGGCGGTCATTTGGCGAGCAATCTCGGTGTTGTGGAACTTACGATTGCACTCCATTACGTATTTGACTCCCCGAAGGATAAAATCTTCTTTGATGTCGGGCATCAGTGCTATGTGCATAAAATACTGACAGGAAGGGCCGGGGATTTTTCCAGACTGCGCCAGTTCGGCGGCATCTCCGGTTTTCAGAAACGTATAGAGAGCGAGCATGACGTCTGGGAAGCCGGCCACAGCTCAACTTCTTTAAGTGCAGCTCTCGGCATGGCAGTTGCCAGAGATCTCAGAGGGCAGAACTTTGAAGTTGTGCCGGTCATCGGTGACGGTGCCGTCGGCGGCGGAATGTCTTTTGAAGCGCTCAATCAGATCGGCGCCGAACAGCGCAAGATGATTATTATCTTCAATGACAACAACATGTCGATTTCCAACAATGTCGGCGGAATGTCAAAGAGTCTTGCCCGTCTAAGGAGTGCAAAGAGCTACAATGATCTGAAAACAACGATGAAGCATTCCCTGAACAGAAATGAATTCGGAAAAGTAATGTATCAGGGAATGAAGAATATCAAGGATGCCGTACGTGACAGCGTGATCGAAAGCGGTATTTTCGGCGAGTTCAATCTTGACTATATGGGACCTGTTGACGGGCACAATCTCAGGGACCTGATCAGGGTGATGACCGTAGCGAAGGAACATGACGGTCCCGTGATTATTCATGCTATTACCCAGAAGGGCAGAGGATATTCCTTCTGTGAAAAAGACAGAAAGGGATTCTGGCACGGAGTGGGACCTTTTGACGTAAATACCGGCAGGCAGCTGCATGAAACACCTGAAGGATACGCATCCTGGTCCGCTCTGATTGCTGATACACTTGAAGAAATTGCCGGGAAAGATCAGAACGTTATTGCACTTACTCCGGCAATGATCAACGGCAGTGCGCTGAATCATTTCTTTGCGAAATATCCGGACAGAAGTTTTGACTGCGGAATCGCCGAAGAACATACTGCAACATTTGCGGCCGGTCTTGCAATATCCGGAATGCGGCCGTTTATATCTGTTTATTCGTCTTTCCTGCAGAGGGCATACGATCAGATCAATCATGACATCTGCCGGATGGATCTGCCTGTTGTCATCGGTATTGACCGTGCCGGACTGGTGGGTGACGACGGCGACACGCATCACGGTGTTTTCGACATTACCATTCTCAAGCCGCTTCCCAACATCATAATCGGTCAGCCGAAAGACGCCCGGGAAGCCGTCCGGATGATGAATACCGCATTTGCACAGAAGCATCCGTTTGCGATCAGATACCCGAGAGGGGAAGTCAGGGTAAATCCGGAAACTTCGCATGAGCTTCTGAAAATCGGCAGCTGGACGGTATTCAATGACAGACCGGACAATCAGGCGGCAGTACTGACATACGGACCGGATGTCGACCGTATCGTTCATAAATGCGAAGTCAATAATCTTCCTGTTACGGTAGTTAACTGCAGATTCTTCAAACCGATCGACAGTGAATGTCTGGAGCGGCTGGCGGAAAGGAATATCCCGGTTATTGTCTATGAAACTGATATGAAAGAGGGCGGGCTTTCCACTTCTGTTGCCGAGTATTACTGTGACCGTAAGATCAGGGCAGATGTGATCCGCATGGGGATCGGTGATCATTTCGTGGAACACGGCTCTGTTTCCCTGCTGAAGAGAAACGAACATCTGGATATGAATTCCCTGTTTGATGTGATTAATACTTTTCTTGTAAGAACTATATGATAAAACATTTATATATTCGGAATTTCGTATTGATAGATGAGCTGAATCTTGAGTTTTCGGAAGGATTCAGTGCTTTTGTCGGCGAAACCGGTGCGGGCAAATCAATTGTCATTGATGCAATATCTCTCCTCAGGGGGGATCATGCCAGTAATTCTCTGATTGCGAAAGGGGCAGAGAAGGCAATTGTGGAAGGAACATTTGATCTGTCACGCAACAGGCATGCGCTTTCTGTTCTTGAAGAGGCCGGTTTTGAAACGGAAGGCGAAGTGACATTTACAAGAGAACTGTTGTCATCCGGAAAGAGTACTGCAAGAATTGATCACCGGATTGTCACTTTGGCTCTTCTTAAGGAAGTGCTCCAGGATGAAATTGATATCCACGGTCAGCGGGACAGTGCATATCTTCTGAATGCAAATACACATATCAGGCTTCTTGATGAATTTCTGCAGGACAGTGAGCTTCTTTCGGCAGTCAGTCATAAATACGGTGTCTGGAAACAATTATGCAATGAGCGTGATGAAGCTCTGAAGAATACCTACAGTGAGAATGATCTGGAGTATTTTCAGTATGAAGTCAGTGAAATTGAAGCGGCTGACCTGAAACCCGGTGAAGATGAGGAACTTGAAAGAAAAGAACAGGAGTTCAAAGCTGTCAAAGGGTCTTTTGAAAAGCTGGGCAATGCCGTATCACTTTATGAAGACAGTATTTCACAGCCGCTGTATGAACTTAACAGACTGATTTCCTCCGTTGAAGACACGCCGCTTCTGAATGAAGCACGGCAGGAAATCACGGACAGCTATTATGCTCTTTCCGATGCAGCACAGCAGATACAGAAAGTTCTTGATTCCATGTCATTTTCCGAAGAGGAAATAAACGAGATGGAGGAAAGACTTTATCTGATTCAGAAGATGAAGAGAAAGTACGGACGGACGATCGAAGACATTTATGAAAAGAAAGCCGAACTGGAACGGCAGATTGAGATGATCGCCAACCGTAATGAATACCTTGCGCAGATGGATAAAAAGATCAGCGCTGCCTTTGAAGCATACCGGAAAGATGCCGCTTTGCTGTCAATCAGGCGGAGGGAAGGATATGCCGCTATGGATACGGCGGTAATGAAAAACCTGAAGGATCTTGTGCTTCCCAATGCAAGATTCCATACATCGATCAGTGACTGCAGTCCAACCGAGAACGGCATTGATAAAGTGGAATTCCTGATTTCCATGAACCGCGGCGAAGACCTCAAACCCCTGAACAAAACAGCTTCAGGCGGTGAAATATCCCGGCTTATGCTTGGACTGAAGGAGGTCTTTTCAAGACTCCAGGGCATTGAAACTGTTATTTTCGACGAAATAGATACCGGTGTTTCCGGTCCTGTAGCCGAAGCAATCGGCCATAAAATGCGTGAGATTTCCGAAGATGCACAGGTATTCTCCGTGACTCACCTTGCACCTGTTGCGGCATGCTGCCGGTCTTTCTATCTTGTTTCCAAATCAGAAAAAGACGGCCGCACCCAGACATATGTCAATAAGCTCGATCGTGATGCCATGATCGATCAGCTTGCCCTGATCGCAAGCGGGCAGATCACCGGCAACAGCAGAGCTGCCGCTGAAGAACTGTACAAGAGGAATCAGTAATGGCGAGGGTATACTTTCATATTGATCTGAATGCCTTTTTTGCAAATGCTGAAATTCTTCTCGATCCTTCCCTGAAGGGGAAACCCGTAGCCGTATCAGGCCAGACCAGAAGAAGTGTTGTATCCACAGCGAGCTATGAAGCCCGCTCTTTTGGTGTTCATTCGGCGATGCCGATTACAGAAGCCCGCAAGCTCTGCAGGGAACTGATTGTCGTTGAGCCGCACTTTCACTGGTACCGGGAATTATCTGATGACTTTATAAGAATTATCAGAAAATACACGAATCTTGTGGAACAGGCAAGCATCGATGAATGCTATGCAGACATGACCGATACGATTCTGACATACAGCAGGCCGCTGGATCTTGCATGGAAGATTCAGAAAGAAATTCTGAATGATCTTCATCTTCCGTGCTCCATCGGTGTGGGACCGAATATGTTTCTGGCGAAAATGGCATCCGATATGAAAAAGCCAATGGGAATTACGGTTCTGAGAATCCGTGAGGTATCCCGGAAGCTGTGGCCTCTGCCGATCGGTGAAATGCGCGGGATCGGCAGCAAAACTGTTCCGGAAATGGAGGAGATCGGCATTCACACCATCGGGGATCTGGCAAACTGGAAGGATAAGGCTGCACTCAGGTACATTTTCGGAAAAAATACCGATGCCATGATTTTAAGAGCGAACGGATATGATGACAGACAGCTTGTAACCGAATATGATGCCAAATCAATGGGTGTTTCGGAAACACTGCTTGAAGATATTACCGATTATGATGAGATAAAGGGACTGCTGAGAACTCTTTCAAGAAAGCTCAGCAAGCGTCTGCATGAGGCATCAAAAGCAGGAAGCAGCCTGAGCATCAGAATCAAGTACTATGATTTTCAGAATAATGACCGCAGCCACAAACTGGAAGAACCGATCTGGAAAGCAGATGATATTTATGTCCAGGCTGTTTCGCTTTTTAATGATAACTGGGACGGGGATCCGGTAAGACTGCTCGGAATATCCGTCAGTGATTTCGCTTCCGACACCTATCTGGCAAAGCAGATTGACCTTTTCAATCTGGAGGAGGCAGAAAAACAGGAAACTGCCTCTCTGCTCAGGGAACTGAATCAGGAGCTCGGCGGAATCAGACTCATGCGGGCAAGCGAGGTGAAGAAAAATGAAAATTGAGGAAGCACTTCGCAGATATCAGACAGAAATCACAGTGAATGAAGGAAAATCCCCGAGGACGATCAAAGCATATATGCAGGATCTGAAGGAGTATTCTTCATTTCTCGCACAAAGAGGCATTACTGATACCGAAGATATCAGATATGAAGAAATTGAAGCATTCATGCGCCGGGAAAAGCGCAGCAAAGCATCTTCCAGTGCTGCCAGAATGACAGCCAGCATACGCTCTTTTCATCAGTACATTGAATTTATGTTTGAGGAAACAGATCCTTCACTGAATCTGGAGGTTCACCGCGGCGTCAAAAGTCTTCCGGTTTATGCGACTGTGGAGGAAATTAACCGGCTGATGGAATCATTTGATGACAGCGATCCTGCACAGATGCTCGGACATGCCGTTCTTGAAATGATCTATGCGTGCGGACTGAGAGTATCCGAAGCAGTTACTCTTACAACAAACCGGGTTAATCTTGAAACCGGATTTGTCAGAGTGCTCGGAAAGGGGAATAAGGAACGCATCGTTCCGATCGCCCACGGCAGCATAGCTGTACTTAAGCGGTACCGTGATCTTGTCAGACCCGTATATCTGAAAAAGAAAACGAATCTGTTTTTCATAAACCGGTTCGGAAGAAAGGTGACGCGTGAATCCGTTGAGAAGCTTCTGCGGGAAAAGTGTGAAGAACTCGGTTTCCGGAAGCATCTTACTCCCCATAAGCTCAGGCACAGTTATGCCACGCATCTTCTGCAGGGCGGGGCAGACCTAAGAAGCATTCAGGAAATGCTCGGTCACAGTGATATATCCACAACCGAGATATATACACATGTAGCTGACAGGGCACTGTTCGAAAACTATGACAGGTTTCATCCGGAGCAGGATGACCGGGGACTTCCTTTTCCCGGCATAAAGAAACATGACAGTGATGAATAGATTCATTATCCGGAGGCAGAAATGGAGTATTTTGACGTAATTGATGATAACGGGCTGAAGACAGGAAAGACAGTTGACCGCGAAACAGCGCACAGATGCGGTATCCGTCACCTTACCGCACATGTCTGGGTTGTCAGATATATCAGCGGGAAACCGCAGATTCTTCTTCAGAAGCGCTGCATGACAAAGGATTCTTTCCCGGGATGTCTGGATACATCAAGTGCCGGACATATTCCGGCAGGAGACAATCCCAGGCATTCAGCCGTGCGGGAACTGAAGGAAGAACTCGGCATCGAAGCTGATGAAGAAGATCTGGAATACATCGGGAGTTTCGAAAACCGATACAGCATGGAATTTCACGGGAAGCCGTTCAGTGACAATGAACTCAGCAGGGTTTATATGCTTCATAAAGATATACAGACTGATCATCTGAAGCTTCAGAAGGAAGAAGTGGAAAGCGTTGAGTGGCAGGATTATGAAACAGTTTATCAGGCTTGCTGCAGTCATGACCCGCGCTACTGTGTTCCCCTGAGAGGGCTGAAGGTAATAGGGAAACGTCTCGGATTTGAGTGACAGCTGCATCCGTGAGCGCTTACATCAGCAGATTCACAGAAAAACATCTAAAAAAAGATTGAAAACCGCCGATTTAATGGTACAATCCCCGCATAGAGCAGGACGACTGCAGAGGGGAGACGATTTTTATGGGCGGTTTCTTTAGTGCAGCATTAAAAACAAATTGTGTTTTTGATTTATTCTACGGTACAGATTATCATTCGCACCTCGGTACAAGACGTGCGGGTATGGTTGTATATAATAATCACTGTTTTGCAAGAGCAATACATAATATTGAAAATTCACCGTTCCGTACAAAATTCAGTACGGATGTCAACGATCTTGAAGGGAATATGGGAATCGGAAGCATTTCCGATTATGATCCCCAGCCGCTGGTTGTCCGCAGCCATCACGGAACATATGCCATCTGTACTGTTGCCAGGATCAACAATACAGATGAGATTCTGGAAGAGATATTTTCGGGTTCCAATGCACAGTTTATGGAAAACAGTTCCGGTGAAATCAACAGAACGGAACTGATTGCGGCCCTGATCAACCAGAAAGACAATCTGATTGAAGGAATCCGCTTTGCTCAGGAGAAAATAGACGGATCATGCTCATTGATGCTTCTTAGCGAAAAGGGCATCTATCTGGCAAGAGACAGATACGGCAGAACACCGATTCTCACCGGAAAGAAGGAAGACGGATACTGTGCCGCACTTGAATCTTTCTCCTATCAGAAGCTCGGATTTGCGGACTGCCATGAACTCGGTCCCGGTGAAATTGACATTATGACCCCGGAAGGGATCAAAGTATTGTGCGCACCGCAAGAAGATATGCGCATCTGCACGTTCCTGTGGACTTACTACGGTTATCCGACCAGCTGCTATGAAGGCATCAATGTTGAAAAAATGCGCTATAACTGCGGGAAGTATATGGCGCAGAGAGATTTCCTTACAAAGGATGATCTTGATAATGTTGCAGGTGTTCCCGATTCCGGAATTGCGCATGCAATCGGTTATTCAAATGAATCAGGTGTTGCCTACAGCAGACCGTTCATTAAATATACGCCTACATGGCCGCGTTCATTCATGCCTACGATGCAGACAAAGCGTGACCTCATTGCAAGAATGAAACTGATACCGATCGAGGAACTGATTCAGAACAAACGTCTTCTTCTGATCGATGATTCCATTGTCAGGGGAACCCAGCTCAGGGAAACCGCGGAGTTCCTTTATGACAGAGGCTCAAGGGAGGTTCATGTAAGACCTGCCTGTCCGCCGATCCTCTTCGGCTGCAAATACATTTCATTTTCAAGATCGACGTCCGACATGGAGCTGATTGCGAGAAGAATCATCGCAAAGGAAGAGGGAACGGAAGAAGTTGAGCGTGATATTCTTGATGATTACGCAAATCCCGAAACTGACAGATATCACAACATGGTTAACAAGATGTGCGCTCAGATGGGCTTCTCATCACTGCAGTTCAACACCCTTGATGATATGGCGAAAGCTGTGGGACTTCCCAAAAGCAGGCTCTGCACCTACTGCTGGAACGGAAGGGAATAGTCATTTACCGGCTGAAAAGCCGGTTTTAATTTGCCGTATGCACTTCGCTCCGTACAGCCGGAATAAGGCTTCAGAAGCCCCAAACAGGCGCACGGGCATCCTTGCCGGCATATTCTGTTTTGCCCGTAATACCGGCTTAAATGAGTGTCTCTGCAAAATAAAAACTGCCGGGCTCGCTAAAGCACCGGCAGTTAATAGTCATTTTTCTCAGTTGGTCGTGTAGTTGTCGAAATAGCCCTGAATGTAGATGAAAGGCGTGCCTTTGTCTCCGGATCCTGAAGTAAGATCACACAGGGAACCGATCAGATCTGTCAGCCGTCTCGGTGTTGTTCCTTCGGAATCCATTTTTCCCTTCAGCTGGCTGTCTTTTTCATGAATTGATTTCTTGATTGCATTTTTCAGATCATCGCCTTTCAGGTGCTTGAACTGATTGTCTGCAAGGTATTTCAGCTTCAGCTCATTCGGCGTGCCGTTCAGTCCGGAAGTATAGCCGGGGGAGACAACAGGGTCTGCGAGTTCCCAGATTTTTCCTACGGGATCCTTGAATGCTCCGTCACCGTAAACCATGACTTCAATATGCTTTCCGGTACGGCTGCAGAGTTCTTCCTGAAGCGATTCAACAAATTCCTGACAGTGAATCGGGAAAAGCTTTACAAGTTCCTCAGTGGCTTTGTTTGAGCCAAGAAGGCCGTATTCATCGTTATATCCGCTTCCGTTTACTGAAGATGTCATAATATCATCCATTCCGAGAACTACTTCGGCACCTTCGGCTTTCATGAGCCTCTTGGAGCGGAATCTTGTATGAATATCACATGTCAGGATGTTTTTGGTATAACTTACGATCGTGCGCGGATTGTTGGAGAAGATGATTTCGCATTCTGTACCTTCGGATTCGATCAGTTCCCTGTAGTAGTTTACATAATCCATTGCCGTAAAGGGATGACGGCTTTTGCCGAACAGGCTTTCGAACTGTTCCTGCGTAAGGACATCGGAATACGGGTTGATGCCTTTTTCATCAAGCTGATCCAGACTTACAAGCTCATTGCCGACTTCATCGGAAGGGTAGCTGAGCTGCAGGATGACTTTCTTCGCGCCTCTGGCAAATCCCTTGAGAACGATCGAAAAGCGGTTTCTGCTGAGAATAGGGAAGACTACGCCGATCGTACCGCCGCCGAGCTTGATTCTGACATCCTCGGCAATCTGGTCCACAGTGCAGTAATTTCCCTGACTTCTGGCAAGAATAGATTCTGTGACAGCAAATATATCTCTGTCCTGAACAGTAACCTCACCGTTTTCAACAGCTGCCATCAGTGTATCAGCTGCAATTTTCTTTAAATCATCGCCTTCTTTGACGATTGGAGCTCTTAATCCTCTTGAAACAGTACCGGAAATTCTTTCCATGGTATATCCTCCTAAATGACATACACATTATATACAAATTATCGGTAAATTGCTTGAAAGCTTGACTTCATTGTTTCCGGACAGACGATTTATAATATCCGGATATCAGACAAAATATTTTTTTGATGAAATCCTGACTTGATTTTATAATGTATTTAATTATGCAGAACGGTTTGAAAAGAACAGCGCTGATATTAATTCTGATCGTTTCTATTACAGTGACGTTCTTTTATTCGCTTACACTGAAGGATTCCGATGCGATCCGGGTTCCTTATACAATCAGCGACGGAACAATCATGTACGACATCTATTTTGAAGATGACTACTTTAAGCAGCCGGGAGGGCAGTTCTATCCGAGTCTGGTGACATGCAGCTACGGTCTGGCAATCAGCAGCAAATCATTTTTCCCTACAAAGAATGATTACAGCGTACAGTATCAGACTGCCGAAAAATTCATGGAAGATGCCGGATTTGAAGATATCAGATACAACGACTACTATACTATGCCCAGCAGTTATTCCTCCCTGGGACTGATCATCGGAAAAAAGGAGATTGATCTGGGCGATGAAACGGCAACGCTTCTGGCCGTAACAACGAAAAGCGGGAATTACAGACTTGAATGGCTGAATAATATTGACCTTGGCTATACGGGCAATAATCAGGAACAGCATCACAAGGGTTTTTACAACTGCGGCAAGCGTGAATATGCCTTCATTGAAGAATACATCAGAGACATGAATATCACCGGCAATGTAAAAATCTGGATGGCCGGTTTCTCAAGGGGAGCTGCAGTCACAAATATGACGGCTGCTTTGATTGACAGGAACATTGTCAGAAACGGCACCGGTTTTGAAGGTGTGCAGATGGGGTATGAAGATGTTTATGCATACTGCTTCGAAACTCCGCAGGGTGCATTCCGTAAAAATAACGCAAAAGGACTTGAGGACCCCCGAAGCAGCGAATACGGAAATATATTCAACCTGATTGATCAGAATGATCCGGTTCCGATGGTTTCCATGACAAGACTCGGTTTTACCAGATTCGGCAAAGATATGTTCTATCCGAATAATCTTACCACTGCGGCATACGGTGATGCTATGGTTGATATGTACATTAAATATTTCCCTCAGCTTCCTTCGTACAGCATTGATGGATACTATCAGAATCAGTTTTCCCCGATGTTTTACGATACTGATTCAAACAGTACCAGGGAAATAAAAAATCCGTCTGTAGGACTGTTTATGCGTGAATTCATGAGGATGCTGGTGGATGATGTGCCTCTGACGAGATTCAGCTACATGCACACTTACCAGGTTCCGATCAATCTGCTTTTCACATATCTGTTCAGCGGGAAGATATCCGGAACCACGCTTCTTGGAATCGGTGATTTCCTGACTGTTCTTACAGATGATAATAATATGCAGCTTCTTGTATATGACATTATTCACGACAGTGATGCTTTTGTTAATGACTTCAGTTCGTTTGCAGAATACTATTCCGCCAGAAACGGAAATAAAATCAGCAATGAGCTGATTGAGAATCTCGAAGTCATTCTCACTCTGCTTACCAAGGCAACAGCCAATGATAAATCATATCTGCTGTCCCTGATGTCTTCGGGAAATATCAATTCACTTAAAAATGCACACCTTATCTCCAGTTCCATGCCCTGGTGCATGGCGATGGACCCTAATTACGGAACGGTCAGTTCCTTGTATTCCTACAATGACGGAAGATACAGACGCATTACCGTAGAAGGGGCGGATGACTTAACTCTGTTTGATGAAGATGGTTATGAATCAGCGGTATTCGCCGACGGAAAGCTTAAGGAATGCTATTCTTTGCTGACTTACTGCACCGGGAAAGACGGATCAATGATCATCTATATTCCGCTTGACGGCAGATATACTCTGGATATTGAGAAAGGGGAAGACCCGAAAGTCACGGTAGACATCTATGATCCGAACTGGGACACTTACACCACTGTTTTAACCACTGCGGAAAAACACCTGGAATTCACGCCTGAAACAGAGAACTGAATATGATCAGCTATAACAGATATTTATACAACCTCAGAAAAGAAAAAGGCCTGACGCGTGCCGAAGCCTCCAAAGCCAGCGGCGTTTCAGCGCATTTTCTGCGTCTGTATGAAGAGGGATTCCGAATCCCTTCATTCAGACACCTGGAAAAGCTGTCTTTGTATTATGAGGATGATCTGATTGAACGGTTCTTCTATGAAGATATTTCCTTCCCCGAGCCGCTGGAAGATCCGCTTTCTTCAGGTTCTTCAAAATCTCACAAAAAGCCCGGAATCATTCATATACTCCTGATTGCATTATCAGCTCTGATTCTGTGGTTCGGATTCAGTTACAGGAACAGACTTGACAGGGAAGGGAAGAATTACGGTCCGAAATACAGACAGCTCATTAATCTGGTCAGGGACAGGGGAACATTTACAACGAATTACTATAAAGCTGAGATGCTTCGTGAGATCAGTGATGCGGACGATCATTCTTTTGCCGAGATCTCTGTTGATTTTGCCGGTCTCTATTATGACAGCTCATTCATTTCCGTTCTCCGCAATCGTGACGGATTCCGGGTAATAACATGTCAGTTCGGATATGATAACAGCCGTGATGACATATACCTGACTGCTGTAACGGATGACGGCCTGCTGGTTACTGCCGGCGGAAAGTATTACGGGGGAAAAAAGGCGGATATCCTGGAATTAACAGTATCAGCCGGCTCCTCGGATCATAAGGATATAATGATTGATTCAGAAACACTGGCTGATGCAGTCGGCGAAGCTTCAGAAAATATGGACCGAATGCTCGGAAACAGGCTGGGCAGCGACACCACTCTTTACGAAATACTTTCGGAAAGGGAACTTGGTGCTTCGACAGACAGACGACTGAACTTTCTGAGTTATCTGTTTATATACGGCGGAATCATTCTGCTCGGGATTCTGCTCAGTGAATTTTTCTATAAGCTTTTCAGAAATGTCATTCCCGGCGATATATATTATGTTTCGCTGAAGCACAGAAAACGTCAGGAACTCCGGAGCGATATTCATTTCGGCCCGTTTATCATTGAATCTTATATGCTTGTTATCGCTCTGCTCCTGCTTCTGTTCAGTCTGGTCAGATTCCTGTCATCAGCTGTGGCAGCAACAGGCGTACTGGAAACAATCGGAATTACAGCTGACAATCTGACATCAATCGGTACAAATGCTTTCTATATCGGAATGTTCCTTATGTCGCTGACGCAGATGGATATCTTTATTTCTGACAGGCAGCTGATCCGGAACCTTATTTACTGCCTGGGTGCATATATTACAATATATGCTCTGGAGGCTTTTACATATTCGTTCTTCGTAAATATCGGAGCTTCTGTTCTTTCTTCGATGTCTGAAAACATTCCGGGCAATATCTTCGGGGTCAATGCCATGGAATATCTGTGCGCATTATTCCTGTTCTTTACACCTGAATTTCTAAAAAAGAACAGGGTTCTTACAGTGCTGTGGAGAATCTGCTCGGTCATTCCGATGCTGGTTGTCTTCTACATATATATAGTCGGAAACGCATATTCTGTCATTTTCTTTGAAGAACCCAGTCCGTATTTCAGGCTTCTGGTTCCGCCCCGTTATTTCCCGCTGGCAATCATAACTTTCCTGGTCATTTATATCACATATTTCATGCGTGTTTATTATGCCAGGAAGTACGGTGTCAGAAGAGCAAAGTTCTATCTCGATTCAAACAGCTTCCAGATGACAAAGAATATGTTTGTCTGCAGTCTGATCGTTATAATGGCTGCTGCGGAATATCTGCTTCAGAATAATGAATATGCAAAAATCATTGGCTTCAACGGCAACTATTCGATCATATTCACTGTTCCGCTTCTGCTGTTCTATCATCGCCATATCGGCCGCAGAAACAAAGCATTCGACAGAATTACCAGATATGCCTATTACATCATTATCAACAGCTATGTAGCTGTCACAGCATTAAAGTTAATTGTGATCTTCTATCTGACTTACAACTGATCAAAGAAGAAGTCTCTTTGCAAAGTATGCCGTTAAATCCGGACTGAAGATTTCAGTGTAATTGCAGCAAGGACTGCCGCCTGCATACATCAGGTGACAGTCCTTTTCCTTTCAAGCTTCCTGATCCTGATACAGTGCCTGCGGGAGGGGAGGGAACACCCTTCCGCAGCAGAGGCTTACAGCAATGCTGTACATTCCGTTCGGTATATCTGTCAGTCATATGCAGTTATCCGGTCCATTAACCGGTCGTATCAGAATGTGTATTTAAATAATATTAAATCAGCAATATTACTGTTTACAGGACTGACAGGGAGCAGTGCATAATTTCATGAAATATGCGGCAAATATAAATATCGCATAACATACATTATGCGAAGTATATGAAATAAAGCGGCGATTTAAGCATACAGACGGCACACAGGTTTCAGAACATACTACAGCATGCTGTTAATTCCGGACT
>JAILGV010000080.1 GCA_024696355.1 Solobacterium sp.
GAAACTGACTTTTCTCTTCCTCAGATGCTGAAGCTCTGTCTCATAGTATCTGTTCAGTTTCTGAAGTTTCACAAACAGATCCGACTGCCTTTGATACGGAAGTAATGAATCTTCATCGTAATATGCCTTGGCGATATGACCACAGTCCAGCGGATCTGTTTTATTGCCGTGAAGATTCGTCTTTCGATATGCGGCAGACAGCAGCGGAGAAATGATGTAATACGGTATTTTATGATCATCAAGATACTTTTGGAGACACCGATGATATACTCCTGTCGCTTCAAAGATTACCGGCACTGTATCTTCTCCGCTTTTCTCCTTTGTCTTTTCGATGATCGCATTGAGATCCGCAAATCCTTCGATGGTATCGTGCAGTACCTTTGGCTTACGAAATGGTTTTCCTTTTTCAAGGAAAGGCTGGTAGTGGCAGCTGCCTTTGGAGACATCTACCGTGATGACTGGTCCTTTCATAGGATCCTCCTTTCTTGCATAGATCCTCGGTAAGTCTTCCCGCATCCTGTATCAGAACATTTTTCTGGGTTATATACGGCATCACATTATGAAACCTTTGTGTGCTCATTTCGATTAACCGGACGATGATACAAGAGGGAAGCAGAACGTTTTTACATACTGACTCGCGGTTGCCCGGGTCTAAAAAACAGCACATTCTTACTTTACCCAGGCCGATCTGACTGTATGCCTACAGAACAGAAAGGCCAGGAACATCTGGTGATCCTGACCTTTTTATCTTATCGTTTGAAGTATTATTACTTCTACTATGACCAGGTACAGATCTTCCTGATTTCATAATAGAAAAAAAACTGCAGGTATCAGATGCACAGCATCTGAATCTGCAGTTTTCATCAGTCCGGTATATGCCCGTGTTCCGGCCGCTTATCCTGCGGACTGCGGATAATATACTTTCTGTCCGTCAGGAACGGAATGCAGAAGCCAGACGTTGCCTCCGATCACGCAGTCATTTCCGATCGTTGTCGTTCCGCCAAGGATTGTGGCGTTGGCATAGATGACAACATTGTTTCCGATATTCGGATGACGCTTGCCGCCTTTGACAGGATTGCCGTTTTCATCAAGCTCAAAGCTCTTGGCACCGATTGTCACACCCTGATACAGCTTGACATGTTTTCCGATCACAGCTGTTTCGCCGATGACAATGCCGGTTCCGTGGTCAATGCAGAAGTATTCGCCGATCTTTGCGCCGGGATTGATATCGATTCCGGTTTTTTCATGCGCATATTCGGTCATAATTCTCGGAAGATACGGAACATCCAGAGCATACAGCTCATGCGCCAGACGGTAGATGAATATTGCATAAAACCCGGGATAGCAGATGACGACTTCGGATTTGCTCCGGGCGGCAGGATCCCCGTCATAAATTGCCTGGATATCTGTCAGAACAAGCCTTTTGATATCCGGAAGCTTCTGCAGATACATCTGAAGCTTGAGGTCTATTTCAGCTGCTTCATCCAGGAAATTATACGCAGATGTCATCTGCTTCAGCAGACTGTTCACCAGTCTGTCATATGCTTCCTCCTGTGTGTAATCACGATACTGAAAGAATTCGGGAAGAATGACCACCTGAGCATATTTCAGCAGATCAATCACCTCGGGACGCTGAGGAAATTTGCTTTCTTTTTCCAGTTCCTGATCCGTTACGGCATTCAGTCGTGAAAGAAGTGTCGTTTTAAAAGATGCCATTGATTTATTCTCCAAACATTTCCGACGACAGATAACGGTCTCCCGAATCGGGCAGAAGAACGACGATTGTCTTTCCGGCATTCTCTTCTTTCTGAGCAAGCTTTATTCCTGCGGAAATCGCCGCTCCCGAAGTAATGCCGACCAGAATGCCTTCGATATGGCCCGCTTCGGCTCCCGCCTTAAATGCCTCTTCATTTTTGATCCTGATGATCTGATCATAGATGCCGGTATCCAGCACTTCCGGGATAAAGCCCGCGCCGATTCCCTGCAGGCCGTGACGTCCCGGACGGTCCCCGGAAAGCACTGCCGAAGCATCCGGCTCAACAGCCACAATCTGCACTTCCGGTTTCTTTTCCTTCAGGTATTTTCCTACGCCGGTGATCGTTCCTCCGGTACCGACGCCCGCCGCGAAAATATCCACCTTGCCGTCTGTATCTTCGTATATTTCAGGACCGGTTGTTTTGTAATGTGCCATCCAGTTTGCCGGATTGACAAACTGTCCGGGAATAAAGGAATCCGGTATATCACGGGCAAGTTCCTCAGCTTTTCTGATTGCCCCGGGCATTCCCTCTTTTCCGTCACTGAGCACCAGCTCCGCACCGTATGCCTTCATCAGTTTTCTTCTTTCCACTGAGAAGGTATCCGGCATAACAATAATGACACGGTAGCCTCTTGCCGTTCCGATCATGGCAAGGCCGATACCCGTATTGCCGGATGTCGGCTCAATGATCACGGAATCTTTTTTTAATACTCCCCTTCGTTCCGCATCATCAATCATTTCTTTTGCGGCGCGGTCTTTTACCGATCCGGCCGGATTGAATAATTCGACCTTTGCATACAGCTTTGCCTTCAGATTATACTTCTTTTCAAAATGCGTTAATTCAAGCAGCGGCGTGTGCCCTGTCAGCTGCTCAACAGACGTATATACCTTCATATCAGACCTCCTTCTGATCAAAAAACCGGAAGATATTTCCTCCGGCTGATGATTCCTGCTCATGCGCGAACTGCAATCTAAAACAGTTCCGGCAGACAATCACTCCGGACATATGCTTTACTGCAGTTACAACAGATGAATTCAGGCATAACTCTTCCTTTTTAATTAAAAATATCGTAAAGCAAGCCCAACCATTTGTAAAGAAATGTGTTCATGCGTGCAGAAACAGAAAACAGGATCATTTCTGATCCTGTTCTTTATACTCCAGACACATTCTGAAACAGTTCTTCCCGCTGTCACCGGCAATGTATGCCGTATTCTCATCTTCCGTCCAGCTGACCGTAATAATATCCCTGAATCTTGCCTCATTTGCATATTCCGTACGGATCCGTGAAGGAATTCTTCCCGATGAAGAAAGCGTTACGGTATCCTCGGCAAGATCAAAATACCTGGTGTTGTTCATGTGACCGTTCAGGTCGCAGTAGCTGAACGGAACCTGAAACTGACGGCTGTGATCTGTATCCCGCTTTCCCGGTCTTCCGGGCAGCGCCGTTTCAAAGCCGGTCGTTTCCTCCGGAATCTCAATTCCGAACCGGTCGGGGAAAACTATTTTTCTGCTGTTTTCATCCACCAGCGTCCACAGTGAACTGCCCTGCGCAAGCACTTCACCGCTCTTTGAAAGCAGACGGTAGTATCGCGGAAACAGCACGTGCATTGTCCTGCCCGGCCAGGACTGTACGGTAATCTGTTCATCATATTCAGGCATTCTGAAGATTTCGGTTTCCTGCTGTACAACAACCCACAGCAGACCCCGGTCAAGTGTTTTCTCCCTGCCTGCGCCGAGCTGTTCCGTATGGTCGATCGATGCCTCCTGCAGCATTTCCGTCAGACGTGAAAGCCGCAGCCGCATGAACATATTTACGTCTTTGTTGCGAAGCCGGTATTCCCTGCTGTAGACAGACATCAGGCTTCCTTCGGAAGATACTGCATGACCATATCGGCTAGATCGCCGAGTGTGGAAATGTCATTCCATCTGTCATCCGGAATCGTGACTCCGAATGTTCCCTCCAGCTTCGTCAGGACAAGTATGAATCCCATGGAATCAACATTTGTCTGCACATTCAGTACTGTGTTTTCATCAAGTTCGCTGCCGAACATATCCGGAACGTTATCGGTAATAATCTTCTTTGCGGTCTGCAGGACCTCTTCCCTTGTAATCATGATTGAATCTCCTTTTCTATCTCCCAGCGTCTGATCTTTCCGGTTTCTGTTCTCGGCAGCGCATGATTCAGAACAATAACCTCGCTGATCCGGCTTCCTCTGGGCTGTGTTTTCATGAACGGCTCAATGGCATCAAGCACGGCTTTCTCCGGCATATCCGAATGCTCAAGCACCAGAACCGGTTTATGATCTTTCAGAACAGCCGCCAGCTTTTCCGTGTGCAGAAGCGACGCCAGTTCTTTTTCGTACTCCGGCAGATAAATCTTCGTGCCGTCCTGGAGAACCAGTATTTCCTTCTTTCTGCCGGTGATATGAAGCAGACCGTTCTCATCAAATCTTCCCAGATCGCCGGTATACAGAACACCGTTTTTCAGAACCTTTCCGGTGTCTTCATAATGTTTGTAATATCCGAGCATCATGCATTCCGGTGATTCAATCAGAATCTCGCCGTCTTCGGCAATTGTAATTTTGTCATCCGGACATACTGCCATAGCTCTGGGATCACCGGATGTGCTGATCGCAACTCCGGAACTGGTTTCCGTCAGACCGTATCCGAAGGAAAGCTGAATGCCGGCAGCTTTTACCGCGTTCATCAGCTGATCCGGACAGTCTCCCGCCCCGACCAGAATCAGTCTCATTTCTTCATTCAGCAGCTGATTCTTCAGAAGGAATCCCAGCAGCATGGGAACAGCGGAAAGTACCGTAGGCCTGAAATAGCTGCAGTCATCCGCATAATGTCTCGGTCCTCTTCCCAGGGCGACTGACGCACCGCAGGAAAGGCCCCAGAGAAGTCCGCATACGAAGCCGAATACATGATCCAGCGGAAGCACATTCAGAAGAATGTCATCCTGTTTCAGCGGCAGCATCATACTGCCGTTCCAGGCACTCGCCGTCAGAGTTCTGTCACTCAGAACGACCGCCTTGGCACGTTCGGTTGTACCGCTGGTGAAGAACAGGATGCGGCCTTCACAGTTTCTGACACCGCTGCCCATTTCAAAGTCTGAAACAGAGCCGGGGTAATTGACCAGAATATCCATATCCGTATAAGTGATAAGTTCCTGCAGGTATTCCTTCTGAATCGTCCTGTTCAGCATAACCACCTGCATTCCCGAAAGAACAGACGCAAAAATCTCCGTGACACAGTCAATGCTTCCGTCCGTAAATATACCGATGCATGTTTTCTTTTTTCCTTTCAGTTCTGCGGTTCTCTGCAGAACGGCACGGTAAAACTGACGGTATGTCATCGTCTTCTTTCCGCCGTCAAAAAAAATCAATGCAGTCCGATCCGGAATTGTTCCGGCCTGATGTTTCAGCAGGTCTTCAAAACCATTAAAACGAACAACTTTTTCTCCCATATAAAAATTATAACACTAGTTCGTGCATTCTTTAACAATATGAACTATAATGGCTTTGTTGGTTAAACCACTGTGCAAGGAGGAAATTTATAATGAATAAAGACGTTCGTGTCTGCATTATCGGCGCAGGTCCTGCAGGGCTTTCAGCCGGTATGTATCTAGAACAAAAGGGATACTTTAACTATACAATTCTCGAAAAGAATGATCATGTAGGCGGAAAATGCCATTCCCCGTATTACAACGGAAGACGTTATGAAATGGGTGCGATCATGGGTGTCCCTTCCTACTATGCAGTGCATGACGTGGAAGAATTCTGCGGCATTACACATGACGGACCGAAACTGAACCGCAACTACAAAGACAGCAAAGGAAACGTAATTGAACCGTTTGAACCCAGAAAGAACCCGCTCAGAATTCCGCACCTGATGAAGATGAAAAAGCAGGTCAAGAAGCTCGGTGAAATTCTCGAAACAAAATACAGAGGATATGATATCAACGGTCACAGAGGCGTCGCTGAAGGACGCTACGACGGCTACGCTGTCACTCCGGGACGTGAAAAAGTATCCGGCGTAAACGAAAACCTGAAGGATCTCGCTCTTCCGTTCAAGGAATTCTGTGAGATGAACGGTGTGGAACTGACACAGGAAATCTGGATCGGCCCGTACACTTCCTTCGGCTACGGTTACTTTGATGAGATTCCTGCAGCGTATGTACTGAAGTATCTCGACTTCCAGACAACAATGAACTTTGTCAACATCAATCTCTGGACATGGCAGAACGGCACACAGTTCATCTGGGAATCCCTGAATGACAAGCTGAAGAACCACGCACGTCTCAACAGCAATATCACAAAAGTTGAACGCAAAGACGGCAAGGTATACGTCACAGTCAACGGCACGGTCGAAGAATATGACAAGCTGATCGTCACTGCTCCGCTGCAGTTCTTCCCTGATTACGCTGATGCACGTGAAGACGAAAAGGAATTCTTCTCAAAGATCGATTACGAGCGCTACGATGTTCTCGCTGTTGAAACAAAGCCTGAGGATCATCCGGAAATTTCATATTATGTATTTGACAACATGACACCGGAAAGACTCGGCCATCTGATGGTTTACTACAGACGCTGGAGAGATACAAAGGATCAGGTTATCACAACATATGCGCTCCGCAAGCACAGAGATTCCGAGGAAATTCCTTACGAGACCTGCAAACAGACTGTTCTTGAGGACCTCAGAACCATGAAGAATCCTGCCTCGAACGTTGTCAATGAGCAGTCCTGGTACTATTTCCCGCATATCTTCTCGGAAGACTACGCTGCCGGCTGGTATGACAAAGTCGAGGCAATGCAGGGCAGATATGATACATACTACGCAGGAGAAGTCATGTCATTCGGTGACATGGACGAAACAGCTGAATACAGCCGTGAGCTTGTAGACAGATTCTTCTGAAATTAAAACAGGCACTGCAGTACCTGTTCCTCTTCTGATACAGACATATAAACCGGTTCCGGCATAAGCCGGCCCGGTTTTTTTACTGTATTTTTTCCATGTACGTCTCAAATTCCTGCTGGAGGTACCTGATGGATTCCCTGCTGTCCTTCTTCAGAAGTGTTTCATACATTCCGATCATCAGTCTGATGCATTCCTCCCTGCCGAGGTGTATGATCGCTTCCTCCCAGTAGGATCTTGTAACATCCTGGAAACTGTTGAACAGCAGCGGCAGAATGAAATTGCCCGAGCATACACAGATTGCATGATGAAAATCAAAGAATTTGGAGGCAAGCTTCATGACGCTGTCGCTTTCTTTTCCCTCAGCGATTTCCTTCGCTTCCTCGACTTCCTTTCTAAGTATTTCCGCACTTTCGTCATTCAGACTTTCAGCCAGTCTTTCCAGGGCTTTTCCTTCAATTGCCATGCGCATTTCCAGCATGTCGCCGATTTTCTTCCTTCCGAATTCCGATCCGTTGAAGCGGATCAGAAGATTCAGCGTTTCAATATTCCCGGTTCTGGCAAAGTCGGCGACATACGTCCCGTGCCGTTCGTTTGTCTCCACAAATCCCATGCGCTCAAGCTCTGCCATTGCAAAATGAACGGCTGATTTTGAGATCTTTGCCTGTGACGCAAGTTCCCGTTCGGAGGGAAGTCTGTCTCCGGGACGAAGCTGCCCGGTAATGATCAGCCTGGCGATTTTTTCTATGAACAGCTGCCTGACGGTAGGCGCTTCAATAACACCGATTTCCATGCTTTGCCCCTCCTTATGGTCTGACCATAGACCAGATAAATCTATATTAACATATCTGCTGTACGCATACAGAATCGGGTCTGCAGATACAGCGTTGAACTTCGTTTTTCTTTTCACTATAATGAGGGTGGTTAGACCAGTACATATCATCGGAGGTAAACATCATGGCTTTCTATAAGGATAAGTATGATGTCATTGTCATCGGCGGAGCTCTGGCAGGAATGAGCTGTGCCATGAAGCTGGCATCAGAAGGAAAATCCGTACTGATTCTTGAAAGACACAATCTTCCCGGCGGACTGGCAACATCATTCGTGAGAAACGGCGTGGAAATGGAAGCCACACTGCATGAAATGATGTCCATCGGCCCGGAGGACAGACCTCTTTTCATCCGCGAATATCTGGATGAAATGGGCGTCAGAATCAACTGGCTCAGAGTTCCCGAGGCATATGATCTGCTTTCCCCGTGCGACAATATCGACATCCGGATTCATGCCGGAAGACGGGATGACGGCACATGGATCGCGGCAGATGAAATCGACGAAAAATATCCCGGGACAAAAGCAGAAGTCAACAGACTCCTCGAAACCTGCAAAAGTGTTTATGAGTCGGTTCTTTTCCTGAATGAAAACTCTGCTTCAAAGCTTGAACTGCTGCTTCATCATGATCCTCTTACAAAAACCGCAGGATACAGTGCAAAGGAAGTTCTTGAAAAATCATTCCATCTGCCGAAGGATGTCGTCAGTATTCTTTCTGCCTACTGGATTTATGTAGGACAGCCGATTTCAACACTTCCCTTCACCATTTTCTGCTTCCTTCTGGCAGACTATCTGCTGGGCGGTTCCTATGTTGCAAGAGGCTTCTCGCATGAAATGTCCCTGGCAATGGCGGAAAGATGCGAAGAACTCGGCGTTCAGTTTGAATACTGCCAGGAAGTGGAAAAGATCCTTGTCAAAAAGAATCATGTTTACGGCGTCAGGACAAAGCGCGGTGATGAAATTCATGCGGACTTTGTTGCCAGTGCCCCGTATCCCAACGAAGTATATGCAAAAATGATTGAACCGCAGAGTGAAGTTCCCCTCATGGCAAGGAAATATGCCAATGCCATGCCGATGGGCGTAACAACATTCTCTGTTGTTCTCCAGCTTGACGCAAAACCCGAGGACCTGAATATCAACAGCTATTCCGTCTTCTCTTCCAACATTCCGTTTGACACTGATGTGTTCTGGGAACAGGGAAGAAAGCCCGGCGGATGGTCCAATCTGACAACAATCTGTCTGAACTACGCCAATCCGGAAGGAGTACCGGAAGGAAAAACAAGCCTTTCCATTACCTTCCTGCCGCTGCCTGAAGCATTTATGAATTTCACGGCAGATGAGTACCAGGATATGAAGCGCAGGATCGCAAAGGAAATGATCGAACAGATCAGCGGATACCTGGGTGTCAATCTGCTTGATCATATCGAGGAAATCGAAATTGAATCACCGATGACCGTCTGCCACTACTCCGGCATGTACAGAGGAGGAATCTACGGCTACCAGCATTCCATGGACAACTCCGTCGTTGCCCGTCTGGAAGATGTCGCAAAAGAAACCTGGATCAAGGGTCTGGTCGGATGCGCAAGCCATCAGCTGGTCGGCGACGGTATGGCATGCAATATCAACAACGGCAAAATCGCAGCGAAAATGATCATGGAAATGATGCATGAGGAGGGAAAGTAATATGAAAGTCAACGGTTTTCTGAAAGACGTTCTCGGCTCCTCACGCGTTGTAAAGACAAGAAGAGAACTGATCAACAATGCCAGTGCAGAGAATCTGTACTCCGATCCGATCAAAGCTGTCGCACGTGAACTTCATCCCGACAAAACAGACGTCAGATGTGTAAAAGTCGAAGACGTATCTCCCACTGCCAGGAAATATACCTTTGAAGCAGTTAACGGAGATGTTCTTCCTCCCTTCCAGTGCGGTCAGTATGTATCCTTTGATCTGAAAATCGGAAGCACGGAAACAACCCGTCCGTATTCCATCTGCTCTGCCCCCTGGCAGGCACGCACAGGCGAACATCCCTTCTTTGAGATTACCGTCAGAAACGGCAGACGTGATGAAGGCTTTGTTTCAGTATGGTTCTATGAAAATGTCAGGGAAGGCGATGAATTCACAGCGCATCTTCCCTTCGGTCAGTTCTATTATGAACCGCTGCGTGATTCGGCAGACATTGTAGCCCTTGCCGGAGGATCCGGCATCACTCCGTTCTATTCCATGGCTCAGGAAATTGCCCACGGAACGCTGGACTGCAGTCTGACAATTCTCTACGGTTCTGTTTCCGCAAAGGACATCATCCTTGAAAAACAGCTGAATGAAATCAACTGTGACAGAGTCAGATTTATCAATGTCATTTCCGGAGATGAAGATTATGACGGAGAAAAAGGATTCCTGACCGCAGATCTGATCAGGAAGTATTCCGGAGAAGATACAACATACTTTGTATGCGGTCCTCTGGCCATGTATCACTTTGTCCGCGGGGAACTGGAAAAACTGAATGTACCGGCAAAGCGCATCCGCATGGAAGTATTCGGCGCCCCGAGAGACATTACAAAAGCAGACGGCTATCCGCAGACGGAACCCGGAGTATACAGCCTGACTGTCGTAAGAGGAATCGAGGAAACGGTTATTCCCGCTTCTTCCCTTGAACCTCTGGCAGTTTCACTGGAAAGAGCAGCCATTCCCAACAATACCAGATGCCGGAGCGGTGCATGCGGATTCTGCCGCTGCAAGGTTATCGAAGGCGATGTATTCGTGCCTGCGGAGGGCGACGGAAGAAGATATGCCGACAAGCTGCACGGATATGTGCATGCATGTTCCGCCTATCCTCTGTCCGATGTGAAGATCCGCATCCCCATCAAATAAGAACTGTTTACAGCCGGGCTCTGCCCGGTTTTTTCATGCATGCCCGAAACAAAAACCGGCATATGCCGGTTCTGTCTGGTTTTTTCAGAGTTCAAGTGTATCAATGCGCTGCAGAAGATCTGCGATTCTTTCACGGCAGAAGTCGATCAGTTTACGTTCCTTTTCGTCATCCAGACCGCCGCGCCGGATTGAACGGCGCATGATTCTGGTAAATCCGATAAGCATTGCCTTTTCTTCTATTTTCTTGATTTCTGCCTCATCCCTGCCTTCAAAATAGAGACGCAGCTGTTTATTCCACAGTTCCTCTCCCGTACTGCGGTCAATGCCGAGGAAGTTTTTAATAACGGATTCATCAACGGAACTGAAGCCCTGATATGCATTGAACATCGATGCCAGTTCAAACACCGGATTTCCGCGGCAGAGTGTGTCCATGTCAATCAGAAGCACTTCACCGTTCTGCAGCATAACGTTCTTGATGTGATAATCACCGTGCATCATATGATTATCATCCGGAACAGCCGCAATCAGTCCGCTCAGTTTCCTGTACTGATCCTCTTCCAGATAATCCTTCAGAAATTCAGCCCAGTCCAGCGCCACGGCTTTCATATCGGGCATGGAATCCGGTTTGACAACCGTTGAATGAATCTGCTTCAGAAGGGCGACTGCCATCTCTGCAATTTCATCAACGCTCTTTTCACCTTTTACCAGAAGCTGGGCAAGGCTCTTTGCGTTCAGCAGTTCAAAAACCGATCCGTATCCGCCGCCTTCGATTCTCACGACGTCATAAGGTATCGCTGTCGGAATGCCCAGAACAAACGCTGATCTGGCAAGTTCACGCTCTCTCTGAATTTCGGGAAGAGCATCGGGATTCAGATATACCTTTACAATCGTATCCGGATCAATCCGGTATACTTTTCCGTTGGCACCGCGTCCGATTGCCTCGCACCCTTCTACGGAAATGACACGGTATGCCTTCTGGATATCCATCATCTCGGTGAAGCCTGTCATTTCAAAGACCTCGTAGATCTCATTTCCTACATTTACGGCCTTCGTATCAGGCACTGCCTTTTTGACACGCAGAATAATTCTCAGTCCCGCACTGGATATATATTCCAGTTTTTCACAGTCAATAACGACTGATTCGGCCGGATTTTCCTCACGGATCCTGTTTATCTCATTTTCCACCTGCGCTGAATTCGCAGAATCTATATGTCCCGACAGACAGATTGTCAGAACTCCGTTCTCCGTATGAAAGTTTACATTTTCCATATCTGTTATCTCCTTCTCTCCGATATGAACTGTTGGCGTGTGCTTCAATCACTCTATGTTTTTGGATATCTTCAGAATATTACTGCCGTCGCGGTATTCATACTGAATATCATCCATGGTTTTCTTTACAAGGAAGATGCCGAGCCCGCCGACTTCCCTTTCTTCCGCAGTCAGGGTTACATCCGGTTCCTTCGCAGTCATGGGATTATACGGAATGCCCTGATCAATAAAGGTCAGCACGGCACGTTTCGGATTATCCAGAATTTCAATTCCCACCGTTGCCGTACCAGTCTTCGGTGCATACGCATATTCCGAAATATTGGCAAACACTTCATCCACCGCAACATCAATCTGCATCTGGGCCTTCAGCGGGCATCCGTTCGCTTCAAGAACCTCATCAACAAAGGCAGTGACCGCCGCAATATTCTCTTTTTTCGCTTCTGCTGACATCTGTTTCATATTAGCTGATTCTCCCGAATGCTCATCAACGGCACTCCCCAAATATTTGATGCAAAGCATCGTCATATCATCAAACTGCGGTGCTTCCCTGACAAAATCATCAACCGCCTTGTGTGCTTTCTTCAGAATCTCCTCAGGATTTTCCGAAGCAGCCATATTCAGCGCCCGGATTGTCCTGTCAATGCCGAACTGTTCGCCTTCCGCATTTTCCGCTTCTATCACACCGTCTGTATAAACAAAGACTATATCCCCGGGCTCCGTCTGAATCCTGTACTCCTTGTATTTTGTGTCCGGCATGGCACCGATTACAAGGCCGTGATTGTCTTTGATGATTTCAAACATCCCGTCTTTCTTTTTTATCACCGGATATTCATGACCGGCATTCGCAGCCGTCAGAACTCCGTTTCTCAGATTCAGAACAGCCATCCATGCCGTGACGAACATTTCCTCACGGTTATTTGCACAGATCTGCCTGTTTACTGCTTCCAGCACTTTTCCCGGGCTGTGTGTGCTCATGGTAATGTTCTGTACCAGAATCTTGGTTACCATCATGAACAGTGCCGCAGGAATTCCTTTTCCGCTGACATCCGCAATAACTGCCGCCAGATGGTCATCGTCGATCAGGAAGAAATCATAGAAATCTCCGCCGACCTCCTTTGCCGGCTTCATGTTCGCATAGATATCAAATTCACTGCGTTCCGGAAATGCCGGGAAGATATTCGGCAGCATATCCGCCTGTATCTTTGTGGCCAGTCCCAGTTCCGTTCCGATCCGTTCTTTTTCTGCCGTCACCTTGTTCAGATCACCGGCATATTCGAACATGTCATTCTCCATGTCCTTCAGTACATAGCTGAGATTTTCAATTTCGTCACCGGTCGCAATACTGACCTTGTCAAAATGCCTGGCAAGTGCCTGTCCGGCATTTTTGTCAGCGCTGTAGGAAGCCGCAGCTTCTGCCAGCCGGTTGATCGGTGCCACAACTGTCTTTTTCAGATGCCTGACCATCAGCCATCCGGCAGCGACCGACACTGCCGCCAGCACCAGAATATACCGGATCAGGAAATGCCTGCTTCCCGAAACAATGCGCGACATATCGGTATCAGCCAGCACCATGACGATATAATCGCTGTATCCGCCCAGTACGGTTCCGGCTGTGCAGCGGCTGCCGTATTTTCCCGCATCGTCAATGACCGAAGGAATCCTTTCATCAGTTCCGAAAGCCCTGTCGATCATGTTTTCCTCTGCACCGTAAAGCAGAGCTTCCAAATCTTTCTGCTTCAGAAGATCATAGCTTCCGGGCGCGCGGAAACTGTCTGCCGGCCCGGATCCCGCCAGGAAAATCATTCGGCCGGCTGTCTGATCTGCGGCCGCAATATAAACCGCAGCTGCGTTGTTAATCTCCTTCAGTTCCTGCAGTTCTGCACAAAGCTTTTCAAAGCGTTCATCCATCACTTCCGAATACTTCATCAGATATTCTTCAGAAGAGCCGTCTTTCTTTTCCTCATCACTGAGGGAATCATAAACACTCAGAATCTCCCGTGCTTTTTCTTCTGCACCGGTTTTATCCAGCGCTCCGTAAACCGTTTGGGATATATTCCATGTCTCCCGCCGGCACTCACGGTTCACCGAATTCCTGTAAAGGCTGAAACCAAACCATACTGCAGCTGTGCATATGATCAGGGAAAGGATCAAAACCGCATGAAACGTTCTGGCTGCCAGAGAATAACGCGCACGTTCACGATCCGTCATTTCACGGATTGACTTATTCGGCATCAGAACACCCTTTCTGTTATTCAATCGTAAGAATATCCGAGAATCCTGTCACTTCGAAAATATCCATTATGACTTCATTTACATGGATAACTTTCATCGTTCCCTGTTTGCTCATCTGCTTCTGTGAAGATAAAAGAAGACGGAGTCCGGCAGATGACATATATTCGAGTTTCCCAAGGTCCAGAACAAGATTTTTCACACCGTCCAGAGATTGTTTCAGTTCGCTCTCAAGCTGCGGAGCCGTAGCTGTATCAAGTCTTCCAACAAGCGCTATTGTAAGATTTTCGCCGTTTTCCTGTTTGATGATTTCCATGTAAATATTCCTCCCGCGTAAAACAGCATTACATTCTATGATCAAATTATATAAAAAATAACAGATATATGCCGTTCGAAAGAACTATAACATAATGAAGGCTCTGTTTCATACCGAAATCCCGTCTTCATGCATTTTATTTCACAAAATAATCTGCTATAATGTACGCGCTCACGGAGGATTTTTAAAATGAAATGCGATGTCTGTTCAACTGAAATGATCGACGGATTCAATATAATCCAGGATAATATCGCCGGCGGTCTGAAACTTGCCGGAAGAAAAGTAATGACCAAAGGCAAGGCAATCAAGCCTATGGCAGCCGTGTGCCCTGCCTGCGGAAAAATCACATTATATGTTAACAGTCTTGAGAACATCGAAAACTGTATGGAACGCTCAGAGGAAAATACGCATTAAGCGTATTTTTTTTGTTTCCGTACAAAAAGGAGGGATCATTCCCTCCTTCTTATCATCAGTCTGTTTTGCGTCTGCCTGATTATTTCAGCAGTTCATTGACCTTTGCCTGTACTGTGGCATAGTCATATCCTGCTTTTTCAAGTGCAGCCTTACGGTCTGCGCCGTTGCCGTATTTGCCGCGGATAACATCTCTGGCAACTGCTTCGATGTCCTGTACTTCTTTCTTTGCAGCGCCGAGCAGTTCATTGACCTTTGCCTGAACCTTTTCATAGTCATGTCCTGCAGCTTCAAGAGCAGCCTTGCGGTCAGCGCCGTTGCCGAACTTGCCCTGAATGACTTCTTTTGCAAGAGCTTCGATCTTGGCTTCAGCTTCAGCTGCGAGCCTTTCAGCTTCTGCCTTTGCTTCAGCGGCTTTTCTTTCAGCATACTCTCTTGCGGCTTCAGCCTTTGCCTTTGCCTCAGCTTCTGCCTTTGCTTTTGCTTCAGCAAGTGCTTTTGCCTGTGCTTCGGCCTTTGCTTTAGCTTCAGCCTCAGCCTTTGCCTTGGCTACTTTTTCTCTTGCCTCGGCCAGTGCCTTTGCCTTTTCTTCTTCAGCAGCTTTCTTGGCAGCTGCTGCAGCTTCTTCTTCCTTCTTCTTGTTTCCGAAGAGTCCGGAGAATCCGCCTTTCTTTTCTTCTTTTACTTCTTTTGCTGCGTCTTCGTCTTTTTTCTTGCCGAATAAATTAAGTGCCATAAATTATCTCTCCCTTGACCAAACGGTCCTGTTAATCTCATTGTATACCAAAGCGGGAAGAAAAGCACAAAAAAAAGGACCCGGCGGCGTCCTCGATTCACTATGGCAGGCATAGCTATTTTTGGCCCTGGAGTGCTTAACTTCTGTGTTCGGGATGGGAACAGGTGTGACCACTCCGGTATCGTCACCGGATCTTTTTCGGGGGATTGC
>JAILGV010000158.1 GCA_024696355.1 Solobacterium sp.
CCGTGTGCGCATCTGACGGTTCCCCTGCCGACATGAATCGGCGATACAGTGATCTTTTCGGGATTCAGTTTGGATATCAGATAGCATACGGCGGTAATGTCAGCCACGGCATCCATCGTACCCACTTCATGAAAATGAATATTAACGATATCGGTTCCGTGTACATGTGCCTCTGCTTCAGCCAGCGCATCATATACCCGGCAGGCATTTTTTCTGACATTCTCCGGTACGTCAAGCGAACCGATAATGCTTTTTACATCCGCAAGTGAAGCGTGCCTGTGATGATGTCCGTGATGGTCATGATGGTCGTGCTCATGATGGTCATGATGATCATGCTCATGATGATCATGCATCTCCTCACTTTCTTCCTGACCGTTGTAAATAACGGTCATATGTGTTCCTTTGATTCCGCATTTTTCAGCGGCAGATGCTTTGAAACTGACACCTTCGATTCCGATTTCATTCAGTTCCCTGACAATGCTGTCTCTGTCATCAAACAGTTCTGTCAGTGCTGCGGTAAGCATATCACCGGCAATTCCCATATTGCATTCAATATATAGTTTCATCAGCGTTTTCCTCAAAAATAAAACACAACCGTTTCATTGTGTTTTACACTGCAGTGTAATCCGGACGCTTCATGCGTCCTGTGTCAGTTTTATTATTATAAATTTGGGTGCTTAAGTCAAAGATTATACTACATGTGCCGGATGATTCCGGAATCATAAAAGCCGGAACATTCTATGTCCGGCTGATCAGGACTTTTTTTCATCCGGTGCTTTTATGATCTTTGCACTGTCATCCGTTTTCTGTTCCGTATCACGGAGCCAGTAGCTGTAAAGCTTCCTGTTGACTATCATATCTGTCAGATAAACATCCGCTATCATCAGAACAATCACTGCAGCGAGTTTAATATACGGCGGTATTTCAAATATCATAAAAAGAATATCAGCTGCCAGATATGCGGCCAGGAAGACGCCGATGTATATCGCTGCCGTAAAAAACATATATTTGATGCGCATAGCCCCGAGTCTGCTGCGCGGATTCTTTGCTTTTGACATGGCCTCATTGTAAAACAATGTAATATTTCAGGCAATGCCAATGTTATGATTAGGTCATGTGCGGACGATATCTTTTCTTTGACGACAGAAACGAAAAAATCAGAGAGCTGATCGAAGCTGCCGAGGCACAGCTTCCGGAAAAAGAATTCAGAGAACTCTCATTCTTTGAAGTTTTTCCTGATCAGAAGATTCTTGCGGGAATCTACGATCACAGAAAAGAGAAGTTTATCACTGCCGTAATGACATGGGGTTACAGGGCAGGCAGAAAGCTGATCATCAATGCGCGCAGCGAAACTGCAGAAACATCTGCTTTTTTCAGCGGAAGCCACAGAGCTGTCATCCCTGCATGCGGTTATTATGAATGGTCAAAAAATCCGCGTCAGAAATACTATTTCACCGCTGAAAAGAGACCGATTTACCTCGCCTGCCTCTGCCGCAGGGAACAGGACGGACTGAGGGCAGTCATTCTGACAGAAGATGCCGGGGAACCGGAAAGCAGAATACATGACAGGCAGCCTGTTTTATTTACCCTTGAAGACAGCCGCAGATGGTGTGCCGGCGAAGATTATAAAAGGATGCTTTCAGCATCCCTTGACAAACGTATTATGGAAAAGGTCTAAAACAGTGAATTCTGCCTGCCGGGCATGGCGATACCCAGGTGCCTGTAGGCTTTTTCCGTAGCGACTCTTCCCCTGCTTGTTCTGTTAACGAAACCGATCTGAATCAGATACGGTTCATAAACATCCTCCAGTGTGGTTGTTTCTTCACTGATTGAATTTGCAAGTGCCTCCAGTCCCACCGGTCCGCCCCGGAAACGGTCAATGATACCCCTGAGGTACCTCAGATCAACTTCATCGAGTCCGAGCGAATCTACATGCAGACGGTCAAGTGCACTGCAGGCAATTTCTTCCGAAACAACGCCGTCATTCAGAACCTGTGCAAAATCCCTGATTCTTCGCAGAAGACGGTTGGCAATACGCGGCGTGCCTCTGCTTCGCTTCGCTATTTCAGAAACAGCATCATCTGCAATTTCCACTCCGAGCACTCTTGCACTTCTTCTGACAATGCTTTCAAGCTGGGCATTGGTATAGTACTCAAGTTTCGATACGATGCCGAAGCGGTCTCTTAACGGCGCCGACAGATCACCTGCGCGGGTTGTCGCGCCGACAAGCGTAAACGGAGGAAGATCAAGACGAACCGAACGGCTTCCGGAATCTTTTCCGACCATCACGTCAATGCAGAAGTCCTCCATGGCAGGATAAAGAACTTCCTCCACAATCTTAGGAATTCTGTGAATTTCATCAATAAACAGCACATCTCCGGGTTCAAGAACGGACAGCACCGCTGCCAGATCACCCGGTTTTTCTATGCTCGGGCCGCTTGCAACCCTGATATTCGTATGCATTTCATGTGCAAGAATATAAGACAGCGTTGTTTTTCCAAGTCCCGGAGGACCGTATAAAAGCACATGATCCAGAGACTCATTCCTCTGCAGGGCGGCCTTGATGAATATTCTCAGATTTTCTTTCAGCGCATCCTGTCCGATATACTCATTCAGTGTTCTTGGGCGGATAGATTCTTCATCATCTCCCGCTTCAGCCATTGCTGAAAGTAAGCGATTATTGTCTTCCATAGTTCAATTACCCTCCGAGCTTCGCCTTCATGAGATACTTCAGAGCCATTTTCAGATATTCTTCTGTTTTCAGCCCAGGGTTCTCACTCAGATAATTAGCCACAGAATTCAGTTCTCCCGGTTTATATCCGAGATTCTTCAGGGCATCAATCGTATCATTGATTTCATCACTGTACTGTTTTGCATTGGCCGCAGTCTTTGTCTCGTAGTGCACCAGTTTGCCCTTGAGATCCAGAACAATCTGACTGGCAGTTTTCGCCCCGATTCCCGGCATGCTCTTCAGAACCGTTACATTGCCTGTTTCCACAGCTTCAATAATCTTTGAGGAGTCTGCTCTGGCAAGCATATTCATCGCTGTTTTCGGACCCAGGCCTTTAACGGAAATCAGTCTCATGAAAAGATCCTTTTCTTCCTGGGATTCGAATCCGTACAGAGATATATCCATATCCGTGTAATGCAGATATGTATATATTTTTACTTCCGCATTCAGATGCAGACGTTCCGGGTGAGGATAGGAAATATACCAGCCCGTATCATGACAGTCAACAACTACATAATCAGCACCGTATGAATCTACTTTACCTTTGATAAAAGCAATCACAGCCCTACCTCCTCAGTCTTTGAAATCCATGATGTACGTTCCGACGATTACCTGGTCACCGGTTTGGGCACCGGCCTGTCTCAATGCATTGTCTATACCCATTTTAGCAAGAGTGACAGCAAACCTGTATGTTTCTTCGTCCTTATCGAAATCAACCTGTTCGGCAAGTCTGTCGACTTTTTCACTTTCAACCTTCCAGCGGCCGTTGCCGAGATTTTTGATCTCAAAGTCCGGACGTTTCGGCTCATAACGGTATACAACAATCTCTTCACTCTGCTCGGGGGTTTCCTCAGCTTCCTTACGCGCCTTTTCAATCTCATCCATGGCAGCATAAAGAACCTGATCAATTCCTTTGTGCATCAGCGTGCTTGTTTCATAGATCTTTAGATCAGGATATGCTCTGCGGAATTCTTCGAGATAATCCGCTGCATATTCGCTGTCCATTTTATTGGCCACAACAATCTGCGGTTTCTTTTCCAGTTCCATATCATAAACAGAAAGTTCCCTGTTGATGACCTCGTAATCATTTCTGGGATCACGTTCTTCACCGCTCATGTCAATGACATGGATCAGAACACGGCACCTTCTGATATGTCTGAGAAATTCATGTCCCAGTCCTTTTCCGTCGCCTGCGCCTTCGATCAGTCCCGGCATGTCCGCCAGAACAAATGATCTTTCATCAGGCAGAGTTACAACACCGATGTTCGGTTCAATTGTTGTAAACGGATATGCCGCAATCTCAGGCCTGGCTCTGGATACCACCGACAGGAATGTTGATTTGCCGACTGACGGGAAACCGATCAGACCGGCATCAGCAAGAAGCCTGAGTTCAATCTGAAGATCAAAGCTTTCACCGATTTCACCGGGCTGCGCATATTCCGGCGCGTCATTTCTTGCTGTTGCAAAATGCTGGTTTCCCAGACCGCCTTTCCCGCCGTGTGCAATCAGCACCTTCTGATGCGGCTTGGTAAGATCCGCCATCAGATCACCGTTGGCGGCATTTCTGATCATTGTTCCGGGAGGAACCTTGATTACTGCATCTTCGCCGTCCGCGCCGTGCATCTTCTTAGTCAGTCCCGGCATGCCGTTGCCGGCTTTTACAGACTTTGTAAAACGGAGTTTTGTCAGTGTTGTCTCATTGGTGTCGACTTCAATGAAAACATCTCCTCCCTTTCCGCCGTCTCCGCCGAAAGGACCTCCGTTGGGATAGAATTTTTCATGTCTCCAGGCAACACAGCCTTTTCCGCCGTCACCTGCTTTTACCTTGATTCTGACAAGATCGATCATTTTCCATCCTCCTTCCTCAAAAAAGCCCCTGAATCATCAGGAGCCATCTTTTATTCACTTATGCCTCAGGATAAACAGATACCTGTTTCTTGTCTCTGCCGAGACGCTCGTATTTTACGATTCCGTCTGCAGTAGCGAACAGTGTATCATCACCGCCGCGGCTCACGTTCTTGCCCGGGAAGATTCTTGTTCCTCTCTGACGATAGATAATGGATCCGGCTGTTGCAAACTGTCCGTCAGCTTTCTTGGCACCGAGTCTGCGTCCTGCTGAATCACGTCCGTTCTTTGTGGAAGATACACCCTTCTTGGATGCAAAGAACTGAATATCAAGTGTGAACTTCATGGTTTTACACCTCCGTAATATTTACCTTAACAAATGCTTGATTAACTTCCTGAATTGTCATCAGCTGATAATAACCGGTTCTCATGATGATCTCTGTTTTATTATCATCCGTAACCTTTCTGATATCAATCAGGTTTTCATTAATGCTGACCGCTGCATCGCTGCACATTTCATCCAGCGCATTGGCCAGTCCGAAGACGACTGCACTGACTGCCGCACACACAAGATCTTTTCCGTATTCATCAGATCCCGCGTGACCGGATACAGATAATGTCTGAATCCTTCCGCTGTGCTCAGTCATGCGAATTTGAATCATTTCAGCCCTCGATGGACAGTACTGTCAGCTTTGTATACGGCTGACGGTGGCCCTGACGGCGGCGGGTAGAACCCTTCTTAGCCTTGTACTTGAAGATTCTGATCTTCTTTTCCTTACCCTGCTTTTCAACTTTGCAGGTAACTTTGGCACCTTCTACATACGGTGTTCCGATCTTTGTTGCCGCATCGCTGAGAAGAACTACTTTGTCAAAGACAACTTCTTCACCCGGTTCGACATCAAGCTTTTCAACAAAGATAGCCTGATCTTTTTCAACCTTAACCTGCTTTCCGCCTGTTTCGATAATTGCGTACATTTTTACACCTCCTGACATATTATCTTAAGACGCGCCATTAAGGGGACATTTGCATGTTCTTAAGCCCTTTTTTGAGCGGTTACAGACCCCAGTAAGAGGTAATGTAACAGAAGTATATTATCAAAACCGTTATTGTGAGTCAATCATAATTTTCATGCTCTTCAAAAAACAATTATCTGTTTGTTAATTTCCGCATTTGATAAAAAATATATGTAAAAGATAAGAGGTTTAACGATGAATATTATAGTTGCCGTCATGTGTGCCGTGTGTCTTGCAGCTTCTGTTTTCGGCTGGAAATATGCCGATACGATCGTCCGCAGGCATCTCAGCCCGCTCCCTTTGTTTCTTCTGTTCTTCGGCGTCACAGTCTGCTCATCCGTGGCAGTCCGCCTTCTGCAGAACAATTATCCCGCGGATCTTGCAGGCGCGGCGATCCTGAAGTTTACAGCTTCTCTTCCTTCCGTTATTCTTGCCCTCCGCGGTTTTCTGATGGAACGGAATAAATTTGATCTTATGATCCTGCTGGCAGTTATTCTGTGCCTTTGCGCAGATGTTGCAATCAATCTCAGTTTCGCTGCCGGCGGAGCGATATTCCTGACTGCCCATCTTCTGTTTTTCATTGCCTTTGTTCGTGAAAGAAAACCGTCGCGTAAACAGATATATGTCTGACTTGCAGGATCTCTGGCAGCTGCCTGTGCTGTTTTTCTGCTCAGGACAAAACTGCCTGATCCGGCTCTTATGATTCTTGGAATCATTTACTTTTCCGTTCTGATTTCCACTGTCGTATTCTCATTCAGGCTTCCGAAGATTATATTCGCGGCTGCCGTGATTTTTGCCTTCTCTGATTTGTTCATGTTTTTTAACATGTTTTCCGGCGGAACAATCGTAATGCTGATTCTCGCCCTTCTTGTTTATTATTTTTCACTGTTTCTTTACGGCTGGGGAGTGTGGCGCATCAATCATCCTGGTGAAAGAATATAAAATGACAACAGCATGACATTACGCCATGCTGTTTTTTATATGCACAGACACTGCCGGGCATCAATCCTGATATGCCGGCTTTGGAAACGTCGTTCTGTCATCCAGATAAACAGGAGGCTCAGTCTTCAGCTCCGGACACTTTCCCTTTCTGATTTCCAAAAGGACGCTTTTTGCATTCTTTCCTTCCGATTCATAGGCAAAGCATATTCTGCATGCCTTCATATGACGGCTGAGCATGCAGGACATAATTTCGTTCAGCCTTGAAGCTCGATGCACCAGGAACAGTCTTCCGTTGTCCTTCAGCAGTCTGTCGGCACTTTCGAACAGTTCTTCAAGAGGAAGATACTTTTCATGTCTGGCTGCCTTAAGATACCTGTTTTCATTTGTCAGCGATTCGTTTCCGGTATTGAAGTACGGCGGATTGCAGATCAGTGCATCAAACCGGATTCCCGCAAGATCCTGTACTTTTCCCGTAAAAAGTTCATGAGCTATTCCGTATCTGTTCAGATTGCTGTCAGCCAGGGCTGTTACTTCCTCATATAAATCAATTCCGCAGAGTTTCGCCGGCTGATACAGGGATGCATACAGCATCAGAGCACCGTTGTTGCAGCCGACATCAAGCACGGCATCCCTGTGCCTGATCCTTATGAATCTTCCCAGCAGCTCCGTATCACTGTTAAAGTGATACATATCCCCGTTCTGCAGGATTTCGAAGTCAGTTCCGCAAAGATAATCAGGACACATCGTTTTCAATCTCCTCAACTTCCTGGGGTCTGTTGAGCTCAAACCAGAACAGCGAGCCTTCTCCCGGTGCCGATTCAACACCGTAGCGGGCATGGTGCGTATCAAGAATCGCCTTGACGATCGCAAGTCCGAGACCGGTATTTGTCATGCTTCTTGAGAAGGAACGGCTGCTCTTCTGATACCTGTCCCAGATATAAGGAAGATCTTCCTTCGAAATTCCTTCACCTTCATCAGCCACTTCCGTGCGCACAGTTTCCTCGTCATCGAGCAGACGTGCACTGATACGAATTGTTTTTCCTGCCGGCGTATGTTTGATTGCATTGGTCAGAAAGTTATTGATTACCTGTGTCAGCTTCACCTGATCGCCGTAAATAATCAGTTCATCCGGAACATCAGTGACAATATTCAGCTTTCCCTCCCTGATCAGCACTTCATTGAGCTTGATTGTGCTCCGGATACATTCCGCAAGGTCAAAATTGATCTGTTTCAGAACATAATTGCCGGACTGCATGCGTGAAAGCTCGCTCATATCTGTAACAAGCTTGTCCAGATAATCTGCTTCATCAATAATGACATCCAGATGTTCATCACGCTTGGCAGGAATATCACCGGATATATCCTTGATCATTTCCGCGTAAGCCCTGATTGATGTCAGAGGTGTTTTAATATCATGAGATACGTTGGCAATCAGGTCTTTTCTGAGTTCATCGATTTTGCTCAGTTTGTCCGTTGCATCATTCATCGTTGAAGCCAGTTCCTTCGTTTCCGTGAATCTGCCTCCGGAAAATCTGACGGAGTAGTCAGCTTCGGCAAGCTTTTCAGCCTGGTCTTTCATATTGATGATCGGTTTGGTCAGAAGATTGGATATAATCATGGATACCACAAAGGAAATCACAGTCAGAAGTATCGTATACAGAAAATACTGCCTGGAAAAGAAATCAACAATGGAATCCACGGGCTCCAGCGGTGAATTGACAAACAGGTAAAAATTGGCAAGATTTGTTGAGATTGTGCGCCCGTAGACGATCATATCCTGCCCTGTTCTCTGGTTCGTAAAATTGAGGCTGTATTCCCCGTTATTGTCGTCAAGAAGATGTCTCAGGCTGTTTCCGCTCCTGAGATCGACATTCTCCACAGTGGATGAGACAGCATGAAATACGCAGCCTGATCCGAGTGAGTCTGCATCATAGATCATTCTTCCCTGGTCGTTGTAAATTGCGACACAGACATTGTTGTCTACGGTAACCTGCAGTGCTCTTGAAATCGCGGTACTGTCTGCGTTCTGATTCAGAACATAATTCTGTATCTGATCTGATATCTGTTTTACTGTAATGATCTTGTTGTTGCGGTAATAAGGCTTGATCAGCGAAAACTGAAGAATCCCCAGGATCGCTACAACCGAAACCGCAAACATAAAGAAGAACAGCCAGATATTAAATCTGATTCCGTGCCTGTCAAGCCTCAAATTTATACCCCATTCCTCTTACAGTGACAATATGGTCGCGATGTGACCCGAGATTGTGCCGCAGCATTTTTATATGCGTATCAACAGTCCTGTCATCACCGAAATAATCGTAATTCCAAACCTCTTCGAGAAGTCTGGATCTGGACAGTGCAGTATTTTTATGAGCAGCCATATAAATCAGAAGATCAATCTCTTTCGGCGTCAGATTGCCCTTTTCCCCGTCAATGATCACCTGTCTTCCGGCTTCATCGATAACAAGGCCTCCGTCATCATATGACTGTATTCCCGCTGTATTTGTGCGGCTGCTGCTGCGGTCGATTACAACACGGATTCTTGCCATCAGTTCCTTAGGTGAAAACGGCTTTACAACATAGTCGTCAACACCAAGTTCGAAGCCGAACAGCTTGTCATATTCCTCCTGGCGTGCACTCAGCATGATTACAGGAACATTCTGTATTTTTTTAATCTGCTTGCAGGCTGAAAAACCGTCAAGTCTGGGCATCATGATATCCAGAACGACACAGTCATAATGCTGACTTGTGATTTTATCAATGGCTTCTATTCCGTCTTCCGCCTCATCGGTTTCATAACCGTTGAGCAGTGCATATTCCCTGATTACATCACGGATATTTTTTTCATCATCTACAATTAAAATCTTTGCCATTGGCTTTAACCTCCTGCAGTGTTCAGCGATTGTCTGACTGCCGTAATTGATTCGGCAATGCATGAACCGTCGGAATCTATTTTAGCATGGAATCGGATGTATTCGTTTTTTGCAAGATCCTGTTCTTTCTGGCTGTATAACCGCGGCATAACCGACATTTCCAGTTCCGACGTTTCATCGCAGACTTTGACAAACGCCATCATGTCCCCCTTTTTTGTTCTGTGCTGCTTGACTGATGTAATCTGGGCAAATCCGTCGACGTAGCCCTTTTTGTCCTTCAGTGAAGCAATTGAGGGAAGATGTATGCCGAGCCGGTTTCTTACGGCTATGATCGGATGCGGCCCGAGAGTAAATCCAAGAGCGTTTCTTTCATTCTCATTGGTGGTTTCAGCCGACTGGGTTCTTCTTACAAGAACGGGCTTTGATACAAGATCAAGATTAATCAGTGAAACGCCGTTATTGTCAATCCGCACCAGCTCGGCATAATTCAGTGCGTCATCAAGTCCGCCCTTCATGGTGGCCCTGTTCATTCTGAAGCAGTCCAGGGCGCCGGCATCGATCATGGTCTCGATACTCTTTCTGCCGATTTTTATGATGCCGCACCTTGCAACAAAATCAAAGAAGTCATCATACGGCTTTCTGTTTCTTTCTTCTATCAGTGCCTCTGATGCATGCATCCCGATGTCTCTGACTTCACTCAGCGGAAGAATGATTGTCTGCCCGTCAATGACACATTGAACACCGGACCGGCTGATGTCAGGACCGGCAACGTCGATGCCTCTGCGCCTGCATTCATCAATATACTGGGACGTCTTCTCCTTGTCACCCGTGACTGAATCGATCAGTGCACTGTAAAAATACAGCGGGGCATTCGCCTTCAGATACGCCATCTGGTATGCAATCAGACCATAGGCAACCGCATGGGACTTGTTAAAACCGTATCCCGCAAATTTCTCGATCGTATCAAATAGTCTGACGGCAGTTTCATTGCTGTAGCCGTTTTTCAGGCAGCCTTTAATAAACTCATCCCTCAGGGCAAGCATTTCAGATTCTTTTTTCTTTGACATTGCCTTACGGAGGACGTCGGCCTTTCCGAGGGAAAAGCCGGCTGCCTTCTGCGCTGTCAGCATTGCCTGTTCCTGATAAATCATGACGCCGTAGGTTTCCTTCAGAATATCTTCAAGTTCTTCAGCCGGATATACAATCTGATCCCTGTGCTGTCTGTTTTCCAGATACAGCGGAATGTTCTGCATGCTGGCCGGTCTGAAAAGCGCAAGTGCGGCGACAATATCATCAAAGCAGGATACATGCATTTTCCGAAGCAGTCCCTTCATGCCGGCAGATTCAAACTGAAATATGCCGACGGTGTCAACCCTGGCAAATACGTCAATCGTCTTCTGATCATTCGTGGGAATTTTCATAATGTCAAATTCCGGATGCGTCTTTCTGATCATGCTGACGATTTTATCGATCGTTGTCAGATTTCTCAGGCCGAGAAAGTCCATTTTTATCAGGCCTCTCTCTTCCAGATACTCCATCGTGTACTGGCTGGTTTTCATTCCTTCATCGAGCTGTATCGTAGGAATCACATCATTCAGCGGAAGACGGCTCATAATGATGCCGGCAGCGTGAACACTGCAGTGCCTGGGAAGTCCTTCAAGTCTGGATGCTGTTCTGAAAAAACTGCGGTATCTGTTTTCCGCGTTTACAACTTCGCGCAGCCGCGTGCTCCGGTTCAGGGCTTCCGCCAGGGTGATCTTCGGTGTATTCGGTATCATCCTGCACAGCATATCAGTATCCCGCTGCGGCAGACATGTCACCTTTGCAGTATCACGGATGACCTGACGGGCTCCGAGAGTTCCGAATGTCACGATATTGGCAATATGATCAGCTCCGTATTTCTCATACACGTAATTGATGACATCCTGCCTCCGGTTGTCGGGAATGTCAGTATCGATATCAGGCATTGAAACTCTTTCCGGATTCAGGAAACGCTCAAACAGAAGATTGTATTTCAGCGGATCAATCTGCGTAATCCCGAGACAGTACGCCACAAGAGAACCTGCAGCGCTTCCCCTTCCCGGACCCACGTAAATATCCATCTTTCTGGCAGCACGGATAAAGTCGTATACGATCAGAAAATAGTCCTCGAAATGCATCCTGATAATCGTATCAAGTTCATATTTGAGTCTTGCTCTGTACCCCGGGTCATCCCTTCCGCCAAGACGCTTGCTCAGTCCCGCAAGACACAGCTGCGTCAGATACTGTGCACTTGTAAGTGATCCCGGAACGTCAAAAACAGGAAGTGAGGTCTTCCCGGTTTCCATATCACAGCGGCACTGCGAAGCAATTTCATCCGTTCTCTGCAGATCATCCGCATCATAAAGCTTTTCCATCTCCTCCGCTGACAGAAAATATCTGCCTTTGAGAAGCGGAAGCGACTGATCCTGAACCGTTTTGTTCTGTCTTATTCCGCATACCATGCGGTAATCCTCGGCTTCATCTGCTTCAAGATACAGAACTTTGTTTAATGCACATGTTTTTATGCCGAGCATTCTGCAGATGCTTTTGAGCATTTTGTTTCTGCTCATCCACAGAGAACTCTCCTGGAAGGAAAGCGCAATATCAAACTCCCCGAGCTCCTCCTTCATGATCCGCAGTTTTTCAATGATTCCCTCCCGGTTTTCGTTAATCAGCTCGCTGTCTGCCCAGCCGTTTTCACCGTATGCAATAAGAAAACAATGTGTGCATGCTTTCAGTTCCTCGATACTGCAGGGTCCGTTCCTTTCGCAGATCAGGGAAGAAAGCTTCATCAGATTCTGATAACCCTTATTGTCTTTTGCAAGCAGAAGAAAAGGAACAGTCCTGTCATGGCAGCTGACATCAGCCTCCATGCCGCAGACAGGTCTGATTCCTGCTTTTCTGCATGCATAGCTGAAGGCAGCCATTCCGAACATGACATTATGGTCTGTCAGTGCAGTATATGTATAACCGAGCTGCTTTGCTTTCTCGACAAGTTTCGGAATTCTTACGGTACTGTCAAGAAGCGAATAGCAGCTTCTGACGAACAGATGCGTACTCATGTATCCATTTTACAACGTTCATGGTCTTTTTACATTTTATTGTTCCCGTCTTAAGAACTGCATATTCATTTTCTATATAAATAAGATAGCAACTATGTTAAAATCATGAAGGATTTCTGGAGGTTTTTTAATGCGTGAAAATGAAAAGAACCCGGTAGAAAATGAAATTGATCCTGTCGGAACCGATAAAGACAGCGGCAATACAAAAACACTTTCGATCCCCGAGCTGAACGACCGGAAGAATGATAACGGCGATACCGTATCGTTCAAGGCAGTCAGTGACGGCAGGGAATATTCCCCCCGCCATTCTGCCGGTCATATACCCGGGAAGAAAGCTGAAGCTGACAACGGACAGACACAGGTAATCAAGAAAATTTCCGAGCCGGGTGAACCGACAAAAGTATATACAGTCCTGCACGAACCGCCGCAGGTAACACTTGAAAAAGAAAAGAACCGGAAACAGGAGCGCCGGCGCAGAAAAAGATGGATTTTCCTTTCTGTGCTGATGGTGATCATGCTTCTGGCGGAAGCTGCCGTAGGATTGGGCGGCCTTTATATCGCAAAGAATATGGCTGAAGATTCCCCCGAGCTGAATCTGACTGATTTTATCGGTGAAGAATCAACCAAGATCTACGATGACAGCGGCAGCCTCATCACCGAGGTTGGTGTTTATCTGCGTGAGAACGTCACTTATGACAAGTGTCCCGAATCTCTGGTGGACGCCTTCCTCTCCATTGAGGACAGCCGTTTCTTCACACACTTCGGATTTGACATCCCCCGCTTTACAAAAGCTGCGCTTGAAAATCTGAAAAACGGCAACTTTGGTCAGGGTGGCTCAACATTTACCATGCAGCTGGTAAAAAACACTTACTTTTCCATTGATTCGATGGATGCGAGCAATACAGGAAAAGAACGTGCGAAAACAATCGAATATAAAGTTCAGCAGATCTGGCTTTCAATCAAGCTTGAGTCCCTTCTGAACAAGAAGGAAATCTTTGTCCTGTATCTGAACAAGCTTAACTTCGGCGGCAATATCCGCGGCGTTCAGCGTGCTGCGCAGTATTACTTCGGCAAGAACTGCACGGATCTGACACTTGATGAATCGGTAATGCTTGCCGGAATCGTCAACCTTCCGAACAAGTACAATCCTTACAACTATCTGGATTATGCCACTACAAGAAGAAATGAAGTGCTCTATCAGATGCATAACCACGGCTATCTGACAGATCATGAGTATGCTCTTGCAAAATCTGTCAAAGTTGAAGACCTTCTGGTCGGTGACAACCGCCAGATGTCGGATGACAGCCAGTACCAGTCATATCTTGACGTCGTTCTTGAAGAAGTACAGACGCTTACCGGTGCCGATCCCACCGTCAAAGGCATGAAGATCTACACTTATCTCAACCGTACAATTCAGGAAAGAATCGAAGCAGTTCAGAATGAAGAAACAAATGTAAGATATCCTGATGAACTGATGCAGGTTGCCATGCTCGTCATGGACAATTCCAACGGTGCTGTCGTAGGCATCGGCGGCGGCCGCAATTATGACGGCGCAAGACTTCTGAACCGTGCAACAATGAACTTCAAGCAGCCTGGTTCTTCTGTCAAGCCGATTCTCTCATACGGTCTGGCATTTGAATATCTCGGATACTCGCTGGATGAAATCCTTGTGGACAAGCCGATCACCTATCCGGGTGAATCTCTCGTCAAAGTCAATGCTTCCGGCAAATATCAGGGTGATGTAACGATCAAGGATGCAGTCGGAAACTCACTGAATATTCCTGCAATCCTTACCCTTGAGCGTGTCGTTGACGCAGTCGGAAAAGAAACCGTCGTCAATTATATGCGTTCCATCGGCTTCAACAGAATTACAAATGACAACTTCCATCTGAGTTTCGCAATCGGCGGCACATGGTTTGAAACAACATGTCTGCAGCTTGCCGGTGCTCACAGCATGCTGATCAACGGCGGTGTTTACAATGAACCGCACACAATATCAAAAGTAATACTTACACATGACGGAACAGAGTATTATCCGCAGAATCAGAATAAAAAAGTTCTGTCTTCCGGAAGTGCATATCTGTCATGCGTTCTGATGGAAAACAATGTTACCGGTCCGTATTTCAACTATATGCAGATCCTCAGAAGCAGTTATCCTGTCTATGCAAAGACCGGTACAACAGACTGGGGAACCGACGGACTTCAGTACGGAATTCCTGCCGGACAGATGAAAGACAAGTGGATGATCTCCTCCACTTCGAATTATACAAATGCTGTCTGGGTCGGCTATGATATGGCAATCAAAGGCAAAGGCACATATTATACCGCACAGAAGTCGGCGATGAACATTCCGGGCAACATCAACCGCATTCTGCTTGATGTCGAAGAGGAAGTTTCCGGTACACCCGAACCTCTGAACGAACCGAAGGATGTCGAAGAAATCACATATGTTTACGGTACGTATCCGCATGTCAGAATCGAAGACTGGATGGAAGGCGGCGTAGGCATTACTTCGAAAGTCTCATCCGCCGGTCTGGAAGCGTCCCCTCTTGTTTCCAGCATTGAATATGCCGAAGCATTGTCAGATGATCCTACAACAGAAGGTGTCGCTGCATCCTATGACCAGTACGGAAACATCAAGATTACATGGGCCACAAGCGCAGGCATCTGCTCCGGAGGTTCCAGAAATATCTCACTCCATGACCAGTGGGGAAATAATATTGATGAATGGGGCACCTGTCTTGTCGATCTTTCATGGCTTGTCAATGATATCAACTGCTGGGCAACTGTCTACAACAATGACAGTGCTGTCGCAACAGTCACCAGTACAAACGGCTATTACAACGGATGGGTCGGTGATCTCTGGGGAACTGTAAAAGTATGCGGCGGCTACAGCACCGGCTCCGGCGATTCCGCAACAAGCTGTACTGTTGCCGGTTATGCCCCTGTTGCTGAAGGCGGATGGTGGGATGAAAACGGAAACTACCATGAACCTGACACAACTGATTACAGCCAGTTTGGTTATTGGGATGACAACGGCAACTGGATCGGTTCCGGATGGTGGGACGAAAACGGTTATCACTATTAATATAAAAACTTCTGCATGTGATCAGATCACCGGCAGAAGTTTTTTTTACTGCTGTTCAGATTTTTTCCGACTTGAGATCCCTGTGCATCAGATCATATACAGCCTTTTCGGGAGATTTTCCCTCGAACAGCACAGCATAAACCTGATCGGTAATCGGCATGGAGATGCCTCTGGCAATGGCTTCCTCATGAACTATCCTGCAGGCACTGATACCTTCCACAGTCTTTGTGTTGGTACGGAAGAATTCCTCCGCTCCGCCTGCCCTGCCGATTTGATAACCGGCCATAAAGTTCCTTGAATGACGGGATGTACATGTAACAATCAGGTCTCCGACGCCGTCCAGTCCCAAAAATGTATCCTTCTCTGCACCAAGAGCTGTGCCGAACCTTGTCATTTCAGCCAGACCCCTGGTCATCAGAGCCGCTCTGGCATTATCACCCTGACCGATTCCTTCGGTAATTCCCGATGCAATGGCCATGATGTTTTTAACCGCAACACCGATTTCTGCACCAATCACATCCGTATTGGTATAAACACGGAAATAATCGTTTGAGAAAAGGTTCTGTACTGTTTTTGCGGATTCTTCATCACTGCTGACAGCGTTGACAACCGTCAGAAGCCTGATAATAACTTCTTCGGCATGACTCGGTCCGATCAGGGAAACAACTGCCCTGAGCTTTTCCGCCGGCATTCCCTCCTCGATAACGATGCTGAGCCGCTTGTGTGATTTCGGGTGAAAGCCTTTTGCAACATTGATTACAATGACCGGCTTTTCCAGCACATCTGCAGCTTTCAGAAGTGTATCTTCTATAACTGAAGAAGGAACTGCAAGCAGGATCAGATCACTGTCCCTGATATCATTGATATCAAGCGTAGCTTTCAGATCGTGCGATATTTCAGTTTCAAAATAATGAGAATTCCTGTGATTACGGTTGATGTCATTTACTTCGAATTCACTGATTCCGTATAAGATAACTTCCTGACCGTTATCAGCAAGAACCTGAGCCAGGGCCGTGCCCCAGCTTCCTGTTCCCAGAACCGCTGTCTTCATTATTCACTCACCTTTCTTCTTGCAATAATCCTGATCGGTGTGCCTTCAAAATCAAATGCCTGACGCAGGGTGTTTTCAATAAACCGCTCATAGGTAAAATGCATCAGCTTCGGATCATTGCATGATAATACAAAAGTCGGCGGCTGCACACTTACCTGTGTAGCGTAGTAAATTCTGAAACGCTTTCCGTTTCTTGCCGGCGCAGGCGTCGTAACCTGTGAATCAGCAATCACTTCATTCAGAACATTCGTGGCAATCCTTCGTTTTGCATTTTCATTTGCACGGTCAACCATCGGTATGATATTTGCAACGCGCTGCCTGGTCTTTGCGGAAACAAAGACAATCGGTGCATAGGCAAGATATGCAAATTCCGTTCTGACTTTCTCAGTGAATTCATTCATGGTGTGCTCGTCTTTTTCCACGGCATCCCATTTGTTGACAACGATAATGACAGGCTTTCCCGCATCATGGGCATAACCGGCAACATGTTTGTCCTGTTCCCTGATCCCTGCCTCTGCATCAATCAGAAACAAAGCAACATCACACCTCTCAATTGCCTGTATTGCCCTGAGAACCGAGTATTTTTCGATTGATTCATAAACCCTGCCGCGCTTTCTGATTCCGGCCGTATCAACGATCACATAGCGTCTTCCGTCGAATTCAAACGGTGTATCAACAGCATCCCTTGTGGTTCCCTGTTCATTTGCAACAATAGCGCGGTCAGCATTCAGGACCGCATTTACCAGCGAACTCTTTCCGACATTAGGCTCACCGATGACGGCAATCCTAGTGCCTTCATGCTCGTCTTCGCCATTATCTTCCGGGAATGCCGCGACGCATGCATCCAGAAGATCACCGATTCCCACGCCGTGAACACCGGAGCAGGCAATCGGATCACCGATTCCGAGGGAATAGAATTCGTAAATATTGGCCAGACGTGATTCATCATCAATCATGTTCACAGCCAGAACAACAGGCTTTTTCTGCCTGTGCAGCATATTGGCTATATACTGGTCATCATCATTCAGTCCGGACTTTCCGCTTACGACAAAAAGAATGACGTCAGCCTCTTCAATGGCAATCTGCACCTGTGCCCTGATTTCCTCCTGATACGGCTGATCCTGAAGCTGAATACCGCCTGTATCAATCACCCTGAAATCTCTCCCGGTCCATGAGCTTCTCGCGTAAATACGGTCTCTTGTAACCCCGGGAGTGTCTTCAACGATGGAAACTCTTTCTCCGGCAAATCTGTTAAAAATCGTTGACTTACCTACATTAGGACGGCCAACGATTGCAATTACACCGGTGCTCATATCAGTTTTCCTCCTTCAGAAGGAAGGGTTCAACCAGAGCGTATATACGATCCGCAACTTCATCGATTGTCAGATCAGAGCTGTCTATCTCAACAGCATCGTCTGCCTTTCTCAGCGGAGAATTCTCTCTGTGCATATCCTGATAATCGCGTGCTTCAATTTCTTTTTCGATTGTTTCAAGATCTGAAGTGCTTATATTCAGCTGTTCCTTGTTCTGTTTCAGACGTCTCAGTGCCCTGGCGTGTGCACTGGCGGTCAGATATATCTTCACTTCGGCATCTGTAAGCACAACCGTTCCGATATCTCTTCCGTCCATAATGAATCCCTTTGCCCTGGCCATCTCCTGCTGTCTTTTGACAAGATCAGCGCGGACCTGCTTCAGTTTGGAAACATCTGAAGCAGCCATTGAGATTTCATCGGTTCTGATTTCTGCAGAAACATTTTCGCCGTCAAGAAATACTTCCCCGTCGGGTGTCAGCCTGATATCAGTGTTTTCAAGCATTCTGCAGACAGCGGGTTCATCATCCAGTGAAATGCCCTCTCTGACAGCTTTCAAAGCTGTACAGCGGTACATGGCACCCGTATCAAGATGCACGTAGCCAAGTCTTTTTGCAGTAAGTTTTGCGATAGTACTTTTGCCTGCAGCACTCGGGCCGTCGATTGCAATATTAATTCTCATTTTATAATTCCTCTCTGAAGAAGAAGCCAGTAAACAACAATTGCGAGAACAAATGAAAGTACGATAATCAGAATCACGAGAACAATATTGAGAACCTTGTTTGTGTGATTCATCTTGTCACTGACTTCCGTAAGATTATCCTCGTAGTCATCAAGCTGAGCTCTCATCTGCGTCGTTTCATTCAGCAGCTGCTGTCTGGCACTGCGCTCATCATCATATGCCGAAACAGGCTTCTGTCTGACCGGCTGAGGCTGCTGCTGCACCTGCTTCACCGGTTCGGGTTTTACGCTTCCCTGAATCAGTCTCTGAACCTCTGCAGCAATATCTTCCTTGGTCATTGTCCTGGTATCGCTCAGAGGAACATCACCTGTGTCATCCGCGAAATCACTTCCGGATGAGAAGAACGGAATATTGCCGCTGTCCTCTTTCACTGCAGGTTTGACAGGCTTACTGACCTGGGGAACATCTTTTGTTTTCTCTTCTTCAAAGGGTTTTGAAGGTGCCTGCACTGCAGGTCTCTCCCCTTTCAGTGATTTCAGGATATTCAGATCAGTATTTGTGCTGAATGCATTGCCCTGATCGATATTGTACTGTTTGACTTCCTTGATATATTCATTCAGATACTCATTGTTAAAAGCATTGGTATAGTTCTCATTTCCACGCAGAAATGATTTGTCTATCGCCGGTTTGTCTTCCGGCCGAACCGGAGCGGCATCATACTGTGCCTGTCTTCTGGCATGAATCGGATCAGCGTCTGCAGGCTTGACAGTTTCGTCAGGCGCTTCAAAATTATTCGCATTGATCTGATTCAGTCTCTTTTCAAATTTGGAAAGATCTGTCGTGCGGATATCTTTTTCAGAATCATTTTGAAGTTTTGTTCTTAAATCTTCATATTTCTGTGTACGTGAGTATTTAGCCATATTTTCAATTAACCTCGGTATCTGAATTATTATAACATGGAAAAAGCCTGTTCAATCGCATTTTCATGTGATAGTACAGGCTTTGGAAACTATCTGTGGAGCAGCGGTGAGATATGCTTGTACAGAAGCATCGTAAGAATACTCACAATGACTCCCTTGATGATATTAAACGGTGTAACAGCAAGCAGAACAAATGTCAGCCTGTCCCTGATTGCCGGAATCAGTGCCGTTCCCATTCCGACAAGTGCATCCATCGGAATTCCGTAAAGTCTGCTGTACATCGGAAGCAGGACAAAGTAGTTCAGCAGCACCCCTACGACTGTCATAATCAGTGTTCCGCAGACCATTCCGGCTGCCGCGGTTTTCTTTGTTTTGTTTTTGGCATAGATAACAGCCGCCGGAACAGCAAATGCAATGCCGATCAGGAAATTCGCAAACTCTCCGACAAATGCTGTTGTTGTAGGCTTAAATAAAAGCTTGAGAATAATCTTCAGACCTTCAATGCAGAACGCTGCCAGGGGACCGAGTGCAAATCCGCCGATCAGTACAGACACTTCAGAAAAGTCTATCTTGTAAAAGCTGGGTACAAACGGAAGCGGAAATTCCATATACATGAGAATAAATGAAATGGTAGAAAGAATTGCGATTTTTGCTAACGTCTTTACAGTGAAATGCTTCATTTTTGGTTTCCTCCCTTGCCTCAAAATAAAAGAGGCTTCGCGATAAAAACCTCCGGGTCGGATAAAAAATCCGATAATCACTCTTCCATCCAGACTTTACTGTCGCCACCGTAATTTCAACGGTTCATTCTGTATAAACAGCTCGCGGGGTATACCGCCGGTCAGGAATTACACCTTGCCCTGAGTTTTATCTCAATAATTATAAGCACTTATTGATTAGTAAATAAAGTACTGTGCATAAAAAAACAATCTGAGTATTCAATTCAGATTGTTTCGGTTTGTCAGAATTTAACAAAACTCTGTACGATCCTGATAATGTCATCGCCCAGGAAGCGGATATACACTGCCGTTAAAGCCAGTGCGATCAGACTTCCGAGAATTACCGCGGCAAGCGTCTGAACCCTGCTGGAACGGTACGCAAGTTCAACAGCATACACGTGCATGATCACTGCTGCAGCAAGACCGACAGCGAATACAACTCCGGCTGCCCAGTAATTAACCATCAGCAGACTGCCGGCAGCCATCATGATCAGGGAGATAAAGTATGAAGCTTCAGCCTCAATATCAAGATGCTTGTTGTATGTTCCCTTTTCACCTCTGCATATGAGTTTCTGAAGCATACTGATCAGCATCTGCGTCACAACGCCGAGTATTACAATTCTGGCTGTGATCCAGGATCCGTCGGTAAACGTCATCCGTGCAAATCCGAAAGGACGCTCGTTGAGAATTCTTGAAACTGCATATACTCCGATGACCGATGAAAGGAAGAATTTCAGGGCCAGTCTTCTGACAGCGCCGCGTCTGCTCTGATGATCATTGCTGGCTGCCTGTTCATACATGCATGAAACCGGATTGTAGAATCGCCTGAAGAAATTAACCTGTGCCTTTTCATCACTCATAACAGCGATATACTTCGGCTCAAGATTAATCTCGAGAACTTCACGAACCTGATACGGCATCCCGTCATCAGTGAAATCTCTTAATTTCTCAGGATTGAAGCTCAGCGTGTCAGATTTCTTTTCCTCTTCCGTACGTTCGGCAATGAGTTCTTCAAACAGAGGCTCCGGTCTGCTTTCTGCTTTACTTTCAGATTCATCCGGTTCACCGGTCTTTACGTCTGATTCCCTGTTTTCTGCTGCAGGAACAGAAGCTTCCTGCATATTCTCTGCATCAGAAGAGAGCTCTTCAGTCACCGGTTCTACCGAAGTTACCGCTGCTGTTTCTGCTGCGGATACCAAAGCATCAGGTGACAGATCTGCAGATGTTTTAGCTTCTTCAGCCTCTTCAGGCATATTGTCTGCAGTCAGTGATGCTTCTTCCGCCACTTCCGGTTCTGCTTCATTCTGAATGTTTTCATCAGATGCTTCCGCTTCAGACACATCCGTAACAGCTTCAGCTTCTGAAATCACAACTTCTTCATCAGCTGCACTAACGGATACTTCTTCCCCGGTTTTCTGTTCCGCTTCCGGTTCAGACACTGTCTCTTCTGGAGCAGATTCTTCAGACACTTCACTGGCAGTCTCAGGAATTGCATTGTCATCAGTTTCAGACACTGTAATTTCTTCTGCAACGGAAGCAGCTGTCTGTTCCGCTTCAGGTTCAGACACTGTCTCTTCTGCGCCAGATTCTTCAGATATTTCACTGACAGTCTCAGGAATTGCATTGTCATCAGTTTCAGACTTCGTAATCTCTTCCGTAACTTCGGTTATCTCAGCCTCTGTATCGGAAGAAACTTCATTCTGATCAGTGATATCTGCATCAGATGACTCATCCACGGAATTAACATCTTCATGTTCTTCAATGATTTCTTCATCGGTCTGTCCGGTAATAAATGATGCAGTATCATCAGATATTGCAGGAACAGTATCCGTCACTTCTTCCTTTACGGCAGATGCATCGGTTTCAGGTGCTTCTGAGATATCGGATGCAGCCTTTTCTGCCGCTTCATTCTTCGTTTCAGCCTCTGCCGGATTTACTGCAGTAGCCGGTACGGCTTTCTGCGGTTTCGGGGCAGTTCTGAAATCTGCATCAATAATGCTGTCAACGGGAATATATGTCGCTTCCTTCACTTCATCGATTTCCTCGGTGACAGCCATTACTTCTGCCGGAAGCCGGAGCGAATCGGCATGTTTCTTCTCCATTCTGTCCAGGCTTCTGTCAACTGATGAAATAAAAGCGCTCTTTCCCTTTTTATAAGCTGTTTTTATGCCTGCTTCAGTCTTATCCATAAGCCCGGCATAAAGATTGCCTGCGGCTACAATGGCATGCTGAAAAGAGGAAACTTCAACGCGCTTTTCTTTGTTTTTTTCTATTACAGGCAGTGTCTGTTCTTTCTTTGCGGATTCGTCACTGCCGTTACTGACAATTTTTTTTACAGACTGTTCAGATTTTGCGCTCGTACTGCGCTGCTGTTTCTGTTTTTCCTTTTCTTCGGGAGTTACCAGTCTGTACACAGTTTTCTTTTTCTGCTTATTAGCCATAAAAGAACCCCCTGTATATTAATGCGGAAAGAAAATGTGCTTATGCAGCACATTTATATTATCACTTTTTTATGCTCTTCCGGCATATTTGCCGTCAGCTGTGTTAACCAGAACTATTTCATCATCCTTGATAAACAGAGGAACTCTGATTTCAAGTCCTGTTTCAAGTTTAGCGTTCTTTGTGGCTGAAGTGGCTGTATCACCCTTGACTGCCGGCTCACATTCGACAATCTGGAGTTCAACCTTATCGGGGAGAATTACGCCGAGTACTTCGCTGCCGCCGTACATCATGATGCTGACGCTGGCAGATTCTCTGAGGAACTTCTGTTCCCATTCAAGTCTGGACTTGGCAATTTCGATCTGCTCATATGTCTCAGTATCCATGAATACGAGGTTTTCACCGTCATCATAGAGGTACTGCATTTCTTTCTTGTCGATATGAGCCTGTTCGACTTTGTCTCCGCCTGTAAATACGATATCTTTGATAACACCTGTACGAAGATTTTTGGATTTAACTTTGACGATCATCTGACGCATTGCTGTTTTATTAAGTTCAAGATTTAATGCCTGCCAGATTCCATTTTCATATTCATATGTTGTTCCCGGTTTTAAATCATTTACTAAAATCATATCTTTTTACGCTCCTACCCTAATAATTTTATAGGTTGAAAGGTATTTGTCAATTAAAACAGAACCTGATGCTGCTCCTTCTGCAGGCACTATCGGTAATTCACTCTTTTTTCGGGGAAGCATGTCCTTTATTTCTATTAATACAGCGAAACATTCAGAAGGTGAAAGCTGTATGGAAAGAAGACTTGAGGAACTGCTCGAAATTGCGCTCCGCAATCATGTTACCGATATTCATTTTTCATTGAAGGACGATGTCACGCTGATTGAAATGCGCGTCAACGGCATCATCCGGCGGGTAAAAAGCAAACCGGGCGACAATGAATTTTTCCGTTATCTGATGTACCGTTCAAATCTTGACCTGTCAGATATCCTGATGCCGCAGACAGGCAGATTTGAAGCTGAAGTTTCAGGCAGAAAGCTTGCCCTTCGCTTTGCCCTTGTCTCAAGTTATCAGATCACCAGCGGTGTACTGCGCATACTGAATAATCACGGGGCACTGACCTGCTCCATGCTCAGCAGTGACCCTTCCCAGACTGAATGGTTTTCAGATATAGCCCGGCACCGGAGCGGACTGTATATTTTCTCCGGACCGACAGGATCAGGAAAGACAACAACACTTTATACAATCCTGAATGAAGTCAGGGGAAAAAAGATTTATACCCTCGAGGATCCGGTGGAAATCTATTCGGAAAAATACGTCCAGCTGTCTGTCAATGAACGGCAGAATCTCTCATATGCTGAAGGAATCAAACAGCTGATGAGGCATGATCCCGACATTGTCATGATCGGCGAAATCAGAGATTCCACAGCCGCCGAAATGGCTGTAAGGACAGCGCTGACGGGGCATCTTGTTGTCACAAGTCTGCATTCCGGCAGCTGCACGTCAGCTGTTTCAAGAATGCTTGATCTCGGCGTAAAGAAATATCAGCTGAACGATGTACTTCGCGGTATTTCGTGTCAGCGGCTCTATGACTGCCCGCACGGAGGAAAAACGGGCGTCTACGAAATAATGGACAGAAAGGAGGTGAATTATTATATCGAAAATCACAGAACTACAGATCAGTTCGTCACTCTCAGAAAAAGAATCGTGGAAGCTGCCGGACGCGGATTCATTGATATTCAGCAGGCAGCGCAGGATATTGATGAGTGAAGAGGACCTTGAGGCACTCGCTGCTCTGACATGCAGCGGATTTACGCTTCAGGAGGCAATGAATCTTGCCGAAAACCGTAAAAACCAGGAATGCTTCAGACGGATCAGAACACTTCTTGAAAGCGGCAGAAGCCCCTCTGATTTTTTAGGTATGTTCGTACCGTATGTCTACAGATGTTTTCTGCAGCGTTTTCTAAAAGTTCTTCCCTTTTCCCAAAGTCTTTCCCTTGCCCTGGAAATCGTTAAGCAGGACAGAAAACTGAAGAAAGAATATCGGAAAGGTCTGTATTATCCCGTAATGCTCTTCGGTCTTACAATTGCCGGAATCGCCTTGTTCAATGAGCTGTGTTTTCCCCCTCTTCTTTCCATGATGAAGGAATTCAGCCGGGACAATACCGGACTTCAGGGCGTCAGAATGTTTCTGAGAATCTTCTGTATTCTGGTTTCAGCAGTTTCACTGCTGTTTCTGATTATTTTTTTATTCTTCACAGACAAAAAGCATCAGGTCAGAGGATATGCTCTTTTTCAGAAGATATTTCCTGATTCAGTTATCACACAGTACATATCCAGACAATTCGTCTTTTTCTTCCGGCAGTGCATACGCAGGAATATCTCAACGAGGGAAACAATGCAGATATTGATGAATACAACAGAAAAGCCGGTCATATCAGTTATTGCACAGAAAATAGATCAGAGTCTGAAAAGCGGGAAATCATTTGAAAATGCCCTTGATACACCCTTTCTTGACACTGCATTGTGCAGGCTTCTGAAAATAGCTGTTTATTCTTCCGATATGGAGAATATGCTTGACGGTTATCTGGAAATTGCACAGCAGCAGGCAGAACGTAAATGCCGCAGAATCACATATGCTGTACAGCTGCTGTCCTACGCTTCCATCGGTCTGATTCTGATTCTTGTTTATCAGATCCTGATGCTTCCCCTTCAGATTATTTCATCTTTATAACGGAGGACAAATGAATAAAGGTTTTACGCTTCTTGAAATGATTATTGTAGTGACAATTATTTCTATTTTGTTTCTGCTGACAGTCCCGAATATTCAGAGCACGCTCGCAATTGTAGACCGCAGAGGTTGTGATGCTCTTGTAAAGACAGTGGACAGTGCTGTTCTTCAGTACCGTCTGGAATATGACAGAGAACCCGGATCAACTTCAGATCTGATCAGCGCAGGCCTGCTGACTGATGCGCAGACACGATGCGATGACAACAGAACAATCAGTATTCACGGTGGCCAGGCACAGGCAGACTGAAGGATTTGCCCTTCTTGAACTCATGATCAGTATATCGGTTATAGCTGTACTGACAGTTCTGTCTGTTTCTTTCTGCAGAATTTCAGACACTTCATTCTATACATTTCCCCTGCAGTATATGAGACTGCAGAGCGAAGCTGTTCTGACCGGCAAAAGAACTTACTATACCGATGAAAGCGGCATGGATTATCCTCCTGTCTATTTTCACGGCAGCGGTACAGTTAACCAGGCCAGAACAATCATTTTCGGTAAAGGAGGAAATATCCGTGAGATTGTTATTGAACTGGGTACGGGAAGACTTGTATTCAGATAAAGGATTTATACTTTCTGATGCCCTGATCTGTATATTCATCGTTTCGATGACGGTACTTCTTGTATCATCCGCCGTGCATTCAATGTTTGAAACAACCCGCCTTGTTCACTCAAGCAGTGAAGAATGCGAAGAAGAATACAGGCAGAAAATGTATCAGATTGAAAGCTGTGTCATATCATGCGTACAGGATTCAGAGGAACCGGCGGATATATAGTCGAACAGCTGCTTATGACGCTGATCACATGCAGTTTTCTGATTCCCGTTACAATAACGGTTCTGAAGATCATGATCGGCAATTTGGAATTCCCTTACGATATGCAGGATGAACTGGCGATATCACAGCTGCGCCATATCATCAATGTTTCCAGAGATTTCACTTCTGACGGATCTTCACTGCAGTTTACATATCATGAAAGCAATTCATCACTTTCTTTGATCAACGGAAAGCTGATACTGAAACCGGGAACCCAGATTTTTCTTTCAGATCTTGAGAATGCAGTATTCCGCATAGACAATGAGATAATCACTGTTGCATTTTCACATACCGGTCATCCTGAGACAGAACGGATACTCGGACATGTATAAAAAAGGATTTGTCTGTTCATATTACCTGATGATTTTCCTGATCGTCACAGTATTTGTATCGGTATTGATTCTCAATATCAGCAACCGGATCAGGCTGACCATGAATGTGAATAACATTAATTCTTATCTCAGCGAAGAAGCTGCCGTTCTCAGTTTTATCAGATGTGAGTATGCAAACGGCAGAACGGAATACGGCACTTTCCGTAACAGCGGAATACATTTCTCCGCTGACGCAGACGGTGATTGTATCACAGTTAATGTTTATGATCCTGTACCTGAAATCATCCGCATCAGTCTGAAAGACGGTTATGTTTTCGATTATGATACCGTCAGAAATCTTAAGCCCGCATAAAAAAAGCATAAGTTTTCACTTATGCAGTTCAGATATGTCCCCCGGCTTCCACGATTTTCAGATACGGGTTGACCTTTTTCTCCATTCCGATGGTTGAAGCAGGTCCGTGCCCCGGCAGCACTTTCAGATCATTCGGGAGATTCAGAATCATACGGATTGATTCCGTCATTTCATCCTCATCCCCGCCGAAAAGATCCGTTCTTCCGATGCTTCCGGCAAACAGTGTGTCACCGCTGAAAAGAACATTACGGTATCTGATCATAACAGAACCCTTCGTATGTCCGGGTGTATGAAGTATTTCCAGATCAAACGAACCGATTCTGTTCTTTCCCGGCATCAGATCAGCTGTCGCGGAATAAACCGGTTCTTCGAAGCTTCTCACTGTCCTGCCGGAAGGATCGATCATAATCCTGTCATCCGGATGGATATATACAGGACATTGATACAGTTCAGCCGCGTCATCTGCAGCACCTGTATGATCCGAATGTCCGTGTGTCAGAAGCACTGCGTCAACAGTCTCTTTGCTGCTGATGCACCTGCTGATTACATCAGCGTGTTTTCCGGGATCAATGATCAGTACATGATCATTGTCATGAAGAATATAAATGTTTTCCTGAAACATTCCGATCGGCAAAGTATCTATTTTCATATCCGATAACAAAAAATAACCCTGAAGAGGTTATTTTTTCTCCTTATGCACAGTCTTCTTACGGCAAACCGGGCAGTACTTTTTAATTTCCATCTTCTCGGTGTGCTTGCGCTTGTTACGGGTGCCGATATAGTTTTCTTCACCGCATACACTGCACTTGAAGGTGAT
>JAILGV010000049.1 GCA_024696355.1 Solobacterium sp.
TGAATCATACCCATTGTGAAGCGGGTCATACCAGAGAAGTTGTCGGAGCCGATGGTCCCGAGCATAATACCGAGAAGAATGGAAATAAAGCCTTTTGCCAGATTTCCTTTGGACATACTGACAACTGCAGACAGTCCGAAGAACGCCAGCGCAAAAATGGCCGAAGGATCACGCAGCAGCGCGATCTTGACCAAGGCACCCAGCAGGAACACGCCGATCATGCAGCCGAAGAAACTGCCGAAGGAACCGCCCACCAGCGAATAGCCAAGAGCTTTGCCGCTATGTCCGTTCAAATGCATCTGATGGCCGTCCATGGCAGTTGGGGCGTTGGCCGGTGTACCCGGAACGGAAAGCAGAATAGCCGGAATCGATCCGCCGTATTCAGCACCGACATAGCAGGCTGCCAGCAGCATAAATGCATGAACCGGTTCCATTGCAATCGTAAAAGGAAGCGCCAATGACATGGCCAGAGAGGCCGTGACACCAGGCAGAGCGCCACCGAAGATTCCCCAGGTAACGCCGACAAATACCCATACCAGGCCCATTGGAGAGAATGCAGCAAAGATCTGCTGCCATAATTCTAATGTCGTCATAATTTTCTCCTATCTTCCTGTACAGATTAAATCAGGAATCCTGTTCTGAGATCCGCCTTGAACAGGAGGCCGAACATTGCGAAGCAGATGATCGCTATAATCAGCGACGGAACAAGAATTTTCAAAGGCTTGTCAAGCGGTGCCCCCATCAGCCAGAAGCAGACACTGCAGAAAGCAAATGTCGAAACGATATAACCTACATACTGGATACCGGCAGCATACAGAACCAGGGTGATCATCAGGATAATCAGAATCTTGAAATCCTTCCCTGTGAATGATGTCGGTGAGTTGGCATTGTCCGATTTGTCCAGCACTGCTTTAATCACCACGAATGCACTGAGACCCATCAGAAGAATTGCCAGAAACTGCGGAAAGCCCGCAGGGCCAAGCGGTTCTTTTGTCAGCGGCTCAGGCAGTTTGGCTGCTGCGCCGAAATATACTGCACCGAGCAGAAAGAAGAACACCCCTGATAACATATCCAGATACTTTTTCTTACTCATTAAGCACCTCCACTATAATCTTTTATAAGTTTCCGGGCAGGATGTGTCTCACCCTGCCCGGACATCGTTAGTTCTTTTTAAAGAGGATTATTCGCCGGAACCGTACTGTTCAATCAGTTTAACGATGAATTCTTCCTGTTCCTTTGTGCTGGCCTGGAATTCTTCATAGCCCATCCAGCCATCCAGAGAACCGGAATCAGACAGCCATGTCTGGAAAGACTCTGTCTGAGATGCTTCGTGCAGTGTTTCAGACCAGTACTCTACACATTCCTGCGGAGTATCTGCCGGCACTGCAAGGCCTCTCCACTGCGGGAAGACGAAGTCGATACCTGCTTCCTTGAATGTCGGAATATCCGGGAAAGCTTCTTCTCTCTCTTCACTTGCAAAACCGACTACCTGAATCTCACCAGCCTTGATCTGATCAATCACTTCACCCAGCTGTCCGAAGACTGCATCAACCTGACCGCCGAGCAGACCGGTAAGAGCTTCACCGCCATCAGAATACGGAACATAGTTGAAGTCGCATCCAAGTGCAGTTGCCGCAAGTTTCGAGAACATCCAGGCCGGACCGCCGGAAGCTTCGCCGCCGATGGTGACTTCACCAGCCGCATATGCCTTCTTGAATTCTTCAATATCAGCCAGCGGGCTGTCCTTCTTGACTACCAGAAGCTGCGGTTCATACTGCAGACGGCAAACCGGAATCAGATCTGTGTTGATGTTCATACCGTTGTTGGCGTTGTAGTACCAGAGAATATTTGTCGGTGTGATGACGATCAGAGTGTGGCCGTCATTCTTACCCTTCTGGACATAAGCCCAGACGTTGGATCCGGCAGAACCCTTCTTGTTCTGCATGAACATGTTGACCGGAACGATGTCTGTTGCAGCAGCGATAACAGCACGGCCGATCAGGTCACCGCCGGCGCCAACACCGGAGTGAGTGACGATTTCGACATCCTTTGTCGGAACCCAGCCTGTTGTTTCGGTTGTGTCTTCTGACGCTGCCGGAGTCGGCGTAGCGTTGGAGCCTCCTGATGAACTGCATCCAGCAAGTAATGCGGCCGTCAGGGCAATGGCCAATAATTTCTTTTTCATCTTTTCCCTCCTAAATTGTTGGCATAGCGGCAAGAGCATTATTTTTTAGCTCTACCAGCTGATTTCATCATAGATTACGATCCATTTTGTGAAAAATGCCAATTTTTTAGAGAAAATATAATAAAAAATCATGAGATGATACCGCTTACATGCAATAACATTTCATGATTATTGATAAATATAATTTAATATTATGTTTTCTGTGTTCTGAATATATAACAAAAATTCTATTAAATCAGCATATTATCAGACAGTCAGTTACCGGGTGTCTGCTCAATTGACTGTATTATCCGGTTTCCCGTTCAGGAAGGACGCAATATTTCTCTCAGTGCAGTCCAGAATCCGCTGCCTGCTTTCTTTCGATGCCCAGCTGATATGCGGGGTGATGAAGCAATTCGGAGCGTTCAGAAGCGGATTATCCTTGCTGATTGGTTCTGTGGAAACTACATCCAGACCGGCTGCGGCAACTTTTCCGCTGGTCAGGGCATCAGCCAGATCCTGTTCAACCACGAGCGGGCCGCGGCTGTTGTTGATGATAATGACACCGTCCTTCATCTTGCTGATGGTGTCCTTACAGATAATTCCTTTGGTGTCCGGGAACAGCGGGCAGTGCAGCGCAACCACATCAGACTGCCGGAACAGCGTGTCCCGGTCAACATACTCGGCAATCTCCCGGCCGGATTCGGTTTCGTGTGTATCATTGGCCAGGACATGCATGCCCAGTGCCCTGGCGATCCGGCCGGTAGTCTGACCGATCCTGCCGAAACCGATGATGCCGATTGTCTTGTCTGCCAGTTCAATCAGCGGATAATCCCAAAAGCACCAGTCAATGCTGTCTGCCCAGCGGCCCTTATGCACTTCATCTGAATGGTGGCCGATATGGTGGCAGATTTCCAGCAGCAGGGCGATGGCATACTGGCCGACAGCCGCCGTGCCATATGTCGGGACATTCGAAACTGTTATTCCTTTTTCTCTTGCATACGCAATATCAACAACGTTGTAACCGGTCGCCAGCACGGATATGTATTTCAGGTTTGGGCATGCTTCGATGACTTCTCTGTCAATCGGGCATTTGTTTGTCAGAACTATATCTGCATCTTTC
>JAILGV010000052.1 GCA_024696355.1 Solobacterium sp.
TTTGACGGCGGCGAGCCGTTCGGAGGGCACAGTATTATTGTCAGTATTGACCGCAGCAATACATGCACATCCATTGATCTTGCAGGATAAGCCGCGGGGGACGGTAATGACGGATAACGGAATCAGGATCTGGCATTTTGACACAGCCTGCGGACAGTCGGAATAAATAACAGTTACAAAAAACCAGACCTGTGCAAATCAGGCCTGGTTATAATATCGAAATATTGAGATGCATCAGCCGGTATAGCCGTGCCGGTATACAAAGTCGTAACAGTGCTCGCTCAGTGATTTTGCTGCACACCGGTAGATGTCCTCGAACTCTGTTCCGTCATGCCATGGATCAGAGGTACGGGGATAGAATTCATATTTTCCCGAGAATTTGCTGAAAGCGGGAAGCACACGGACAAAGCAGTAGGGTGCGTCCGTATCCCTGTTCTTGTAGCAGTTCCAGACATTGAGTCCTCCTTCACAGAAATCCATCAGAGTTCTGTTCAGTTTTTCCAGTGTGTCCAGCAGGGCTTTGAAGTGAGTTGTTGACGCTTCCTTCCAGGCAAGATGAATGCTTTCATTGATGACCGGACATGCTTCCAGCGTGCTCTTCATGTCGTCTTCGATGTTCCTGAGCGTTGTGAGTTCCGCCGTGTACTTGTCGAGGATGCGCATCTCTGCAAGGAATGCGGAGTTTACGGTAAATGTGCCGTCAGAACGTGCTGTGAAATGATCGTTCAGACGGGCAGCCTCCACGGCGATCTGATAGTCACGGATTTTCTCCTTACGGTAGCCGTTGAGCAGCTGATCTTTTGACATGGAACTGCTGTTGGAGGAATAGAACCGTCTTGAAAGACCGGCACTGTTTTCCATGGTGTCCCAGTTCAGATTGATCAGGCGTCCGACTTCCTGTACATCCTGATCGATTTTGTGATACATGTCTTCGGAGAATCCGGCTTCATCCAGATTCAGGGTAATGCGCATGAACCGGAATGCATCACGCAGCTTTATCTTCATCATGACTTTGCGCATGTCTGCCATGATTTTGATGAGAAGGCCTGCGTCTGCGAAGTATTTCTGTGATGCATCAAATGCTTTCTTTTTTTCCGGGGAAAGGGTGGAATACCAGGGCGGGGCATTGTTGATATTCTTAAATTCTCTGAAGGTACCCAGATTTGTGTTGTAGAAGGTTGTGACCCATCCGGCAGTGCCCAGATCATCCATCCAGAACCGGTCATACTCCTTGGATGTTTTGTCATAATCATTGGCATATACCATTTTCTCCAGAAGGGTGGAGAGATTGTTTCCTCTTGTGATCAGACCGGTGATTTCATTCTTGATTGAGTTTTCGCTGAGAAACTCCCACGAACTGGCGACCTCATCTGATTCAAATTCCAGCGTTTCGTTTACTTCTGCCATATGTTTATTCCCTTTCTGTCAGAACCTGATTTCGTAATCACGCACATACCATCTGCCGTTGTTGGTGCGGATCAGATTTCTGCGTACCGGACTTCCGAGCTGTTTGCCCTTTTTGTCATAGGCAATTGTCTGGACGGAAGCATATTCCACTTTGTCTCCGAATCGTGATGCAATCTTTTCCTGATCTTCTTTTGACAGGAAGTAGGAATCCAGTCCTGTTTCGTCGCTGTAGCCTTTGATGACTGTGATCTTAGTGGCTTCCGGGACAACATCCGCATGGATGTATTCACCGTGGAAGCGTTCCTGATGAAGATCCCAGTGGTACAGAAGGAGGGATTCCTGAACCGGATTCTGTCTCCGCTCCGGCTGGATGCAGTCAACATACAGGTCATAGTTCTTTTCTTTGATTGCCTGACGGAAGATTTCTACCAGATGCTCCGGCGTGACGTCTTCCGGCACTTCCTTGACGGTATACCACGCTTCCTTGATGGCAGCCACTTCTTCCTCACCGACAAAGTATCCGCTGGTTTCCCGTTCCGGATCATGCAGGCCGAGCACATGGCCCGGCACATACAGTGCAACAGGTTCGACGACCGGTGCGAAGACCGGACCCCCGACCTTCTTTTCTCCGGCTTCCGGAATTTCCATGGTGATATCCGTAATCTCGCCCAGGACGGTCCAGTGATCCACTTCCATCATGGTGCTGTCAACCAGTCTCCGGTAGCGCTTGACTGCTTCATACGGTCCAAGCCATCTGCGGGTATCAATCCGTACAAAATACATTCCGGAGGAACGTTTTCCGGTCCAGATGTATTCTCCGGTGACACCCATGAACTGATTCATCGGGTAACGGATATCATCGAGAATGACATATTTGCCGACAAATTCCTCCGAAGGTGTGGAGCGTACCTCCGGGGCAGGGAAGACTTTTGCCAGCAGTCTGTCACGGTACTCTTCCACAATCCGGTTCCATCCGTCTTCACTTTTTTTGGAATACATCTGACGGAGATTTTCCTCGTTCTTCAGATACACGGTCATCTCATCGGTGACATCCGTAAAGTTGCCGCTGGCGCCGAGGATGCAGTTCCTTGCCCGTTCAAACATCGCCTGTACTCTCGGATCGTTGGGGGCAAATTCGTTCAGGATCATAATGCGGGATAAAGCGTCTTCCTTGGAGCGGAAATTCCCGCCGCCTCCGTTTGCCCGTTTCACTTCGTTTTCAAATTCTTTGAGATATATCTCAGCCTGTCCGATGCGCATGGTGAGATTATCCTTTGTAACCGAAAAAATTGTTTTATCAACCATTATGAATGATTCCTTTCCGAACGGTATCTTCTGATTTAATTATATCATGCTCTTTGGAACGGGCGGTTATTGATCATACCGGCACGCAGACATCCGGATGCAATGAAGAAATAACAGCAGTTTATGAGCTGACTTGCCTGTGCATTTTTATTGTTTTGTCCATTTGCTGGGGGGAATGTATTATAATAAACACCATAGAAAGTAGGAATAAACAATGAAGAAGATATATATGCTTATGATTTCTGCCGGCCTGATGCTGGGCGGCTGTGCTTCAAAACCTGCGGAAACTGCTCCTCAGGCAACTGCTGCTCCGGAAGTGACAGCTGAAGCAGTGGCTGAGGCAACGCCCGAAGCAACTGCCGAAAGCCAGCCTGAAGCACCTGCGTTAGATGATGCGGCAATAGCGAAACTGCTCGAGGTATACGCATCTGTTATGGATGAAACATTCGGAATTGAAACAGACTGGGCAAATCCGGATCATCAGGATGAACTCGCATCCTATTACAAAGTCACCAATTACAGTACCGTAGAAGAAATCCGCAGTGACCTGGCTCAGTATATTGATGATTCACTGCTGGACAAATCATCTCTTTCCGTGGACTTTGAGGAAAAAGACGGTGTGCTGTATGCAATACGCGGCGGACGCGGCTACGGCGGATACGGCATTGCGACAGATGCCTGGACAATGCTTGACGACCATACTGCAGAAGTTCAGTTCCTGATGTATGGTGATCCGGTACAGGCTGCCTACGCCAAAGTCGGTTTCTCGGAAATTGACGGAGTGTGGAAAGTCAGCAGTTTTGAACTTCCCGAGGGATATGTCGAATAAGTAATCCCGGCAGGCATTGCCTGCCTTTTTTTACGGAAAACAACAAAAAACTGTTTGCAGACAGAAAAAATACCGCTGTTACTCATGCTGTTTTGGCATTTCAGCGGCATTTACGGAGTATATTTCCCGATATATCGTTTTTCCGTCTGAAGAAACGGACTGCATCAGACTGATTTTTGTGACTGTCATTTCAGTTTCCGGTACAGGCTGTAAATGTACGGTTCCTCTGACTCTGCGCATCAGAGTGATATGAGGCCTGAACGGTTTTCTGTCATAAGGGATGCCTGCTCTGCTGAGTGCACTGCGGACAGATTCTGCCGTCTGCGTCAGTTCGGGTGTGCTTTCGGGCTTCAGCCAGAGCATATCCCTGACTGTAAAGGCTGTGTCCAGAGAAAGACGGAAGGGTCTGAATGTGATGCTCTGCAAAGCGCTGATGACAGGCTGCGGACTGTCCGTTTCGCCGATAAAGGCAAGCGTGACATGCATATTGTCTGCGGGTACCGGTTTTCCTCCGATTCCTTTTTCTTTTGCTTTTTGGACAGCCGAAACTGCACTCTGAATCATTTCTTCTGACAGTCTCAGGGCAATAAACAGGCGCATATCAGATTTTTCCTTTCATGATGCATACTGCAGTCAGTGCGAGACAGACAGCAGATATCATCAGGCAGATATTCTTCAGAGCCGTATTTTTGTATATGCATATATATTCCCCGGCGCCTTCTGCCCGGAAACAGACAAGACCGTTTGACGGGAATACAGTCAGCTGTTTTCCGTCATGAGAGAGCTGATATCCCTTGTAGTAAGTCAGGGGCAGAACAATGTAGGAATCGGCATTGCTTTCGGGAATGCTGAATGAGAGGGATGTTCCTTTCTTTCTGTATTCCGACTGCAGTTCACTGCCTCTGAGATCGGTGATGCGCGTTGTTCTGGTACGGTAGTCCGGGGAATCCCAGGGCAGATAGTCACCGCCGGCAAGCTCAACCCGCATATATGACGCTGAATACCATGGGTCAATCAGACTTCCCGAAACAACATCAGACCATTTCGTACGTGAAGTAATGCCGAACGTTCTGTCCGAAGCAGGACGAAGGTGCCACATTCCTTCCGATACAAGCAGGATGATCAGGACAGTGACAAAGGGGCGCCGGACTTTCAGACTTCTGAATGCGGCTGCGGCTGGCACGCAAAGGAGTACTGTGGCCATTGTCATCAGCCGCCAGGGGAACTGAAGGATATTCAGAAAAGACATGCTCTTCCAGGGAAAGATATCCGAAGGAAGAATCATGAACAGATAACCGAGAATAAAGCAGGCGGAGACAAATATCCGGTCAGTCAGTTTTCTTCTGTCTGTCAGCAGCCAGAGAAGCGGGCAGAGAGAAAGAAATATTCCCGGATTAAGTGTCATCAGGTCACCGCTGCGCATGCCGTATCCGCCGACTCCGAACAGAATTCTGTTCTGCAGGTACTGCCGGAGCGGCATCGCCTGTACGGAAAGATCGCCGCGGGAACTGTAGTAGTCCAGATAAAAGTTCTGGCTTTTCAGCTGCTCGAGCATGGGAAGGGTATACCAGCATGTCATCAGGAAAGCCGCTGATGCAGCTTTCATAAGACCTTCCAGCTGTCTGTCAGACATTGGATGAATGAAGATCAGCCCGAAGATGACAATCAGTGCGCTTCCCATCAGGAAAGTCAGGTTGTGGCTCAGTACAAGTCCGATAATGCCGAGGGAAAGAAGAGGCCAGGAACCTGGTCTGTTTTCCTGCAGGATGCAGTAAAGACCGGACAGGATGACGGGCAGGAAGATCATGGCTGACACTTCCCCGGCGGCACCTCTGACATAGACGTCGGTGATCCGGTAATTGCAGAAGACATAGGCTGCCGAAACCAGAACGGATATGTCATTCCGCTTTGTCATCCGGAGGATCAGGGAGCCCATGGACCAGCAGGTCAGGAATGTGCAGGAAAAGATAAAGAACTTGTATGCGGCTGCCAGATTGAAGACAAGACTTACAAGTGCAGGAATGATCAGAAAAAAGTCGCAGTAAAACAGCGGTGATGCATAGCCGAAGCCGTTGTTTTTATACGGATAAAGGGAGGGAAAGAAACTGCCTTCCTGTATGGAGCGTGCCATCCCCTCAATTCTGGACAGATGAAAAAAAGTATCCTGCTCGACTGCAAGAAAGTCTTTTGCAAGATAGGGCAGACAGAAAATGACAGATGTCAGAAAAGCACAGAGCAGAAGAACTTTTCTGTTTCTGAAATACGCGCGCATCATCCGAACCACCATCCGGGAAGCCATTCAAGGAGCTTGATATATGCAGTTGTTGTTGTAAAGCCTGCGGTGACCGGCAGGAATATGACAAATACGATTACCACGGCCATGGCGAAAGCCGTCACGACCCAGGAAAAGTTCTGATTCAGTTTTACAAGCCTGCGTCCGGCATAGACAACAGACATGATCATAAAGAAACTGGTCGGATAGAAATGATATGCAAATACACACCGCTCAACAAGTGTTACCCACGGCAGGAATGCCGTCAGATATCCCGTCAGGATAATCCATGCATTTTTATTCCGGTGCACGACGGCATCGTACACGACAAGAAGGAAAGACGGCAGTCCTGCCCAGCACAGCAGGGGATTGCTGAAGCAGGCAATGGAATTGTAGAAGCCGTCACGGGTGGCTCTGCCGAAGTACCAGATCGGTCTTGCGTCCAGAAGCCACTGGTACCACATGCTCTGGTAGGGGTGGGTCGCGGTCAGATTAATATGATATTTATACATATAGACAATCTGACGGATAACGTTTCTGACGGACCAGCCGTCCCTCCAGACCTTTGTGGGAATATATGAGACAAAGTATATCAGGAGAGGAATGCCGATGAAAAACAGGAAGCACCAGCCGATGGTCTGAAAGAAATAGCGGGGGAATACATTTCTGATATAAAGAAGAGATGAATCCTGTTCTTCGGGATTGTCTTTCAGTGCTTTTACGGCATGACGGTATTCACTGAATCTGTGAAACAGATTCGTAAAAAGCAGAATGGCAAGACCGACGGCGCTGTAGCAGGCCGTCCATTTCGTTGCAATGCCGAGTCCCATGGCAATGCCGCAGTAAAGCAGAAGCTTCAGTGAGCCCTTGAAATCTTTATAGAAGCTGGATTTATAGTAGCGGATCATCCAGTAATACATCAGCAGGATCCAGAATACACTGAAGGGTTCCAGAGTTGCGATCCTTGATGTAGTCAGATGCATAAAGTCACATGCCAGAAACAATGTGCCCAGAAACGCATAGCTGCTGTTTCTGAACATCTGCTTCAGAACGGCATGGAACAGGGGCAGAAGCATGATTCCGAACAATGCGCCGGGAAGTCTGTATACAAGCGGTGAAAAACCGAAAAGTCTGATAAACAGAGCTATGATGCAAGTGCCCAGCAGTGGATGCACACTGGCATACATATACTGGCCGTTGGCAATCTCCCATGCGTTTCTCGGATGATAGACTTCATCAAAATAGCTTTCATCATACCAGGAAGGTTCAATCGTCAGAACGGACTGCTCATCAATGACAAGGGAAGCCGGATATACGGAATCCGCATATTCATCTTCATACACCCTGACCGGCAGGAATACACTGCCGCCGTATGCCCTGAAGCCGATTTCACTCAGGGTGCCGTTTTTATCCGGGCATCTGAGACGGACATAGTGATAATCCCAGTCGCCGGAAGTAATCAGATACTGATATATGCCTTTTTGCGGGAATACGGTGATCTGTGACCATTGTTCCAGATCGTCCGAGCCTTCCAGAATCATTCCCTCCATGCTGAGCTGGTACGTTGCGGGATTGCTGTTGTTGTCTCCTTCACAGTAAATGGAGTATACAGCATCGAAATGTGTTTCCCCGGGCAGTTCAAAAATGATCTGCTGTCCTGCTTTCTGCGGCTGCCATGTTGTTTTGAAAAAAACGGACGAGCCGAGATGCCAGAGGGAAACAACCGCATAGCAGGCAGTAATCAGACTTACATTCAGAAGATCCTTATGCCGGGATATTCTGCTGTGATTCATTTTCTCCGGAATAAAACGGAAAAATAAAATGATGGCCGCAGATATGACGGCGCATACCATCAGGATTGAAAGCAGTTCTTTGTTCTGGAAAAGAGCCAGACTGATATCTTTCATATATTATTTATCTTAAAGCTTAATGGAAGTGCGGTCAAAGAATGATGCAGAAAGTTCATCGGACAATATTTAAAAAAATACAGGAATATCCGTAATAAATAAAAATAATATGAATAAAGCACTTAATTTAGTGCTTTGTTGAAAACTGCTGTCTTTACTGATAATATTGCCGTAAGGATTAAAAGGGAATTATGAACAAGGATCATACTACGGAATTTATAGCAGCCGAAACAACACAGATTATCTCTGCCTTCTGGAGCGGGAATGCAGAAGATTATACACAGTATTATGCTGATGATATAAGTTTTACCGATGAATACGGAAACGGATCAGGACTGAAACGGATGACGGAACTGATGTCTGAAAGAACGGCAGGCCGCAGCTTCGTTATTGACGGGATGCAGATGAATGTTACTGTCAACAACGGCATTTATATTCTGACAGGAAAATACAATATCTGTGAGAATCAGAAGATAATAAAAACATACCGGATGTATGCGGTATGGCTGAATAATAACGGTCTGAAGCTGGCGGTGCTGGACTTTTTACTGCGGGCGGATAGCATGGACTTCAGAATCAATGTTTACTGAAGACGCTGATCCGGCTGATGACGTCAGAATACTGTCATGCATCTTGGTATCAGAAGTTTTTTTGTGCGGACGGGCAGGTGAAAAAATGTTTACGGCAGAAGTCCGGCGTTTTTCCAGAACGGCACACAGATGAAAAGTCCGATAAGGGCAATCACATGGAACAGAGCCATAAAGGGAACAGCCGCATTGAAATCGAGAACATCATCGCCTCCGGCAGCGTCGAAAGCGCCGTTGAGTGAAGGATTCTGATAACGTACGAACCAGGGATGGTTCATGATGAAGGTTGTAATGCCGACAATCCACGGGCTGATTCCGGCCGCATGACAGACCGGGGTCAGCAGGGTCATGAACAGCACAATGACTGCCGTGCCGGAGGTGATTGCGAAACGCACCAGCAGGACAGCGATACTGACGGCAGTAATAAAGATGTAGGGATTGGAGGCGAACGGGCTGATAACCGGTCTCAGCATGTCTGCCAGCCAGATATCCATGCCGACGTCTTCAATGACAGCGGAGATCGCCGTGGACGCTCCGATAAAGATGATCAGGTCCCAGTTGACATTTTTCAGTTCCCTGACACCGATCACTTTCGTGAAGATCAGGATTCCTGCGGCAATCAGAGCTGTTGTGACAGCGGCGACACCGATTTTTCTTTCCAGGATCCAGAGTATAAGGGAGGCTGAAAGAACCGCGGCTGTAATCTTTTCATCACGCTTCATCGGTCCCAGACTCTTCAGCATGCTCTGAATATCGGACCTGGTCACAGGCTTTGAATTCTTAGGACTGTACATGATAATGACTGCAAGATAACTCAGAACGGCGGCCGCAGCAGTCCACGGCAGCATCAGTCTGAACCATCCGCCGAACGAGAAGGGGGCGGCTTCTTCAGGCGACAGAAAACCGGTGATCTGATATGCCCAGATGGAGCATGTGATAAACATGGGCGCCAGCAGGGCAAAGCCGGTTACCATGGCCAGAAACATGCCGTTCATGCCCCTTGACCGTTTCTCAAAGCCCAGAAGTTCCCCGATCCGGGTGGCAAAGGGGCCGGCGATTGCTGTTTTTGCGACGATTGAAGGCATTGTCGGACCGATGACAATGCCGGCGCCGATCAGAGCGGCAGCCTGTCCGCGGAACGTCGGCGGGAAGATGCTCATGATCATCAGACAGAGCCGGAACAGCAGTCCGCTTTTGGATATGGCGGTGCCGATCAGCAGGACAGCAAGTACCAGCCAGACCGTGGTGCCGTGGAAAGATGAGAATGCCTTCGCAAATGTTGTTGTTTTGGTCAGGTCAAACAGCGCCAGCATCAAGAGACCGGGCGCAAAGGCCGGCATGGTATTCAGTATCCAGTTCAGAATTGTCCAGACGGTTATTCCGGCAAAATACATGGCACGCTGTTCCAGTCCGGCAGGGGGCGGGCTCAGCGCGATGATGATGCCGGCAGCGGCAGCGGCCAGTTCTTTCAGATACAGTTTCTTTTCATCACTCATGATATCCTCCTGAATCATAAACAGGTATTCCAGACGGGAATCGGAGAAGTTCTGCAGGTGTATCGGGCTGCGGATATGAAACAGAAAAACGGTGACGGGAAATACCCGTCCAGTACAGAACCGGATCAATTAAATGTTATGCTTCGGGATAATGAGGTCAGACGGAGCGGCAGATCAAAAACGAAAGTATGAAAATTGTTCACTAAAAGAATAGCACTTACATGATAAAAGAACAGACAGTAAATGACTGTTTCCGCACGGGATACTGATTTGCTCAGAGTACCGGCTGCCATTTTTTCCGGTATTCACCGGGTGAGATTCCCTCCACTCTTGCAAAGACACGGGTGAAATATGCGGGGTCTTCATAGCCGCACTGTTTTGCGATTTCATAGGCGGACAGGTCGGTAAATCTGAGCATGCGCTTTGCCTCGGTGATCTTAAGCTGCGTCTGATATACGCTGATTGAGATTCCGAACTGCTTTTTGAAAGTTTTGGACAGATAGAATTTATTGATGAAAAACCTCGCCGAAAGATCATCCAGTGACGTGTTTTTCTGCCAGTTATGGTCAAGCCAGTCCTTCACTTCGTGGAGCGACTGTTTTTTTAATCCTGCCCGCATGCTGTTTTCCGGATGCCAGCTTTCCTCCATCAGACAGGTCAGGAGGGAGGAAATCTTTTCGTTGATGCGCATGTCGCGGATGTAGTCCTCCGATTTTGCCAGTGCATGGATTTCATCAAGAAGGGCAGTATATGTGTCGGGATGACCTGCCGCAAAGACCGGGCTTCCTCCGCGTTCGGTATATTTTTCGTAGATATTTGTGGCGTTGTTTCCGCAGAAATGAATCCATTTCAGCGTCCAGAGATCAACGCTGTCTGTTTCGTGCTCATAGGGAAAACGGCAGTCGATAAAAGCGCAGTCTCCGGCATGCATCGGATATGTATTCCCGTAGGAAAGCGTTCCGCTTCCGGAAATGACAATCATGAAAAGAAATGAGTTCAGATTGTCGCGGCGGCTGACGTGGGGCCTGAGCGACGTGAGCGTACCGGTTTCCTGAAGATAGAAAAGCGAACTCTTGGCGAAGGATGAGGCCGTATAAATCGTACGGTCGCTTTTTACATAATCATTCTGGAACAGACTGTTCATAAATCTATTATGAAAGAAAAGCCAATAAAGTACAAGAATATGCCAATATGCTCAATGGAACGTTGATATGAAGCGTGTAAAATACATATTGTAAATAAAGAAATCCGGAGGAAAAATATGAAAAAAGCATTGATTACTGGTATTACGGGGCAGGACGGTTCCTATCTTGCCGAGTTCCTGCTTGAAAAAGGATATGAAGTGCACGGAATTACAAGAAGGGCATCAATTTCCAATACTGCACGCATTGATCATCTGATTGCACAGAATGCAGTGAAGCTGCATGACGGTGATCTGAGTGATTCTTCGTCACTGATCAGAATTATTGCCCTTGTGCAGCCGGATGAAATCTATAATCTCGCTGCCCAGTCTCATGTACAGGTCAGCTTTGACGTTCCTGAATATTCCGGCGACGTTGACGCGCTGGGCGTACTGAGAATTCTTGAGGCAGTCCGTATAACCGGACTTGCCGCAAAGACGAAGGTATATCAGGCTTCCACATCCGAGCTGTTCGGAAAAGTGGAGGAGGTGCCGCAGAGAGAGACAACGCCGTTCCATCCCTACAGTCCGTATGCCGTTGCCAAGCAGTACGGTTACTGGATTGTGAAGGAATACCGTGAGGCATACGGCATGTTTGCCGTAAACGGAATCCTCTTTAACCACGAAAGTGAAAGAAGAGGCGAAAACTTCGTGACAAGAAAGATTACCCTGGCTGCCGGAAGGATTGCCGAAGGACTGCAGGATCATCTTGAACTCGGCAATATGGACAGTCTGAGGGACTGGGGATATGCAAAGGATTATGTCGAATGCATGTGGCTGATCATGCAGCAGGAAAAACCGGATGATTTTGTCATCGCGACAGGCGTTCAGCATACCGTCCGTGACTTTACGGAAAAGGCGTTCGCAGCCAACGGAATGACGATCCGCTGGGAAGGCGAAGGCGTCAATGAAAAAGGATATGACGCCGAAACAGGAAAGCTGCTTGTTTCCGTGAATCCGCAGTGGTTCCGTCCTACGGATGTCGATAATCTCTGGGGTGATCCGACAAAAGCAAGAACCGTGCTCGGCTGGAACCCGCAGAAGACTACATATGAAGAACTGGTGCGCATTATGGCGGAACATGACAGAAAGCTTGCCGTCAGAGAGCGCGCAATGAAGGAGGCTGCCTGATTATGATGGAAAAAGATGCGAAGATCTATGTCGCCGGTCACAGGGGAATGGTCGGATCGGCTATTGTCCGTGAACTGGAAAGACAGGGATATACAAATATCATCAAGCGTACGCATAAGGAGCTTGATCTGACAAGACAGGATGCCGTGGAAGAATTCTTTGCGCAGGAAAAGCCGGAATATGTATTCCTGGCTGCCGCAAAAGTCGGCGGCATCGTGGCAAACAGCGAAGCCCTTGCGGATTTTATGTATGAGAACATGATTCTGGAAATGAATGTCATTCACAGTGCATGGAAGAACGGATGTAAAAAGCTGGAATTCCTGGGAAGCTCCTGCATTTATCCGAGAATGGCGCCGCAGCCGATGCCGGAATCATGCCTTCTGACATCGGAACTGGAAAAGACCAATGAAGCATATGCGCTTGCCAAGATTTCCGGTCTGAAATACTGCGAATTCCTGAACAGACAGTACGGAACGGATTATATTTCCGTCATGCCGACCAATCTCTACGGTCCCAATGACAACTATCATCCGACCCACAGTCATGTTCTTCCCGCACTGATCAGACGCTTCCATGAAGCAAAGCAGAACAATCTGCCGTATGTTACCTGCTGGGGTGACGGTTCCCCGTTAAGAGAATTCCTCTATGTAGATGATCTGGCAAATCTCTGTGTGTTCCTGATGAACAATTATTCCGGCAACGAAACAGTCAATGCGGGAACCGGAAAAGAACTTTCAATCAAAGAGCTGACAGAGCTGGTGGCCAAGGTCATCGGCTATGAGGGAGAAATCCGCTGGGATACCAGCAAACCCAACGGCACGCCGAGAAAGCTTCTGGATGTATCCAAAGCAAAGAAGCTCGGATGGACATATAAAACAGAACTGGAAGAGGGAATCCGTCTTTCCTATGAGGACTTCCTGAATAATCCGATGAGAGCGGAGAGATAACCATGAATATTATTCTGCTGTCCGGCGGATCCGGAAAAAGACTCTGGCCGCTGTCCAATGACGTACGTTCCAAGCAGTTCATCAAAATCTTCAGGGATGAAAACGGGGAATACGAGTCCATGGTGCAGCGCATGTACAGATCCATTAAGAAAATCGACGCGGATGCCAATATTACAATCGCAACGGCAAAGACGCAGGTATCCGAGCTGCTGAACCAGCTGGGGGAGGATATCGGAATTTCCGTCGAGCCCTGCCGCAGGGATACCTTTCCTGCAATTGCGCTTGCGACAAGCTATCTTCATGATGTGCAGGGTGTTTCCGAAGATGAAACGGTCGTTGTCTGCCCGGTTGACCCGTATGTAAATGCCGATTATTTTGAAGCTCTGAAGAAGCTTGATCAGCTGGCAGGCGAAGGCATAAGCAATCTGACGCTGATGGGCATCGAACCTACATATCCGAGTGAAAAATACGGATATATCATTCCCGAAGACAAAAACGATGTCAGCAGGGTTGTGACATTCAGGGAAAAGCCGGATGCAGAGACGGCTGCCGGATACATCGCACAGGGTGCCCTGTGGAACGGCGGCGTATTTGCATACAAAGCCGGATATGTGCTTCAGAGGGCACACGAACTGATTGACTTCAAAGACTACAGCGATCTTTACGGAAAGTATGAAACACTGACAAAGATTTCCTTTGACTATGCAGTGGTTGAAAAAGAAAACAATATCCGGGTTATGCGTTTTTCCGGTGACTGGAAGGACCTGGGTACCTGGAATACTCTGACCGAGGCGATGAATGAGAATGTGGTCGGAGATGCCGTGCTGAATCAGACCTGTGAGAATGTCCATGTACTGAACAGCCTGGACGTGCCGATTCTCTGCATGGGACTGAAGGACGTGGTGGTATCTGCAAGTCCCGAGGGAATTCTGGTATCAGACAAGGAACAGTCTTCCTACATCAAGCCGTTTGTGGATAAATTTGATGATCAGGTCATGTTTGCGGAAAAGAGCTGGGGAAGCTATCTGGTCCTTGATGTAGAGGATGAATCCATGACGATCAAGATTACACTGAACCCGGGACATTCCATGAACTATCACAGTCATAACCGCCGTGACGAAGTGTGGACGGTTATTTCGGGAAGAGGACGCACGGTTGTGGACGGCATGGAACAGCCGGTGAAGGCAGGAGATGTGATTACCATGGCTGCCGGCTGCAAGCATACGGTTTTCGCCGATACGGAACTGAAAATGATTGAAGTGCAGCTGGGCAGGGATATTGACCGCAACGATAAGGTGAAATACAAACTTGATGAATAAACCGTTTCTTTTAAGGCCGGCCTGCAAGGATTATCTCTGGGGCGGTGAAAGGCTGAAAAAGGATTTTCACAAGGACAGCACCATGGTTCCGCTGGCCGAGACATGGGAGTGCTCCACGCATCCGGACGGGGCAAGCATTGTGGACTCGGGAAGTGAAAAGGGAAAAACCCTGACCGAAGTTCTGCATGCCCATCCGGAATATATCGGAACACATCCTCACACAAAGGATGAACTGCCGATTCTGGTCAAGCTCATTGATGCTCAGAAGGATCTTTCCGTGCAGGTGCATCCGGATGATGACTATGCGCTGAAATATGAGAATTCACTCGGCAAGAGTGAGCTGTGGTATGTGCTCGACGCATGTCAGGGAGCGAAGCTTGTTTACGGTTTCGCACATGACATGACGCCGCAGGAAGTTCTTGAAAGCCTGGAAAATAAAACTATAGAAAAACATCTTCAGAAAGTGAATGTCATGAAAGATGATGTTTTCTTCGTGAAGGCGGGAACCGTGCATGCCATCGGTGAAGGCGTCCTGGTTGCGGAAATACAGGAGAGTTCCAATCTGACATACCGTCTGTATGACTATGACAGAAAGGATAAAAACGGAAATCCCAGACAGCTTCATATTGACAGGGCAATGGAGGTCATGGATATGAAGTTTTCCGGTGAACCGAGACAGCCGATGCGTGTTCTGAAATACAGGAAGGGATACGCTTCCGAACTGCTGGGCAGATGCAAATACTTCCAGGTGGAGCGGATTCTGATCAACAGTGCGGAGGGAATCATTCCCGTAAGGACGGGATCCAATTCTTTTGAAGTTTTATTATGCATCGGCGGAAGCGGTGTCCTGAAGGGGACGGATCAGCTTCCGTTTGAAAAAGGACAGTGCATCTTCCTTCCGGCAGATTCCGAGGAAATGCATCTCGAAGGAAAAGCGGAACTGCTGAGAATATGCTGCTGAAGGGGAAGAATATGACAGATTACAGAAAAGAATATGAAAGATGGCGTGCCTGTGCGGATGATGAAGCACTTGCCAAAGAACTGAAAGCCATGGATGAGGCAGGGATTGAAGATGCCTTCTACAGGGATCTTGCGTTCGGTACAGGCGGTCTGCGCGGGGTGATCGGCGCCGGCACGAACCGGATGAATATCTATACCGTGGCCAAAGCATCCCAGGGTCTGGCGGATTATATTCTGGCGCAGTATCCGCTGGATCAAAGAAGAATCGCGGTATCTTATGACTCACGCATCAATTCCCTGCTGTTTGCGGAAACAGCTTCGGCTGTTTTTGCGGCAAACGGGATCCGTGTCTTTATCTACAGGCAGCTGATGCCGACACCGTGTCTTTCCTATGCGGTCAGAAAGCTTGGCTGCGCAGCCGGAATTATGGTGACAGCCAGCCACAATCCCTCAAAATACAACGGATACAAGGTGTACGGCAGTGACGGATGCCAGATTACGACAGAGGCTGCGGCAAAGATCCTGAATGAGATTGAAAAACTTGATGTATTTCATGACGTCAGAAAGGCTTCCTTTCAGGACGGCCTGAACAGCGGAATGATTGAATACATCGGTGAAGACGTTTATACGGATTTTGTGGAGGAAGTAAAGAAACAGTCGCTTCTGGGTGATGCACCGGTGGATAAAAATGTTTCCATCGTTTACTCACCGCTGAACGGGACCGGACTGAAGCCGGTCATCCGTACGCTGAAGGAAAGCGGATATACAAATATTACCGTTGTCAGGGAACAGGAGGAACCGGACGGGAATTTCCCGACGTGTCCGTATCCCAATCCGGAAATCCGGGAGGCGATGGAACTGGGAATCCGTTATGCAGAGGAGAATCATGCGGATCTTCTGCTGGCAACCGATCCGGATTGTGACCGGGTGGGAATTGCC
>JAILGV010000091.1 GCA_024696355.1 Solobacterium sp.
GCGTCTCTCAGAGATGCCGATCCGTTGAACACCGGTGTCGTAAAGGTGTCTGCGGCATGGTCCAGAAGAAGCTGCGACGCTTCAATCTTGATATCATAGTGCAGGCTGCTGTCCGTTCCCCTGTCCGCAAGATATTGTCTGTAAACATCCGAGTTCTGTGCCTTCAGTGTTACGGGAACATATCCTTCCGTCTGAGCGTAGGCAATCTGCACTTCGTTGGTAATCAGATACTGTGCAAACAGCCATGATGCAAGAACTTCCTGCGGATCATTCTTGTTGAAGATGCACAGTGAAGGTCCCTGGGAGATCATCTGCGGTTCAGAAGGATCAAACTGGGGAACCATGCGCACCGCTGTTTCAAACTCAACAAACTTATCTGCGCTGATGTCAGACAGAGGTGCATGGGAACCCATCCATGTCGCTCCGGCTGTGGAATCGATGGCAAACAGGCACTGGCCCGCATTCAGGAAATTCGCCGGGTAACTGGAAATCTTAAATGTCGAGAAGGCACCGGTTGCGGCGTGTTCGGCCACGGTATGCAGCAGTTCCTTCGTCGTGTCATTGAAAATCTCAATGGTTCCGTCACTGTCGGAATATCCCGCGCCCTTCTGCTTCAGCATCTGGATCATCATATTGTCCGTGGATTTGTAGATGATCGGGATCATGACCTTCTGCCCGTTGACTTTGAAGTTTCCCGAGGAATCTTTCGCCGTCGCCGCCTCAGCCACCTCAAACATAAAGTCCCATGTCACTGTGTCCGGAACTTCATATCCGAGTTTTTCAACGTAAGTCTTATTGATATAGAGTGCTTCCGTTGAGCGCATGTAGGGAAGTGCATAATATGCATCTCCTACAATGCATTCCTCAAGAAACTGAGGGACGATTTCCTCCTTTTTCGGTCCGTCGTATTTCAGTACGGAACCGCCGAGGCCGTATTCTTCATCCGCCATCAGATCATCCAGGGGGACAACCGTATTGACTCCGGTCATATATGTTGCGATATGGTCAGGATACGTAATGCACACATTCGGTGTCGTTCCCGTCGCAATATTGGTGATTACATCATTGTAGATTCTGCCGTAATCCGTATACAGACGCAGATTTACCTTAACATTCGGATACAGAGCTTCAAAATCTCTGATTGCCTTTTCATAAATCCCGGTCTGGGTTTTGTTTGTGTCGTTTTTTGCCCAGAAAGTAATCTCATGCGGACGGGATTCGTCAAACTGATCGGGCACCGCAAACGCTTCAAGCCCTCTTGAACCGTGACAGCCTCCGAGCAGGACAGTGCAGACCGTCATGCATAACACAAGCAGTTTCTTCATGATCCCTTTGTCCCTCCTCTGGAAACACCGGCCATGATTTTCTTGTGGAAAATCAGGAAAAGAATGATCAGGGGAATGGAAATGACTACGACGGCAGCCATCATTGCCGGGATGTTTTCCCTTCCGAAGCCATTCTCCCTGATCTCCTGAATTCCGTTGGAAACAAGGAAATATGCGGCATCATCGGTAATCAGTCTCGGCCATACATAAGAGTTCCAGCATTCAATAATCTTCAGAATCGTGATAGTGACAATCGTCGGCTGACAGATCGGCAGAAGCACTTTCCAGAGATACTTCAGATCCGAAGTTCCGTCCACCTTGGCCGCCTTGTACAGTTCATCCGGAACCTGCTCAAAATTCTCCTTCAGCAGATAGATATAAAATACGGATGTGACGCTCGGAAGAATCAGACCGATAAACGTATTGCGCATGTTCCAGTTGGTGATGGTCACAAAGTTGGTGATAATGACAAGCTCATTGGGAATCATCATCAGGGCAAGAAACATCGTAAACAGCAGGTTTTTCCCGCGGAATTTCAGCCTTGCAAAGGCATATGCCGCAAGAACAGTAACCGCAAGCATAACGCCTGTTGTGATCAGGGTGAAGATCAGTGTATTTCCGAAATAACGTGCCAGCGGAACTGCCGTAAAGGCATCCCTGTAGTTCTGCATCGTCGGCGAAAGCGTATAAAGCTTCGGAATGTATTCGGAATTATAGGCACTGTAGCTTTTCACGGAGGTCAGAATCATCCAGTAAAAAGGAAACAGTACGATGAAGCCCCAGACCGCAAGCAGAAAATACGTAATGCCCGTGCGCACTCTTCTGGATACCCTGTCTTTTTTTTCAATTTTTTCAAACTGACTCACTGACATATTCCACCTCATGAATAACGGGAGTTCTTCCCGCTGACCAGAAGATTGATCACAGTGATCGTAAGGACAATCACGAACAGAATCAGAGCGGCTGCCGAAGCATATGACGGGAATCCGCCGCTGTCTCCGTACAGCATGTCATATACAAAGCCGACAATCGTATTCATTCCAGCCGCATTCAGATTTGTGCCGAAAATGGCAACTTCGTCGGAATATGCTTTGAACGCACCGATAAATCCGGTAATGATCAGATAGAAGATCATCGGTGAAATCATGGGAAGCGTAATCTTCGTGAAAATTCTCATCCGTGATGCCCCGTCAACTTTGGCCGCCTTATAAAGAACAGGGTCCACGGAGGCGAGCGCACTCGTCAGGATCAGAATCTTGAACGGAAGCACAACCCATACCGTATAGAAGCACATGACAAACATCTTTGCCCAGTAGGGTCCTTCAATAAAGTCCACCGTGCTGCCGCCGAAAAAGCTGATCAGCAGATTGATGAACCCGTCGGAATACGGTGTCTTCTTGAACAGAATCATAAAGACAAGTCCGACAGCCAGTGTATTTGTTACATACGGCAGAAAGAATACCGTCTGGAAGAATTCCTTCAGTTTTGTGATTGAATTCAGGCCCAGGGAAATCAGAAGCGCCAGTCCTGTGGACAGCGGGACCGTAATGATAACCAGAATGAATGTATTCTTCAGTGCCTGCAGAAAATAAGGATCACGCAGAACATAGGCATAGTTGTACATACCGACGCCGAAGAATGTCTGTGAAGCGGAATTATATCCCTCCTCCACCGAATAAACCAAAACGTCGAACAGCGGATATACCATGAAGATGCCGAGAAAGATCAGCGCAGGCAGAAGATACAGCCAGGCCTTGGGATTTTCCTTATCCATGACTATTCCTCCTGTGCACCGAAGTAAATTCTTTCCTTGGTCGTTGTATCAAACAGATGGACTTTATACGGCTTCAGCGCAAACCTCACATATCCGCCGTTATTATTGATTTTTGCATCGGACGGAACAATCGAACGCACTGTTGTGCCTTCACAGGCACCGTGCGTGGAAATGACGCTGGTATCCCTTCCCATGACTTCGATTCTGACAAGCTTCAGGCTGAGCGGGCCGTCCTCCTGCAGAGTAAATCCCTCCGGACGGATTCCGGCATAAACATTTCTGTCTTCCACGCCTTTTACCTGAAGCACGGCTTCGTCACCGATCCAGAGCATTTCGTTCCTGACTTTTCCCATAAACACATTGATTGCAGGTGTTCCGAGGAATTTTGCGACAAACAGATTGACGGGATCATCATATACTTTCTGCGGTGCTCCGATCTGCTGCAGAACGCCGGCCGACATCACAACGATCTGATCGGAAATGCTCATTGCCTCTTCCTGATCATGCGTGACAAAAACCGTTGTAATACCCGTCTCCACCTGGATCCTGCGGATTTCCTCCCTTGTCTGAAGCCTCAGACGGGCATCCAGATTGGACAGCGGCTCATCCAGCAGAAGAACACGCGGCCGTTTGACCAGTGCCCTGGCAATAGCTACACGCTGCTGCTGGCCTCCGGAAAGCTCACCGGGTTTTCTGTCAAGCAGCTTGTCTATCTGAACCAGGCGCGCTGCCTCCTCGGCTTTCTCACGCATGACTTCCTTTGACAGCTTTTCACTGCCCTTCAGATTCTCAAGCGGGAACATAATATTCTGTCTCACCGTCAGATGCGGATAAAGCGCATAGCTCTGGAAGACCATGCCCACGCCTCTGTTTTCCGGGGGAAGGTCCGTTACGTCATCTTCACCGAAAAACACTCTTCCCGAAGTGGGAGCCTCCAGACCGCAGATCATATTCAGCGTCGTACTTTTCCCGCATCCGGACGGTCCCAGCAGACCGATCAGTTTTCCGTCCGGAATCTCAAAATTAAAATCACTGACAGCCCTGACTTCCGGACTTCCCTTTACACGTCCCGGATATATCTTGGTCACATGATCAAGTACAATTTTCATGATGATTTCTCCTCTGTCCGTTTGTTTGATATATCAATCTTATCATTTCTTCATACGGTCAAAAAAAGAATCTGAATAAATGACTGACATCATATTCAGAAAATAATTTTACAAATTAACACATTTTTTGACGGAAGTCTGCTGAAAATTGTTACAATGGTTACAGATAACATATATAAAAGGAGATTGCTGCAATGGCTATTGAAATCAAAGAATATCCGAATCCCAACAGTTCATTAAAGCTCCGCTTTGCCAAAGGTCATTTTGCGACCAGTCACAGCCACATCAACTACTATGTTGACCTGACTATGACAAAGCACAGACTTTCCGAGGCAAAAGAAGCCGCAAGACTGCTGGCAGCCAAGTTCAAAAACAATACGATCATCGACACAATTCTTTGTCTTGACGGCACGGAGGTCATCGGTGCATGCATGGCAAGCGAACTGACAAAGAGCGGTTTCCGCAGCATCAATGTGCACAACACCATCTACGTTGTAACTCCTGAACATACAACAGGAAGCCAGCTGATTTTCCGTGACAACACAAAGCCGATGATTTTCGAAAAGCATGTCCTGATCCTTGCTGCATCCATTACAACCGGATACACAGTGCAGGGCGGCATTGAGGCTGTCAATTATTACGGCGGAACACCGGTCGGCGTATGTTCCATCTTTGCATCCGTGGACGAATGTGCAGGATATCCGGTTCACAGCGTATTCAGCACAAAATACATGATGAGCGACTATCAGAGCATGCCTTATCATGAATGCCCGCTCTGCAAAAAAGGCATCAAAGTTGACGCAATCGTAAATACATTCGGAATATCAAGCTTCGAATAAAAGCAAAGTGCCCGGTCAGGGCACTTTTTCATTATCTGTTCTTAAGATATTCCGTCAGCATCCGCACTGCCTTTGCACGGTGGGAATACGTTTCCTTGAAACTGATCGGCAGACTTGCCGTTGTATGACCGTCAGCGTCTTCGGAAATGAAGATCGGATCATAGCCGAAGCCGTTTGTCCCCTCTGCCTTTTCGGCAATTACTCCTTTCCATATTCCCTTGAACAGATGCGGCTCTCCGTTTTCATCCATAAAGCAGATGCAGCAGACAAACCGGGCATTCCGGTTTTCTTTACCCTCCAGTCCCTGCAGGATGGCATTCCGTCTTTCCTCTTCTGTTTTCAGTCCCTTGTATCTGGCGGAATAAAGGCCCGGTTCATTGTTCAGCGCCTCCACTTCCAGCCCGCTGTCGTCGGAAAGCACGCAGCAGTGCACGATATCATACACAGCCTGTGCTTTCAGAACTGCATTGCCTTCGAATGTATCTGCTGTTTCCTCTGCCTCAACGTCCGCGTTTTTTTCCTTCTGTGAGAACACTTCGAATCCGAGCGGCTCAAGAATGTTTTTGTACTCACTGATTTTTCCGCGGTTTCCGCTGGCAATAATAATCTCCATATAACTTTCCTCTCACTGATTGTTCTCCTTAAGTATATCCGAAGAACACGGGAAAGAAATGAAAACCCCGAAAATCAGTTTTCGGGGTCTGTTTCAAGTATTGTTCCGCTCTTCCTTTTCAGCTTTTCCCGCATTGCAGACAATACCTTCATTGTCTTCTGATCATGCGGAAACAGAAGCCTCAGCAGCACAACTGAAATCATCAGAGTGATCAGCTTCTCAGGTGTAAAGGGAAGCCAGAGAAAGGCCAGCCATGCCGAAGAGACACCCGTCAGCCATTCCGCTTTCAGGAAGTGTCCGGCTGCGGCGCCGATATAAGCCCAGCCGTTGGTAATCAGCCATGATATCCCGAAACAGATCATGAAATGCGGGTTCAGGATATAGAGTTTCATATTTTTGATCATCAGAAGCAGTCTGTACATATTCCTGTCGTTTCAGCTATTGTCCTTCTCCTGTATTATGCACGAATTATTACGCTTTGCCAATATTTGCGGATGCCATCTTTACATAACAGCCGGGAATGTGAGGACCGCCTTGAACAGATCACCGTCAGTGAAAACTCTCAGTGTCCCGTTCTGCAGTTCCGCCATGCTTCTGGCAATGGACAGTCCCAGTCCGTTGCCCTCCGTATTTCGTGATGCATCGCCTCTTGTGAAGCGCTCCAGCAGCTCTTCCTCACTCATATCAAGTTCATCCCTGGATGTATTTTTAAAAGTTATGACGGCATTCCCTGCGTCCTCTTCCAGGGTCAGATAGACACGGGTGCCGGGCTGTGCATATTTGCATATATTGTTCATCAGGTTGTCGAAGATTCTCCACATCCTGCGGCCGTCAGCCATAATCATAATCTTCTTCTCCGGATGCTTTGTGATCAGCGTCAGCTGGGAAGCATTCAGTTTTTCCTCATATTCACCGGCAGCCTGTGTGATAAACACGGATGCATCACACGGTGCCATACTCACTTCCATGTTTCCTGAGGAAGCTCTGGAAGCTTCCACGAGATCCTCCAGCAGCCGCTTCAGCTTCACGGACTGTCTCACCAGAACTTCGGAATATTCTTTGATCTTTTCATTTTCCGCCGGTTCCTGGGAAATCAGCGAGGCATAATTGATGATTGATGTCAGGGGCGTCTTGATGTCATGCGATACGTTGGTAATCAGCTGCGCCTTCATCCGCTCGCTTTTCGTACGCTCATCAACCGCAACCGCCATGCCTCTGGCAATGCTGTTCAGATTGTCCCCGTGTTTTCTCAGGTCCCAGAACATTCCTCTGGTATCCGTCTGATACGCAAGATCACCTGCCGCCAGGGCAGCACCTCCTGCCTGCAGTCTGCGCAGGCAGAGCACAAAGTATATAAAGCAGGGAATCAGGATTATTTTTTCGAGGAAGAACATGATCATTATTCTTTCATTATTACTGCCTGCCGCAAGAAGCGCCACCATCTCGGCAAAGGACAGGCCCAGGACTGCCAGAACCGCCTTGCTCACCAGCGGCATATTCCTGATCAGCGTCATATTAAAGTTATGCAGACGGACGAGCAGTCCCCAGAACCAGCACAGAACGTTCCAGCACCATTTCAGGCACATGAATATGACGGTGTTTTTTATGAACGTGCGCTGCTTGATCCTTGCTGAAGCACTCATGCAGAGGCCGAGCAGCACATTCAGACCTGCCACGCAGAGCATGCCGGCAATGAGAAATGTTACATAATCAGTGTCTCTGACAATTTCATCCGCAATCGGCACTGCCAGGATTCCGATGCCCATGCATCCGACTGTCAAAAGATCAAACGGGATTCTGTTCAGCGGCCCCGGACAGATTTCCTCTGTATCAGGTCTGCGTCCGGAAGCGCTCATCAGTGCCACAAACGAACAGATTGTAATCAGAAGAGAAGCCGCAAGGACCGCAAATACGGTATATCGCATTACCCATGCAATATGAATAACCCTGCCGAGCAGCTCAAGCTTGCCGGCTGCGGCTGATCCTTCCGGAAAATTTAATTCAACTGTGTACTGTTCAGTCTGAGTTCCTTCCGGTCCTGTATAACCCGGCGCAAACATGTAACTGATCTCCGTAATGTTTTCGCCATCTCTGATGACGTTGTAGGAACATGTATAGTCCCATTTTTTTACTCCGGCTGCACCGGCTGATTCAAAGACCGTTGTCCCGGCTGAATCTTTAATTCGGTAAATATTTCCGGATCCGTATTCTCTGTCATTCTGAAGTGCACTCCAGATATAATCATATCCGTATCCCCGGACACTGTCGGCCAGATATTCCCTGCGGATATCCTCTTCCGATCTTGTATAGAAGTCCAGGTCGTCCTGCAGCAGGATTGCTGAGGCGGCCATGCTTCCGGCAAAGATGCAGAACGATATAATGCAGATTATGAACAGGATTGTTTTTCCGGCTGTTGAGCGGATAAAATTCTTCATGATCTTTTTCCCCCTTCCATTTTGTATCCCTGTCCGAAGACCACTTTGATGTAGCGCGGCTCGGCAGGATTGATTTCAATCTTCTCCCGGATATGTCGGATATGCACCGCCACGGTATTATCAGCCCCGAACGGTTTTTCCTTCCATACGATGCTGTAGATCTCTTTCGGAGAATATACCCGGTCCGGGTTTGACATGAGAAGCTTCAGAATCTCATACTCTTTCGGTGTCAGGGATATCGGCTCACCGTCTGCCGTAACTTCCTTTGTCATGTCATTCAGCTCAATACCGCCGATTTCATATACTTCCGGCTGTTTTGAACCGCCGCCGAATCTCAGGTATCTTCTGAGCTGGGACTTTACCCTTGCCGTAACTTCCAGCGGATTGAACGGCTTTGTTATATAGTCATCAGCCCCGACATTCAGACCCAGTATTTTGTCCGTATCCTCACTCTTGGCACTCAGTATAATGATGGGAACGTTGCTCGTTTCCCTGATCTTTGCCATGGCCGAAATACCGTCCATGACCGGCATCATGATATCCAGCAGAATGAGATGAATTTCCTCATGCTCAAGTATGTCCACTGCTTCCTTCCCGTTATATGCTTCAAAGAGTGTATAGTCGGGATCCGACAGATATATTTTCAGGGCGTTGACGATGTCTTTTTCGTCGTCACAGATCAAAATGTTAGGCATTGCTTTTCTCCCCCTTTATCTGCATTTATGGTAAACCGTCTGTTGTTTAAAAAGAAACATCTGAACTCTTTAAGATTTGATGAAGAAAATAAAAATACATTAAAAAGCCCTGACTCATCATCAGAGCTTTTCTCCGTAAATTGTCTATTCCTGTGATTTCACGGGATCCCCGGTATATTCCAGGAATCTCAGAATCTCCTCATCCCAGAATTCCCATACATGTCCGAGACCTTCAATCTGATCATAAACATATGCAAACCCCGGGTCATTCAGCTGAATAAATGTGTCCCTGACAAGCAGGTTCTTATCCAGCCAGGGATCCTCA
>JAILGV010000094.1 GCA_024696355.1 Solobacterium sp.
GCAACAATCGGACCGTCGGTCGGCTCCATCAACAACATCGGTCTCGGCCTGATTGCCATGGTCGGCTCCCTGCTGTATATGAAAAACATCATCACCCTCGGCAGTATCTCCTCCTTCGTCCTTTACTCAAGAAAATTCTCCGGACCGATCAACGAGATTGCCAACATCATCAACGAACTGTTCTCGGCACTTGCCGCAAGCGAGCGCGTATTCTCCCTGCTTGATGCGGAAGAGGAACTGAAGGACCGGGAGAATGCATCGGAACTGACAGATGTCAAAGGCAATGTCGAGCTTGAGCATGTCAGCTTCGGATACGACAAAGACAGAACGATCATCCATGATCTTTCCATGAAGGCCGATGCAGGAAAGCTGATTGCCATTGTCGGACCGACCGGCGCCGGCAAGACAACCATCATCAACCTGCTGATGCGCTTCTATGATCCCGATGCCGGCAGTATCAAAGTGGAGGGAAACGACATCCGGAACTATACCCGCAAAAGCCTGCGCTCCTCCTATGCAATGGTGCTTCAGGATACATGGGTATTCCAGGGAACGATCTTCGACAACATTGCCTACGGAAAGGAAAATGCCACCATGGACGAAATTGTGGCAGCTGCCAGGGCAGCCCACATCCATCCCTTCATCATGCGTCTTCCGCAGGGATATCAGACCGTCATTTCCGAAGACGGAGGAAATATCTCCAAAGGTCAGAAGCAGCTTCTCACCATTGCCAGGGCAATGCTCTATGATGCCAGAATGCTGATACTGGATGAAGCGACATCCAATGTTGATACAAATACCGAAAAGCAGATTCAGAAGGCAATGCGCAGACTTATGAAAGACAAAACATGCTTTGTCATTGCGCACCGGCTGTCCACAATACAGAATGCCGATCTGATTCTGGTGCTCAATCACGGTGATGTCGTGGAACAGGGAACCCACGAATCACTGATGAAAGCAAAAGGATTCTATTATCAGATGTATTCCGCACAGTTTGAATAGCCTCCGTACCGCATAAGTGCGGAATGAGGGCATATCCTATTTCCATATTCCGGAAAGGTACTAAAATAAAGCTATGTCAGTTATGCATAAAATCGCAGCATTCGCACTGTCTTATCTGATCGGAAGCATTCTCACGGGTGAGATCGTTTCGCGTGCTGTTGCGCATAAGCCGGCTTCGCAGCTCGGCGGTTCGGGAAATCCCGGAATGGCCAATATCATGAGTCATCTCGGCTTTAAAGCCGGTATCATTGTGCTGATCGGTGACCTCGCTAAATGCGGCATTGCCATGGCTCTGTCGTATCTGCTGTTTCCGGACGAAGGCCGCATCATCCTGTATTATGCAGGTCTCGGTGCTTCCTTCGGACACTGCCTGCCGTTCTGGAATCATTTCAGAGGAGGGAAAGCAGTCGCGACTTCAGGCCTTGCCCTGTTTGTCTTTTCGCCGCTTTACGGTCTGGCTGCCCTTGCCGGCGGACTGATCACGGCGCTGGTCAGCGGATATCTTTCCCTGGCCGGAGTAATGATCCCCTTCCTGTTTCTGTTTCCGGCGTGGTTCGCATACGGAAAGGAATGCTTTGCCCTGACCGTCATCCTTCTTCTGCTGTGCTTCTTCCGTCATTATCCCTACGGCAGAAACTTTCCTGCCGGAGCCGGAAAAAAGATGAATCTGCTGAAGAGTCTTGCAGAAAAGCTTCAGAAAAAACAGTAAATCCATGGGCATGCCCCATGGATTTTCTTTTCCGGTGATGTTTCTCTGCGTTTCCGATTTTCCGGGATATCATTTATACTTTATTACTGTAACGGGAGGACTGCTTATGGATGTAAAAGTGTTTTCCGAATTAAAGAAGAAGACAGTGGAAAACTGCTCGAAGGTAATCGTCGGAAAGGACAGCGTCATTGAAAATGTGCTGATCTGCTTTATCTGCGGCGGCCATGTACTGCTGGAAGATATTCCCGGCACCGGAAAGACCATGCTGCTGAGAGCATTCGCAAAAACAATCGGTGCTGATTTCCGCCGCATCCAGTTCACTCCCGACCTGATGCCGTCGGATCTGACGGGCATTCAGTTCTATAATCAGAAAACCGGGGAATTTGAATTCCGCAGAGGTCCTCTGTTCTCTAATATTGTGCTGGCTGACGAAATCAACCGCGCCACCCCCAGAACACAGTCGGCGCTTCTTGAAGCCATGGAGGAACGGCAGATTACCGCAGACGGCACAACCATGAAACTCGATGAGCCGTTTATGGTCATGGCAACCCAGAACCCCCTGGAGTCCTACGGCACATTTCCCCTTCCCGATGCCCAGATGGACCGGTTCTTCATGCGGCTCTCCCTGGGTTATATGACGCACAATCAGGAAAAGCAGGTCATTTCCAGAGGCAGCACGCTGGATATCATTGACAGTCTGAAGCAGACTGCAGACAGAGAATCCTATACATATGCACAGAAGCACTATACGGAAGCCGCTGTCAGTGATGACGTGCTTGAATACATCATGGCTCTGATCGAAGCCACAAGAAAAGAAAACAATTTTATCAGAGGCGTCTCCACCCGCGGAGCACAGGCTATATACCGTGCCTGCCAGGCCAGGGCGGCGCTTTCAGGCAGAACATATGTCATGCCCGAGGATGTACAGGCTCTGGCCGTTCCCGTTCTTTCCCACAGAGTCAGCGGAACCGCCGGTCATAAAGCTGACAGTGCGGAAAACTTTATCAACGGCATCATCCGCAATATTCAGGTACCGCTGGAGAAGCTATGATCCTGCTGTTTTCCGCCGCATTCCTTCTGGCTGCACTGATCCTTCAGAGAAGGTTTCTTTCGCGTGTTCCGGAATGGATCGTCACGGATCACATGCCGTCCGTAAATCTTGCCGAACCCGGTACGGAATTCAATCTGGTGCTTTCCGCAGAAAACCGTTCACGCTGGTATATTCCCTATCTCAGGCTGACGGAGGATTTCTGCACCAACATGGAACCGAAGACGAAGGAACATACCGGAAAAACATACAGCGGCCTGTATCAGGCTTCCTTTTCAGCCTGGCTGAAGCCGTTTCAGGAAATACAGTTCCGTGTGCCTGTATCCGTCAGTTCCAGGGGCAGATATCTGCTGAATGAACTGGTTCTGAAGACAGGTGATTTTTTCGGTTTTGACGAAACAGTTACCCGGCGCGGTTATTTCAGGGAAATTATCATTGTTCCCGAAGAAGCATCCGAAAATGCTCTCCCGGAAGTATTCGGAGGTTTTATCGGAGATGTTTCCGTACGGCGCTTCCTTTATGAAGACCCCGTTATTTCCACCGGATACCGTGAATATACCGGCAGGGAGCCGATGAAAGCCATCGACTGGAAACAGACCGCCAGGAATCATGAGATTATGGTCAGGCAGTATGACCATACTGCCCAGCCGGCGGTATCCGTAATCCTCAGCATTGAATCTTTCTGCAGTGAAAAAGTGTTTGAACAGACGCTGTCCGTCTGCCGGACCGTATGCCGGAAGCTTGAGGAAAAGCGTATCCGCTACATTCTTTCCGCAAATGCCGCAGTTTCCGGAACCATGTCCGCTCCCCTGGAGGAGGGACTCGGACCCGGTCATTTCAATGCCGTGCTGGAATATCTGGGAAGAGCCGTCTTCCTGAAAACCGTGCCGGCATCCCGCCTCCTGCAGGAGAAACTGGAGGAAAACAGAGAGCTCAGCGGTGTCATTGTCATAACACCCGGCAATGAACTTGACGCTTCAAAAGAGCTTGCCCTGCTGCGGCAGAGAGGCTCCGTGTGTCTGATCAGGGCAGGTGAAACACTATGACAGGCATTATTATTCTGGGGATGCTGGCGGATATCTCCGTATGGTCTGCACTTGCCGGAACCATTGCCGCCTGTTTCGGATCTCATGCGTTTCTTACTGTGCTGCCTCTGCCGGCAGTCTGTTTCGGACTGTCTGCACTGAAGCAGAACAGCCGCGCAGCACGCACCTGCATCAGTGCGCTGGCCTTTGCCGCTCTCTTTTTTCCCGGGCTTGCCCTGCCGGATTATGTTGTTCTGATTCCCGCCTGTCTTTATGCTGCATATACCGCTTTTAAAGGAATGTATTCCGTTTCTGCGGGAAGGCTGCGGGAAAACCTCAGGATGCTTGCGCGGGCACTGCCTGTTCCCGTACTGGTCTGCCTGTTTGCATCAAAGGGCAGTTTGATCACGTCCGTGTGTGCACCCTGTGCAGCCTGTGCACTGCTGAGTTCCGTCACCGTCCTGCGCATGCTGCGGCATGACCCTGATGTATATCTGCAGAAGCGGTATCAGCTTATCAACCTGCTGTCTGTCGCAGCTGTATGCCTGGTTTCCCTTCTGCTCACCTCCAGACCTGTGCTGTCCGCAGCCGCAGGGATTTTTCTGACAGTCTGGCTGTATATTGTTGTCCCCGTTCTGCAGTTTGCGGCATACGCAGCCGCATATGTTTTCTACGGTTTTGTTCTGCTCATCAAGGCAGTTTTCCCTTCCGTTTCGCTGAATCCGAAGGAACCGCTTCAGCTGAATGACCTCAGCGAAATGTTTGAAAGCAGCGAAGAGCTTCAGCAGCTGCAGGATACTGCCCGGCACAGCCCGTGGATTTTCTATGTCATTCTTATTGCGGCTGCGGCTGCCGCTGTCTTCTTCTTTTTCAGAAAGATGATGAAGTCACGGGAGAACCGCAGGAATACAGGCGGGGCGGATACCGTCCGGATCAGTCATGAGGAACTTGTCAGAAAACCGCTGCGGCACTCTGCCTCCGTCAGGCAGATCCGGAAAACATACAGAGCTTTTCTCAGGTACTGCCGCGACCGGGGAATGCTGATCCGTCCTTCGCTGACCAGTTCGGATGCCCTGACTGCGGCCTCGCTTGTCTCATCCGAAACAAAAGCCGCAGAACAGCTGACCGGAATCTATCAGAATGCCCGGTATAATGATCATGCAGATCCCGAAGACGCAAAAAAAGCCAGGGAGCTCCTGGATGCAGTCAGACGCAGTCAGCGCATCTGAGTGAAGGAGACCGGCTTTCGGTTCAGATTTTTCTCCAGCCCGGATCGATTTTGTTTTTCAGGACGCCTCCTGATGCTTTTGCAAAGCCGAGCGGGAAATGATCAACGCATACCAGCACCCAGCCTTTTACCGGAGTATCCGCTTTGACGGTTTCACCCCGGAGGTACTTTTCGACTCTGATATCACTGCTTTCAAAAGATACGGTATTGGCAAATTCACTCTCCCTGAGTGCCATTGCCAGTGCCTGGGACGGCTCGAAGCCGTTCCTTTTTTCTTCCCCGAGATACAGTCCCGTCCGCAGGGAACGCAGATTATTTACCGGAGGCAGAATGTCCGGGAGTGCATAGAATTTCTCTTTTTTTCTGACGATCCGGCTGCGTGAGAAATCCTTTGAAACAAGCTCAAAGAAATCCGGAAGCTTTTCCGATGCTGCCGCAGCTGCCGGTGTCTGCACACTTTCACCGCCGCCTTTTCCCAGCAGTGCCGCAAAATGCCCTTCCCCGTTCAGACGGTGGGGATACAGACGCACGCATTTTTCCGTTCCCTGCAGAATGCCGTGCGCGAACAGACCGTGTCCGTCCGGAATATCAAGCAGCTGAAACTGCGGTCTCTCCTGCAGAAGATGCAGGATCACTTCCTCATCCTCCTTTACCGAGAACGTGCATGTGCTGTACACCATCACGCCGCCCGGCTTCAGCATATCTGCGCAGGCAGTAATGAGTCGTTTCTGCAGCTGCGAATATTCATCATTGGAGTTCCCGTTCCATGCCTTCATCAGGGAAGGATCCTTCCGGAACATGCCTTCCCCGGAACACGGCGCATCCAGAAGAACCGCGTCAAAATATTCCCGGCACCTTCCTGCCAGTTCCAGGGCATTTTCACCTGTTATATAGGAACGGTCAATTCCGAAGCGCTCCATATTGCGCATTGAAGCAGCCTGCCGGGAGCTGCTCAGATCATTGCATACAAGCATTCCCGTATGATTCAGGCGGACACCCAGCTTTGTGCTCTTGCCTCCCGGTGCCGCGCAGGCATCCAGAATGCAGTCTCCCTCCTTTACCGGAAGAATCTCCGCCGGGCACATGGCTGACGGTTCCTGCAGGTAATAAAGGCCGGCATTCCAGTAAGCATGCGTTCCGGGTCTTTCCTCTGTGCTGTAAGTGAAGCCGTCAGTGCACCACGGGACGGGTGTCAGATGAAAGGGGGAAATCTTCAGGAAATCCTCAACGCTGATTTTCTGCGTATTGACACGCAGACCGCTGAACGGACTGCGCTCCATGGCAGCGAGATAATCCTCATATTCATCATGAAGCAGTTCCTTCATGTGTTCTTTAAATAATCCGGGCAGATGCATGGATATATTATACGGGTATTTCCCCCCGAACGAAAAAAGAACCTGCCCTGTATTTTTACAAAGCGGGTCCGCCGCCGCACACGCTGCCTGCATCCATGAATATGACACGGTTTCCGCGCTTTGCAATCAGATCCGTCAGGTCACTGCATTTCATAAATACCGTGGCTGTATTGGTATTCGGATGCACACCGATCATGCCGTCCCTGAAATACGTATCCATGATCAGGGTCACCTTCCGCTCTGCATCATTCAGCAGTCCGAGCGGGGTGACCTCACCGGCGGAAAGCCCGAGATAATGACCGAGGTCTGCCTCCGATGCAAATCCGAGCGGTCTGCATGCAAGAAACTGCCTGATCTTCTTCAGGTCCGCGTGCAGATCCTGACGGACTGTAAGGAGATAGTAATTCCTCTTTTTGTCATCCCGCAGGAACAGATTTTTCGCGACTGTTTCCGTATGCGGAAGATGAAGCTCCGTCATCTCAGCGATCGTATATACGGCAGGATGCCGGATACATTCATATGTAATCCCGTTTTCTTCAAGAATTCTGATCGTATTTTCCATAAAAGCAGTATACACAGTTCCGTCCCGTTTAGCCATGATGCCCTTCTGAAAAGAATGCCGGCTGTACTTTTTAAAGAGCCTGCATGAAGGTCCCCGTGCTATACTGCAGGTATGACAGAAATCTACGGAACACTGGGTCCTGCCTGTGCCGACAGTAAAACCCTGAAGCAGATGTTTGATCTCGGCATGACAGGCATGCGTCTCAACCTGTCTCATATGTCCCTTGTTCAGGCGGAGCATATGATTTCCCTCATGCGTCAGGCAGGCGGAGACAGTGCAAAGCTGCTGATTGACCTGCAGGGGCCGGAAGTCAGAATCGGTCCGATGCAGGAGCCTGTATTTCTTGAAGACGGTCAGACTGCCGTCCCCGGAAAAGATTTTCCCGTATCCGCGGATATCCTGAAGGAAATCAGGGACGGCGACGAAATCCTGCTGGATGACGGAAAGATCCTGCTCAGGGCCTGCGGAAGCGGAACGTCATTCCTGAATGCCCTGGTTGTAAGGGGCGGAATGCTTTCCTCACGCAAATCGCTTGCTGTACCGGGAAAGACCTTCCGTCTTCCGACGCTGACTGAAGCAGACAGAGAAAATCTGAAACAGGCGGAGAGATACGGCGTTTACGGAGTCATGCTGCCGTTTGTACGGTCGGCTGACGATCTGATCAGCCTGAGAAAGACACTCCGGGAGCTGAATCTTCCGGATATCCGGATATTTGCCAAGATCGAGAACCGTGACGGCGTCAGAATGATTGACGAACTGATCCCCGAAGCGGATGAAATTGTCATTGCCAGAGGAGACCTGGGCAATGCCTACCCGCTCTGGGAGCTGCCGGCAGTGCAGAAATATCTGTCACGCAGGTGCCGTGAAGCAGGAAGGCCGTTTATGGTGGTCACCCAGATGCTTGCCTCCATGGAGAACAGTCCCGTACCCACACGGGCGGAAGTCAGCGATATCTACAATGCGGTTCTGGACGGTGCTTCATCCGTCATGGTTACCGGGGAAACAGCCGCCGGGAAATATCCGGCTGAAGTCATCCGGTATCTGGTCAATACTGTGCATCAGGAGGAATACAATGAGAAAAACGCTTAACTTATTTACACATGACGGACTGTTCCACGCGGACGAAGTCTTCGCTACGGCCATGTTTTCACTGATGGCGGAAGATATCAATGTTGTCCGGGGCGGTGATGCAGACGTGCCTCAGGAAGGCGGCTGGATCATCTATGATATCGGCGGCGGGGAACTTGACCATCATACCCCCGAAAACAAAGAAGCCAACGGCACACATCCGGGAACGGATATTCCCTATGCGGCCTTCGGCCTCGTCTGGAAAAAGTATTATGAAGAAGTACTGGAGGCACTGGACTGCCCGCCCCGCTACTTCAGCCAGGTATACAGAAGACTTGAAACATCCCTGATTCTCGGAATTGACGCGGCGGATAATGGTTATGACCCTGCGGCAGGTCTGCTTGAAACCATGCCCAATATCACCGCCGACCAGAAGAAACAGATCATTTATACGGCAAAGACCGCGATGTCCGTTTCCCAGGTGATTAAAGACTTCAACCCGCCCTGGAATTCCTCCATGGACTACTTCAATGCATTTATGGATGCTGTAAGCTTTGCCAAGGATATTCTGCTGAACAGGATTGACAGCATTATTTCTTCCCTTGACGCAAGGGACTATGTCCTGCAGTGCATCGCATATTCCTCCAATCACATTATGATCATGGATGAATTTGCCCCTTGGGAAGGCGTTATATACAGCCAGTCGGACTTTGATCCCAAGGCCAGGGATATCTGGTATGTCATCTCCCCGGCGCTCAGAGGCGGCTGGAATATCCAGTGTGTCCTTGAAAACTCCGATGACAGAACCAGTTACCGGAAGCCGCTTCCGAAAAGCTGGTACGGTCTGCGCAGTCAGGAACTCCAGCAGGTATCCGGCATCAGTGATGCCATATTCTGCCATGTTTCAGGATTCGTAGCCGGCTGTAAATCACAGAGCGGCGTACTCCAGATGGCTGCGGAAGCCATGAAATAATCAACGGAAAAGAAAATCCGGATCATCGATCAGTTTTTCCAGAAGATTCTCCACAGTATCTGTCTCATAACGGCAGATACTTTTTATATCGCTGCGGGCCGAGCGCACGGCAGCCGGTATTCCTGCCGCCTGCAGGATCTCCCGGTCATTTTCATTGTCACCGATCACAACGGTATCCTCTGCACGGATATCCAGTTTCTTCAGCAGAGCTGAAAATGCAGTGGCCTTACTGACACCTGCCGGCATCATGTCCAGCCATTCCGTACCGCCGACACTTACGTTGCATCGGCCTGAAAAACGTTCCGTCCAGTCAGATACATCAGTCAGACCGCCCTTCTGATAGAGCGATATTTTGAAATACGGTTCCGGAATATGATGAAGGTCGTCCGTCAGAGTCACATGATTGTGAACAACGTCCTTCATATGCCGGTAATAGCTCATGTCCTTCGGACAGATCCAGCTGGTTTTCTTTCCCGAAACCAGCACCTCGCAGCCTTCCTTTTCACTGACCGCACTGATCAGGTCATGTGCAAGGCTTTCATCCATCTGCTCAAAACAGATGCACTCATCCCGGTAAAAACTGAGGCATCCGTTCTCACAGATATATGCGATCTCATCCTTTACCGGTGCGAACAGCCTCTGCAGGTTTGCATACTGCCTTCCTGATGCGGCCGTGAAAAGAATGCCCGCATCTGTCAGCTTCCGGATCAGCGTGCATGTGTTTTCATTCAGTTCCTGTGCCCCGTCCAGCAGAAGTGTGCCGTCCAGATCACTTGCAATCAGTTTCAGCCGTGTCATACGCGCTCCTTAAGATGATCAAAAATATATTCCGCTATCTTCCGGTTTCCTTCTGCATTCGGATGCACGCCGTCCCGGTACCATTCCCGGTGATCTTCGGTAAATGAATGCAGGTCAATGACTGGAATATCCAGCTTCTCTGCCACCCGTTCAATGATCCGGTTGGCTTCCGTGATCTGTTCCTCCCGGATTTCAAAAACCGGCACCGCATGACCCTTTGCCGGGAATGCATACGGAAGCTTCATGACGGTGACCCTTCCCTCCGGATACTTTCTGATGAATTCTTCAAGTTCCTTTTCATACTGTTCCCCGTTCCAGTTGACCGGCTTGGTATCATTTGTGCCGAGCATGATTACATAGTATGCATCACTGATCCCGAATGTTTTCGGATAATTTCTTTCCCTGACATACGGAATGTCTCCTGTTGAAAGAAGCGTTCTTCCCGACAGGCCGAAATTCATCACCTGATATTTACTTCCCATCAGCTTCTGCAGATATGCGGGATAGGACTGCAGATCCTGAAGCGGCTGAACGCCGGCTCCGAAGGTGATGCTGTCACCGATGCAGACAATATGTTTTTTCCCTTTTTTCGGTTTCGGCGCTGCCGGAAACAGAAGATACAGACCGGCTGCCGCAACGGCACCCATAGCCGTATAAACCGCTGACTTTTTCATATTCTTTGCTCTCCGAATGTCTATCATAGCAGAAACCGCAGGTTCCAGGACATCAGGTTCTTCCGTTTTGCGAAAAACACCGGCCGGATATCCGGATGAACTGTGTCACATATGACGGAAATACGGCATTATGTGCAGGTATATGACGCTCTGCAGGCATTCCGGCAGACGGAAACATGTTCCTGAGAACTTCCCGAACAGCTTGTGTTATGATTATCAATGTCTAAGGAGAATACAAAATATGATTAATATTCAGACTGTTGGAGAGGATATTGTCTGGGTCGGTGCAAACGACAGACATATTTCCAGATTTGAGAATTTTATTCCGCTTACCGCCGGTGTTTCATACAACAGCTATCTGCTGAAAGACGAAAAAACCATTCTGTTCGATACCGCCGATGCCCGTGTATCCGGTCAGTTCCTGGAAAATCTCAACGCAGCTCTGGAAGGCAGGAAGCTTGACGGTCTTGTCATCCTGCATATGGAACCTGACCACTGTGCACTGATTTCTGAGGTAGCCTCAGCCCATCCGGGCATCAGACTCTACGGCAGCGGCGCAGCGCTCACATACCTGAACCAGTTCTTCCCCGGGCTTGCATCTTTCCCGCGTGAGGTCATCAAGGAAGGAAGCATCCTGGAAACAGGCAGGCATCACATCAGATTTACGGCAGCTCCGATGGTGCACTGGCCGGAAGTCATGATGGCTTATGACGATGTCAACAAGGCTCTGTTCTCCGCCGATGCATTCGGCACGTTCGGTGCCGTTGAAGGCAGCATCTTTGCGGATGAGCATGACTTCGAAAATGAGTTCCATGATGAAGCAAGAAGATACTATGCAAACATCGTCGGCAAGTACGGACCGCAGGTCCAGGCTGTCCTGAAAAAAGCAGGAGCGCTCGACATTGAACGGATCTATCCGCTTCACGGTCCTGTCTGGAGGAAAGATCTGAACGTTATTCTTGACCTGTATCAGAAATGGAGCACATATACTCCGGAAACAGATGACATTGCCGTAATCTACGGAACACTTTACGGACATACCGCAGACGCTGCAGTCAGGGCTGCAGACCTGCTGAAGCAGGAAACCGGAAAGAATGTCATCGCCTGTGACGCCAGTGAAACAGATGTCACCCATCTGATCGACGCTGTTTGGAAATGCGGCAAAATTGTCATTTTCTGCCCGACCTACAACGCAGGCATCTATCCGCCGGTTGAGAATTTCCTGAATGATATGACTGCCCTGAACGTGCAGAAGCGTGTGTTTGCCCTTGCGGAAAACGGTACATGGGCTCCGGCTGCGGCCAAGCCGATGCGCGCAAAGCTTGAACAGCTGAAGAACTGCACAATTCTTGACAAAGTGCTGACCTTCAAGAGTGTGCTGCACGATGATGATGCTCTGGCGCAGTTTGTAAAGGCTGTCGCAGAAGCATAATATTCCGATGAATACGGACACGCTGTGTCCGTATTTTCTTTTTGCTGTACAATAAATGACATGAACAAACTGACAGACGCACTCATCTGGCCGGCAGTCCTGATGGCATTTCATTTTCTCTGCCGGAACATATTTAAATACCATTCCGACCTGTATGCAGACATCCTGTTTCTGATCATGACAGTTTTTCTGTTCCGTGGAAAAGTCCGTGAGGAATTAAAAACAGCGCCGGACTGGCTTGATATCCTTCAGTCCGCCGCGATCGGTTTTGCCTACAGCGCATCACTCGTCCTTTTTCTTGAAACCGTACCCGGTGTCCCCTTTCTGAAGGACGCCGCGGAAGGTCCTGCCCTGCAGGTTATCTTTCATTACTCCGGAATTTATCTGCTCATCCTGATGTTAATGCATCCGCTTGCCGAAGAGACTGCTTTCCGGCGGCTCCTGCAGGAAAGAATCAGGGAACACTTCGGAATCATTGTCTCCGTGGCTGTATCCGTCCTTCTTTATGCTTTCTGGTTTTGGGTCAGGGACGGATGGGCCGGCGCATTATACGGAATCCTCTCCGGTGCCCTGTATGCACTGATCTATGAGCGGACCGGTTCCCTGCCGGCATGCACGGCTGCCCATATGGCCGGCAATGCAGGCATTCTTATGAGTTATCTGGGAATGATTCTGAGCGGCGGCGTTCTGCAGATCCTGTCGCTGAGCATGCTGGTCATGGCGGTTCTTCTGTTCATCAATCTGATCAGTGAAGAAGCTGAAGAAAACGAAAACTGAGGAAATCCCTCAGTTTTCTTCTGTAATGTACTTTTCCGTCAGACGGCAGGCAATGCGCACACAGTCTTCACATTCGCATAATACTCTGCCTGTGCCGATGCCCTTGATGTCCATGCATCTGACTGCACCGGCCTGATTTTCAAATTCAGACACGAGTTTCCTTGTCAGCTGATATGTGAACGCCCTGGAATCCGGTTTCTCCAGGTTTGCACTGCTTCTCTTCATTCCGGCAAGAAGGCAGGCTGCGTTCAGCGCACCGCATGTTCCGCGTGTCGTGCCGAGACCCGTACCCAGGCCTTCCGTCACTCTGAACATGGTTTTTTCATCCATGCCGAATTCTTCAGCGTATGTGCAGGCAACAGCCTGCGCACAGTTGTAGCCGCAGTTTCTTTTCTGAACGGCTGTTTCTTCTTTTGTCATTGTAAACTCCATTGATGTGGTGATGCGGACGGATGATTTATCTGATGAAATACATTCTGCCTGCTTTGCGCGGTGCAGGTGCTTTCTCTGCTTCCGCGGAGAAGCCGATGATCAGATTTCCGATTCCTTCATACTCTCCTTCAATGCCGAGAGACTTCAGAATCGCTTTTCCCTCTTCGGTCTCAAACATTTCCTTTGCCCTGTGGATCCAGCAGGCAGCCAGTCCCATATCATAAGCCGCATTCATCATATTTCCCATGACAAGACTGCCGTCATAGATATATGTGCCCACGGCTTTGTCTGCCAGCACGATGAGAACAGCCGGTGCCCCGTAGAACGGATCGGAATCCGCTCCCATAACATCAGCGTTCATTTTGGAAAGTCTGTCCCTTACTTCTCTGTTTGTAACGGCAATAATGATCGGAGCCTGTTTGCCCATTCCGCTGGCCGCATAAAGGCCGGCTTCCATAACTTCCTTCAGCAGTTCTTCAGAGGGAATTTCATCAGTGTACTTACGGACGGATCTTCTGTTCTTTAAACCTTCGAGCATTTCTCCCATATCATTTTCTCCTTTTTCACTGTTTACTGCAGTGTATTGATATACCGGCATGCCGCAAGTGCAGCTGAAGCCCCGTCGGCGACAGCAGTCGTCAGCTGTCTGATATATTTGCTGCGGCAGTCTCCGGCAGCGTAGATTCCCGGGGTTTTTGTCAGGCACTGCTCATCAGTATCAAAATAACCGTATTGATTCAAATCTGCAAGTTCTTTGAACGCATCATTTTCGGGGATCAGACCGATTGCCACAAACAGTCCGTCGCAGGCAACCTGCACTGTTTCCCCGTCTGCCGTGATCACTTCCACGCCTCTGAGGCCTTCGTCATCTTTCAGCAGCCTGCTGATTTTCACACCGGTCATGCTTCGGACATTGTTCTTTGCAAACAGAACTTTCTGCAGGTTTTCCTCTCCGGTAAAGTAAGGCAGATCCTGCAGGATAATCACTTCCCTGCACTTGTCTGCCAGCAGAATTGCTTCCTGCAGTGCGGAGTTTCCGCCTCCTGCCATGCAGACGGTCTTTCCGCTGTAAAAGTCACCGTCACATACGGCGCAGAATGAGATTCCTTCGCCGACAAGCTCCTCTTCGCCTTCCAGGCCCAGCATCCTGTGTTTTACACCGGTGGCCAGAACGACCGTACGGGACTCATACGTGCTGCCTTCTTCTGTCTTTACAACCTTGCGGTTTCCTTCATCTTCAACGGAAACAACGTTCTCAAATTCAATCTCGGCTCCCTGGGCCAGAATCTGATCCAGCATTCTGTCAGCGAACTCATTGCCGCTCATTGACAGCGTGCCGGGATAGTTCTCAACTTTCGGAGAATGTGTAATCTGTCCGCCGAAACCGTTCTTTTCAATCACAAGCACTGTTTTGCCGTTGCGCAGTCCGTACAGCGCAGCTGTCATGCCTGCAGGGCCGCCGCCCACCACAATAATATCGTACATACTTATCTCCCTATGAATGAACAGCGAGCAGAAATCTTATTTCCGCCCGCCGTTCGCTGTTTTCTTTATCTGTGCATCAGCCAGCCTTTGATATCTGATACGCCGCGGTATTTTTCAAATGAATCACCGTTGATCAGTACCAGAGTCGGGGCCTGCTTGATTCCGAACTTACTGACGAGGTCTTTTTCCTCGTTTGCATTGAGCGCCGTATAGCTGACTCCTGCTTTGTCGAGCAGGGCACCTGCCGCTTTGCAGTTCGGACATGTCGGTGTCTTGAAGAGCAGAACGCTGCTGTCAGACGCTTTTACCGCTGCTTCCTCCTGCACTTCCACAGGTTCTGCGGGTGCGGCATCCACCGGAGCCGGAATCGGTCCGACATGCGTCAGTGTGGAATGACCGATATTGTAAACCTTACGGTCCTTGTATTCCTGGGCCTTTCCGTCATTCCAGTTCTGTACCGGACGGTAGTAGCCTGTGATGCGGCTGTAGACTTCTGTCTTCTGACCGCAGATCGGACATACAAACTGCTCGCCTGTCAGATAGCCGTGATCCTTACATACGGAATATGTCGGGGACATTGTATAGTAAGGCAGCTTGTAGTTTTCGGCAATCTTGCGGACAAGGTTGGCTGCAGCTTTCCAGTCAGGCAGCTTCTCGCCGAGGAAGGCGTGGAATACTGTTCCGGATGTATACAGTGTCTGCAGGTCATCCTGAATATCCAGTGCCGAGAATACATCCTCCGTATAGCCTACAGGCAGATGTGAGGAGTTTGTATAGTACGGTGTGCCGTTCATATTGGCTGTGATGATGTCAGGGAACTGTTCCTTGTCATGCTTTGCAAATCTGTATGTTGTGGACTCTGCCGGTGTAGCTTCCAGGTTGTACAGATCTCCGTACTTTTCCTGGTAGTCGGACAGACGCTCACGCATATGGTTCAGCACGTCGCGTGTGAAGCGCTGCGTTCTTTCATCCGTCAGATCTGCACGCAGCCATTTTGCGTTGAGACCTGCTTCGTTCATGCCGATCAGACCGATCGTGGAGAAGTGGTTGTTGAATGTGCCGAGATATCTCTTTGTGTAGGGATAGAGACCCTGGTCAAGCAGCTTCGTGATAACTGTTCTCTTTGTCTTCAGGGAACGGGCTGCGATATCCATGAGGTTGTCCAGACGCTTGTAGAAGTCTGCTTCGTTCTCAGCCAGATATGCAATTCTCGGCATATTGATGGTGACAACACCGATGGAGCCTGTGGATTCGCCTGAGCCGAAGAATCCGCCGGACTTCTTTCTCAGTTCACGCAGATCAAGACGCAGTCTGCAGCACATGGAACGTACATCGCTCGGTTCCATATCAGAGTTGATGTAATTGGAGAAATACGGTGTGCCGTACTTGGCTGTCATTTCAAACAGAAGCTTGTTGTTTTCTGTCTCGCTCCAGTCGAAGTCACGTGTGATGGAGTATGTCGGACTCGGATACTGGAATCCGCGTCCGTTTGCGTCGCCTTGGATCATAATTTCGATGACGGCCTTGTTTACCATATCCATTTCCTTCTTGCAGTCGCCGTAAGTGAAGTCCATTTCCTTGCCGCCGATAATTGCCGGAAGGTTCTTCAGGTCATTCGGAACGACCCAGTCAAGCGTAATGTTGGAGAACGGTGCCTGTGTTCCCCAGCGGCTCGGTGTATTGACGCCGTATACGAATGACTGAACACACTGCTTGACCTGATCCTGTGTCAGGTTGTCAACTTTAACGAACGGTGCGAGATATGTATCAAAAGAAGAGAATGCCTGTGCGCCTGCCCATTCGTTCTGCATAATGCCGAGGAAGTTTACCATCTGATTGCAGAGTGTTGAAAGATGCTTTGCCGGTGAAGAAGTGATCTTTCCCGGAACGCCTCCCAGACCTTCCTGAATCAGCTGCTTCAGGCTCCAGCCTGCGCAGTAACCTGTCAGCATGCTCAGGTCATGCAGATGAATCGCTGCCGAGCGGTGTGCTTCCGCGATTTCATCGTCATAAACTTCGCTGAGCCAGTAATTGGCAGTGATTGCACCGGAGTTTGACAGAATCAGACCGCCTACGGAATAGGTGACGGTTGAGTTTTCCTTTACACGCCAGTCGTTGATTTTCAGATAATTGTCAACGATATCCTTGTAGTTCAGCAGTGCGGAGTTGACATTGCGGATCTTCTCACGCTGTCTGCGGTACAGGATATATGCCTTTGCGACATCGGCGTATCCTGATTCGGAAAGCACTTTTTCAACGCTGTCCTGAACGTCTTCAACTGCGATCATGCCGTCTTTGATCTTCGGTTCAAAGTCTGCGGTCGAGCGGATCGCAATCATCTCGATCACACTGGGATGATACTGTCTTCCCTGTGCATCAAATGCTTTTGTAATAGCAGCACAGATCTTTTCCAGCTGAAACTCTGCTACTTTTCCATCTCTCTTTAATACCTTGTACATAAAAAAATTCCCTTCTCTTCCCTGTTTTTCATCCGATAGTTGGACATCCAACTATTGCAAAAAATATTTTATGGTCTTCTTCCGTAAAATGCAATATATACGCACCATGAAAGTTATTTACATTTCAACGCCGCGGATATTCACGTCTTTTACGTACCGGGAAACGATCATACCGTATTTTTTCAGATCTTCGGGATCCGGTGAATGCAGGTTCGCAAAAGGAACAGACTCACGGTCTGTAAAACTCTGCAGATAATAATGCGGGGCGCCTTCTATCATTTTTCCGATTTCTTCAAAATCGGAAGCCTCATGCAGTTCCCTGACGACAGTCGTACGGAATTCATAATCGATCCCGCTGCTGCGCAGAAGATCAATGCTTTTCCTGATATTATCCAGGCTGAGTCTCTGAAGGCCGGCTGTCAGTGCATATTTTTCCGGACTGTTCTTGATATCCATTGCCGCATAATCAATCAGCTTTTCATCAAGAATCCGCTTCAGCATCTCCGGATGATTGCCGTTTGTGTCAAGCTTTGCGGCAAAACCCATTTCTTTAATTCTCCTGAGAAGATCCGGCAGCTCCGGATTCAGACACGGTTCCCCTCCCGTTACCGCCACGCCGTCCAGCAGGCCTTTTCTTTTTGCAAGGAAGCCGTACAGCTCCTCTGCTTCCATAACCGCCGGCGCACTTCCGTCGATCAGTTCGGCATTATGACAGTACGGGCACCTGAAATCACAGTATCCGAGAAATACCGTACAGGCCACGCGGCCGGGGAAATCCAGCAGTGTCATTTTCTGCAGTCCATGTATCTTCATATCAAACTCCTGTTATACGGCGGCGAGAACATGCATGTTCCGCAGTTCACCGTCTTCTATGCTGTCGTTTACCGAATAGGCATGCTTTTCCAGATCGCCGCATACCGCTTTTGTCAGTCCCTGACCGATCAGTTCATCAATGATGTCGGCGGCGATTCCTTCAATCACGCTGATCTTCTCTTCACTTTCGTTCACATCGTTTCCGCTGGTAATGAGATACTCCGCAAGTTCCGCCTCAAACGAAAGAACCGGAAGCTCTCTCAGCGCATGAAAGCTCCACTTATAATACGGCATGTATCTCCTGTTGAGAAGAAAAATCACGTGCATCGCATTCTCTGCAAATTCAAATACCGCCATCTGCGCAGCACCTGTTTCCCCGTGCTTCAGACAGCGCCGGTAATTGTACTGTCCGGACTGTGCCGCCAGCAGAAGATGCCCGGCAAGCTTTTTCCTTCGGATGTCTTCCGGGAAGAAGCTGACCGCTTCGCGGATCCTGCTCAGCTGTCCGTAATGATCAAAAAAGATTTCACCGTTGACTGCCTCGGCAAGAGACTGTTCGGGCAGCGTCAGCCACTGCCGCAGGGTCAGTTCCCCGTCCGGTGTCCCCAGTTTCTCCGTAAAGAAACCGCCGGTTCTGATTACCCCGGTCCGGTTTCCTCCGACCGGTCCGATCAGCGGGCGGCTGAAACCCATAAACTCCTTCGGCAGTTTTGCATAGGCACGCTCAAGCAGGAATGCCGTACGCCTGTCCACAACATCCTCAGGCGGAAGAAACAGGCAGAAGCCCGGCTCATAGTCATGATCCCTTGAAACCTCATCATCGAAACCGAAGCACTCCGATCCGCTTCCGGCAAGACCCGCCGCAAGATACGGCATCACTTCCGGAAACTGTTCCTCAAGCATCTTCCGGCCGTAAGCCTCAAAATATGCTCTGGAAAGCTCAAGCCCCTTCATAGATCTTCTCCGCCGTCTGCTTCAGCTCTTCGGCTGCCATAAAATATCCGTAATACGAAAATGCCGGCGCACATTTTTCCAGAACAAAAGCATAGTAGCCGTTATGTTCGGCTCCGGAATGCACAAGAAGGTCATATGCCTGATCCAGAAGATCAAAGATCTCTTTTTCCCCCTGTTCCATGCCCTTCATTTTTTCAATGGTATCTGCCATGTTCAGATTCGTCACGGCCTGTTCCAGCTGACCGGAGGGAACCTGTCCCATGATATCAAAAGCTTTATGATACAGTTCCATTGCCCTGTCATAATCCTGCAGGGCACTGCATGTCAGAGCCATATTGTTGTACAGCCCGCCGAGAAGCCCGGGCTCTGTTTTCGGCGCGGCTTCATATACCTTTTTTGCCTTTTCAAATAATTCCAGGGACTTTCTGTTTTCCCCGAATGCATTGTAAGCCGTAGCTGTATTGACATAGGTTGTTCCGGAGGAAATCGTTCCGTCAAATTCCAGAGCATCCAGAAGCTTCAGGGCTTCTTCGGCATTGGCAAAAGCCTTTTCCTTTTCTCCGGTCTTGCGGTAATGTCCGACCAGTTCATTTCTCAGCATCAGCTGTCCCCGCAGGTCATTTCCGAGTACAGCCTCTTCCAGCCAGTACAGCAGATGCCGCCCGGCACCGGCATAATCCCGGCGGCTCATATATTCATCCAGCTTCTGTGCAATTCTCTGCTGGGGTACCGGTTTTACCTCGGGTGCTTTTCCGTAGGGCCCGCCGCAGAGCAGGCACTGCGGTTCCGCATAATCTTCCGGCTTCAAAAAATCATCGTTCATATCTGTCCCCCCTGCCCGGAAAAGAATATCACACTTTCTGCTGCTCTGCATTTCTGACCTTTTGCGCAAGACGCTCCATATACTCCGCATCTTTATCGCTGAGCGCAATATCAAATACCCTGCAGGTATCCGCGATCGTTTCACGTCTGCGGAAACCTGTCAGAAGACTGATCAGGTCATACTGCTTCAGGATCCATGCCTGCATCAGATTGGCAAAGGAACAGCCGTACTTCTCACAGATATCCTCCATGGAGGAATACATCTCAAGGAGCTTTGCACGGTACGGTTCACGCACCCATTTTGAGGACGAACGGATATCACCGGCACCGAACCGGTCAGCCAGAACCTTCGGATTTCCGAGAATCCCCTGCTCAAGCGATCCGTATACCTGGAATATCGCCTTATGCTTTTTCAGAGTCTCAAAATAATCAGAATTTTCACTGCTGAGCAGGCTGAATTTCTCCTGTACGCCGTCTGTCTCCCCGCATTGTGCATAAGCAAGGAAATCCTCCGGTCTGCTGTTGGAAATCAGTATTGCCCTGATCTTTCCCTCCTGCTTCATTTTCAGCAGTTCGCCCATCGTTTCCTCAACCGGCACATCTTTGGAAATCCGATGTACGACGAGGCTGTCAAGGTAGTCGGTATTCAGCCGTTCCAGGCTTTCCTCAACGTCTTTCCTGACCGCTTCCGCATGGTGGTCGCGCATGACGTTATATCCGTCGCGTTCATATTCAAACCGGCCTGTTCCGCGCCAGTTCAGACTGCATTTTGACTGCAGGACAAAGCGGTCACGCATGCCCTCCAGAGCCTTTCCCAGAATTCTTTCGCTTGTTCCGATCCCGTAAACGGGTGCTGTATCAATGTAATTGATCCCGCAGTCAAATGCATAGGAAAGCAGATCCCTGACATATTCTGCGTCAAACGACATGCCGCTCCAGACATTTCCGCCGCCGAGCCCCCATGCCCCGAAAGCAACCTGTGAAACCGTAATGCCGGATTTGCCGAGCATCTGATATTTCATACTATTATTCCTCCTTTGCCGTAAAACGGCACAGAAATTATCCGTGCCGTTTTTACTGAATCTATAGAATTGTGATCAGTTTCCGAGCAGCTGGCCTGCCAGTGAGAACAGGGATCCCAGTGCTGAAGGAGACTGCTGTGCGCTTCCTCCGTTGAGGGAATAAATCTGTCCCTGGTTTGCCTGCTGTGCCGCGCCTGCATTGGTGTTGTTCTGCGCGGGCTGTCCGCCGAGCAGACTGCTGAACAGCTGACCGTACGGATTCGCATTCTGGGCTGCCTGCTGGTTTGTCTGTGCACCGAACAGCTGTGCGTACGGATTTGCATTCTGGTTTGTCTGCTGTCCGCCGCCGAGAAGCGCGTTCAGCAGAAGATCCGCAGCACCGTTTGACTGCTGGGCTGCCGCCTGCTGGTTTGCCTGGCTGTTTCCGCCGCCGAGCAGGGAGAGAATCTGGGAGATCGTTCCGCCTGAGGCTGTCTGCTGGGCTCCCGGCTGTACGCTTGTATTGACGCCGTATGCCCTGATCAGATAGTTCAGCTGACCTGCCGTAATGGAGATCTTCTTTGAAACATTCTTTCCGTTGGCAGCCTGATAAACCAGTGTCATCAGTTCATTCAGCTGCTTGTTGTTCAGTGTCGTATTGGATGACTGTGCCTGATTTTCCGCTGCGAGTCCGAGAAGCGCGGAGATGATGTCCGTGCCGACGCCTCTTGTCGGTGCTTCGGAAACCACCTTTCTCAGCGCAAGCATTTCCTCTGCGGTCGCTCTGCCGTCAAACAGAGCCTCAACGCCGGCATTGCCTGTCGGATTGAAGCCCGGTCCCTTTTCGAAACCGCCGGTCAGTCCGATCAGTTCTGCGGCATCAATTTCGCCGCCGGCACCGATATACATCTTAACAACAGGATTGTCCCTGACTTCACCAAGTACTTCCTTCACTTCCGCGCTGCCGGGTTTTGCCGGTGCGGCTGCGGCCATAACCAGTTCAGCTTCCTGACCG
>JAILGV010000134.1 GCA_024696355.1 Solobacterium sp.
ATGAACAGATAGTCCGTGATCATGTCAAGATGGCGGAAGTCATGCAGGTAGTAGGCATATTTGGTGAAGAACGTATCTTCCGTCAGATGGATGACAAAGGACCCGATGACAAACACTGCCGGAACGGCAATGAAGAATACTTCTTTTGCATATTTTGTAAGGAAGCGCTCGACGGCATTCATGATCCCGCTGAGGGGACTGCGGTGCCAGAAGACCATGACCAGGATATAGAAGATCAGGATCGCTGCGGCAAGTACGGTATGCGGCCTGGAAACGAACGCACAGACATAGAAGACCATGGACATGATGATGAGCGCCATGTCATGGAGGGCATTCTTTCTCTTTGATACAAACAGCCATGCGGCCAGTGAATACAGGACGGAGAATCCCATAAACAGGGAACTGGAGGAACATGCAAGACCTGCCGCCGTCACAGGAATCAGCAGATACTTCATGTTTTCACAGTCTTCCTTCATCCAGCGGTAAATCATATAAACCGACAGCATGATATACAGGCCGCGGTAGGTGTTTCCGTAAAATGCAAATGTTACGTCCCAGTAGAAGAAATTGGAATACAGAAGCAGAAACAGCAGCACGGCGCCGCGGATATATCTGTTTCTGAACGGAAGGTCACCGGCGACGTTGATGATCAGGGCACCGGAGAGCACCTGATACAGAAGACCGAGCCCCCATACACATACAACCGTTACCGGGATCATGGATTCCGCGGAGAGCAGATAATACGGGATATTGACCAGCCAGCAGAAGAATGAGGCAAAATGGAAATAGCCCTGGAACAGATAATAGACATTCCATTCACCGTTTCTCAGACCGTTCCCCAGATCGTACCAGTTCAGTTTCGGCGCATTGATGTTAAAGGCAACATAATTCAGATACGTTGCGGTATCCGAATAGTCCATATCCACATACATCCTGGAGAAAACAAACAGGAAAAAGCATGCACATCCCAGCAGGATCAGAGTGTTTTTTGATTTCAGGCTTCTGAAAACATCTCTGATGTTCAGCAGCGTGCATGCGCATCCGGCAGCCAGAACAACTGCCGAGGGAATGATGATCCATGTAAAGGAAAGATTAAAAAGCTGGGCAGGATAATACAGCAGCTGCATGCATCCGAGAAGCACCATAAAACCCAGCGGCGCCGCGAAGCCTTTCCGCCCGATATTCAGTTTTTTCAGAAGCGTGCATCCTGTGCCTTCACTGATCAGAAGGAGGATTATCACTGCAAGTATGATCCGTTTCATTTTCTGGCCCTGCTGAAAAGAATGACTGCGTTGAACAGACGATACAAGTATAGCATATCCGTCTGTCTGCAAAGTGCGTGAGGATACACGGAATTGCATCTCCTCAGCAGGAAAACAGTGAACTGTTCGGGAAGACAGGCTATAATGTTGCCATAACTGTCAGAGGTTTTTATGAAATTTTATCTTATTGCGGATTCACTGACCGAATGCAGTCAGGAAGACATTCAGAAAGGCGACCATCAGTATGTAGCTGTTGTGACAACGGAGGAATACCGTTCGATATCTGATATTTTCAAAATGGGCGTGGATATCGATATGGATCTGAAGCGGATCCGGGATACCAAGGCAGTCGTCAACTACGATTCACTGATGGGAACATTTAATATACCCGACCATGAAACATTCAGCAGCCGCAAGTTTCAGCTGGCGTTCCTTCTTGACGAAAGAGGAATTGTCTTTGTGGACGATGATGATTATACGGAGCGCCTGCTTCTGGATATCCAGCACAGCAGAAAATGGAAGCTTCCCTCACTGGAGCGCTTTGTCTATGATTTTCTGGAAGAAACAATCAAGAATGATCTCCGTATGCTGGATGCCCTGGAGGAAGAACTGAATATCATGGAGACCCAGATCATGGCCGGAAGCATCGAAGAATATCCGATGCAGCTCAATGAGATCCGCACGGACCTTCTTGATCTGTACAAGCATTATGAACATCTGATCGATCTGGCGAAGGAACTGGAGGAGAATGAAAACGGCTTCTTCCGGGAAAAGAACCTGCGCTACTTCCGTCTGTTTACGGAACGTGTCGAGCGTCTGAAGGACAACGTCACACAGCTGCGTGACTTTATCGTTCAGCTCAGGGATCTGGTCAGCGGCCAGCTGAGCATCAAGCAGAACCACATCATGACGCTTCTTACAATCGTGACTTCGATTTTCATGCCTCTGACGCTGATTGTCGGATGGTACGGAATGAATTTCCGTTATATGCCCGAACTTGACTGGCGTCTCGGCTATCCGGTTGTGATTCTGTGCAGTCTTGCGATTGTGGCGGCTCTGCTGATCTGGTTTAAAAAGAAGAAGTGGCTCTGACAGGCAGAAGAATCTTAACAGGCTGACAAAAGCCTGTTTTTATATCTGCCGGAAGAATCGAAGAGCTTTACACCGGAATCTGCTTGCAGAATAAAGGAAAACTGTATTATAACTAATGTTGTATAACAGTTGTTATAATACAGGAGGTCATATATGCCGCCGAAAACAAGAATCAATGAAGAGAGCATCATCGGTGCCGCCGTTGAAGTGATCCGCAGAAGCGGCTTTGAGAGTATGAATGCAAGAACGGTCGCAGCGCAGCTGCACTGTTCCACGCAGCCGGTGATGTATCATTTTTCGACAATCGGCAACCTGAAGAAGGCTGTCTACAGTCATGTTGATAAGCTTCACACGGAATATCTGATGAATACTCCGCCCGGACAGGATACTGTTTCGGGAATCGGCATGAACTATATACGTTTCGCTGTTGAGGAGCCGCAGCTTTTCCGTTTTCTGTTTCAGTCCGGATATGCAGCGGAAAACAGTCTGACAGAAATGCTGGATTCCGGGGAGCTGGTCCCGGTGCTGTCAGCTGTGCAGGAAGCAGCGGGTCTCAGCATGCAGAAGACCCGGAACGTATTCCTAATCGCCGCGATGTTTGTCCACGGATATGCAAGCATCATCGCAAACAACCATCTGGAATTTGATGAAAAGCTGATTGCGGAACACCTTGAACGCGCATGGAACGGTGCTGTGCTTGCGGCATTACAGGAGGAACAAGATGAAAGTCATCATTCATGATCTGGGTCCGGAGTACGAGGCCCTGATTGAAGAAAAATGCGGCCGCGCTTTTGCGGCGGATGGAAAATATGCACCGTGCCGGGGCTGCTTCGGCTGCTGGACCAGACATCCGGCGGAGTGCTTCATGAAGGACAGACTGCAGCAGATCTGCCGCATAATCGGTCAGGCGGACGAACTTGTGATTGTCACGAAGAATCTCTACGGTGCATACAGCGCCGCAGTCAAGAATGTACTGGACCGTTCCATCGGGACTTCCACGCCGTTCAGCACCTACCGCGGCCGTCAGATGCATCATACGCTCCGCTACGGAAAGCACGATCTCTGGAAAGTGGTGGTTTACGGAGAAGTGAGTGAAGCGGAAAAGGACACGTTCCGCTTTATGGCTGAGCGCAACGCAGTCAACGACGGCTATGAGCGTTCCGAAGTCATTTTTCTGAAAGATCTGTCAGAACTGGAGGCATCATTATGAAGACGGTATTCATCAACTGCAGTCCTAAAAAGCGCTTCTGTGCCTCAGCGTATTTTCTCTTTCTGCAGCGGCTTTTCACCGGCGGGGAAAAAGTAAATGAAACACTGCGTACGCCTGCCGATCATGCCCGCATTCTGGAACAGCTCCGTGATGCGCAGGCGGTGGTGTTCGGCGTTCCGCTTTATGTGGACGGTGTTCCGTCTCATGTGCTCCGCTTCATGGAGGAAATGGAGACCTTCTGCCGCGGAAACGGACTGAAGTTCAGCGTATACTGTATTGCCAACAACGGTTTCATTGAAGGAAAGCAGAACGAACCGCTGATGCAGGTCTTCGGGCATTTCTGCACGCGTGCCGGCCTTGTTTTCGGCGGCGGAGTCGGGATCGGCGGCGGTGTCATGCTGAATGTGACACGAATCCTCTTCATCGTGGATATCGTACTGCTTCTGCTGAATACCGTGCTGAGTGCGGCAAACACCGGCAGTTTCTTTCCGAAGGAAGCCTGGATCAGCTTTGCGGAGAATGCAGCCCTGCTGCTGTATTTCAATCTGGGTGTGCTGTTTTACCTTGCCGGCATGGGCAGAGCGATCAGGAGGGGAGCTTTCTTCGGGAAGAAATATACCCGGATCCTGATCCCGTCGTTTGTTTTCATTCTGTTCGCCGATATTTTCTTCATCATCATCTCTGTGCTGGAAGGCGGCATCTTCCGCGGATGGCTGGCGCGGAAGGAATTCGGAAAATCATAAATCCACAGCAGCCGCAGGCTGAAACAGGACGGACTGCCGCAGTGAATGCGGCAATCCGTTTTTTTCTGCTGTACCATGCCGGAAAGACAGCCTGAGAGTATTTATTTTCGGGGAGAGCGTGAAACGTCCGGTAATTAATAAGGTATACGGAACAGGAGAATACGAATGGAACACTTAAATTACTGCGACTTTTCGAAACTGGCCTGCACTTCGATTCTGGATTATCTGCCGGAAAGCTATAAGGATGCTTCGGTCAGTGTTTTCAGGAATGTCAAGCTGGGCGGCGAGTATGATGCGATGACCGTCAGAAGAAAGTCTGTAAAACAGGCTGGTGCCGTAAATCTGAATGCATTTTACGACAGATACTGCAGGGGGGATGATTTTGACAGCCTGCTGAAGCAGATGGCCGATATCGTGGAACAGGGAAATCTGAACTGTGACAGTGAATGGATTACGGATTACAGGGAAGCCAGCAGGCATCTGATCATGCGCGTGAGCAATGCCGGATGGAACGAAAAAGCGCTGAAAACAGTGCCGTACCGGCAGATCGGGGACCTGGCACTGACATTTCATATACTGATTGATCTGCCTGACGGACAGAAGGGGACGGCAATGATCAATCATAATCTTCTGAAAATTTACGGCATAACGGAACAGCAGCTGTATGAGGATGCTCTGAAGAGCAGTCCGCTGGTTCAGCCCGCTTCCTTCGGCATCTTTAGTCTTGCGCCATCCGGGAGGCGGGACGCAGAATCAGACAGACTGTATGTGCTGACTAACGAAAGCGGATGTTTCGGGGCTTCCGTACTGTTCTATCCCGGAAAAATGAAGGAGGCTGCGTATGTGCTGGGCGGAGATTATTTTATTCTGCCTTCATCGATTCATGAGGTTTATCTGCTCAGGGATACCGGACAGGATGCCGCAGAACTGGATGCGATTGTCAGGGAGGCAAACCGGGAGGCCGTGCAGAAGAGCGAGCAGCTGTCGGATCATGTGTATCACTATGATGCGGAAAAAGATCTGTTTGAAAGCGGCAGTATATATGAAGCCGGAAAAGCAGAAAGGCATGTCTGCTGAATGAAGGGACCCGGATCACCGGGTCTTTTCTTTCGGAAATCATGAAAGAACAGCTATAATTCTTAAGGATGGTGACTGTATGCGCGGAGTGATATTTGACATGGACGGCGTTCTGTTTGATACGGAACGGGTATATCAGAGGATTATCAGACAGATTGCGGAAGAAGGGGGAATACAGCTTCCGCAGAATTTTGAAACAATTATATCCGGCACATCCGGAAAGGTGATGTACGATATTTTCTCCAGATATTTTCATGTTGAAGACGGCAGAACCGTGGAGAAGGAATGGAAGCGGCGCTCAGAGCTCACTTTCAGGGAAAGCGTTCCGATGAAGCCGCATGTCAGGGAAACGCTTGTCTGGCTGAAGGAAAATCATTACCGTACGGCTGTTGCGTCAGCCTCCGACAGAAATTGGATCAGTCATTATCTGGAAGTTTCCGGACTGACGGAGTATTTCGATGTGATTGTCAGCGGCAGCGAAGTGAAAAACGGGAAGCCTGCACCGGATGTTTTCCTTTACGCGGCGGAACGTCTCGGACTTCAGGCGGCTGAATGTTATGTGATCGAAGACAGCCTGAACGGCGTACGGGCAGGACATGCGGCGGGCAGTGACACGATCATGATTCCTGATCTTGCACAGCCTGATACAGAGATGCGTGAAATTGCCGAAGTCTGTGATAATATGGAAGAAGCACTGGTTTATATTCAGAACAGGCATAAGGGGAATGCTTTCTGATGACCGGGAAAAGGGGGATTTATGACATCGAAGGACCTTGAGCCGTATCTTACCAAATTTGTCATGATTACCAGCTGTGACGGTGTCCAGCATTCAGGGTATATTTCGAATCCCAGACAGATCCGCAGCGGGGATCCGGAGGTCAGGCTGGTCAACGGCCTGTATACGGAAAGCGTAAAAATCGAGGATATCCTGATGATTGATCTGGCGCAGCGGCAGGACACTGTCTCGATTCCCGTAATTGATCTGAAAGAGGGATACGGTGCCGGTGAAGACGGCGGTATTCCGGAGAATAATGATGAGGATTAAGCAAATGAGAACTCATTTGCTTTTTTTTCTGATGCCGCACCTGTATGATAAAGTTCGTGGAAGGAATTAACCATGGTCAGAATGAGTTTGAAAAACTGTCTTCTGGGCAGATATACGGCTGCCGAACTTCGGGATAAAGCGCGGCGGATCGGACTGTCCGGAGAAGAAAACAGCATTGCCTGTGCGCAGAAACTGGCAGAAAGCATGCTGAAGATCGATAACTTCCGGAATGTGCTGCTTCTTCTGCATGATGACGAGATCCGCTTCATGGATCAGGCCTGTGCAAAGGAAGAAGGCTTCCGGCCGGCTGAATCACAGTACGGGGCTGCCGATGCGCTGTTCAGGCTTGATTACGGATTTATTGTTTCGGGGAGCCGAGAGTTTGTGATTCCGGCTGATGTGAGGCTTGCCTATCAGCATATCCGGACGGATGAATTCGAAAAGAAAAGAAAGAAAATGAGCTGGCTTGCGGACTGTGTCCGGATGATACCTCTGATCTACCTTACACTTGAGGAAAAAGATCTGTACCGGATGTACAGAAAGCGGAAGAATTTTGAGGAAAGTGATTCTGAACTGAAGACTTTGCTTGACGAATATCTGAAAATGTCAGATTGTCCCTGTGTCAGAAAAGGTGATATATTGATTTCGAAAGTACTGGAGGAAAAAGACATTACCGGAAAAATCCTGAAAATCCAGGAAAAAATGCCTGCGAATCTGGTGCCGTATTCAGAGGTCAGACAGATCACGGAACACGGGTATCCGTATACGGAAAAGGAATGGAAGCTGCTGAAGAAGTTCTTTGTCAGAAAATGCGGATGCACGGCGGATTACGCTGATATGGCCTGCGGTGTCGTATGGATGGAACTGGCTGCCGGAGCGGACCCGGAGATGATCGGGGAGGACCTTGCCGCAAGTGAGATCACGGTTCCTGAAAGCGAACGGAAAAACCTTGAGAATATGATCAGTCTGATCAGACTGAATGTAAGAATGTCTTACTACAGGGGAATGCCCCTGTATCAGGCTGCGGGAGAGTATCCCGTGCCGTTATCGGAAGAGGAGATAGGAAAATGAGAGTCGGATGTGTCAAAGAACTGAAAAACAACGAATTCCGTGTGGGAATGACACCGGACAATGTCAAAGCGTATGTGAATGCCGGCCATGATGTCTACATCGAAAAGGGTGCAGGCCTCGGATCGGGCTTTACGGATGATGAATACGTGGAAGCCGGAGCCAATGTTCTGAACCAGGCGGCGGAAATCTGGGAACATTCCGAGATGATCGTCAAGGTAAAGGAACCGCTTCCCGAAGAATACAAGTATTTCCATGACGGGCTGATTATTTTTACATATCTGCATCTTGCGGCCAACAGGCGCCAGACGGATGCGCTGCTTGCGGGAAAGATCAAGGGTGTCGCTTATGAAACACTGATGGAAAAAGATCATACCCTTCCTCTTCTTGCCCCGATGAGCCAGATTGCCGGCCGTCTTTCCATTCAGGAGGGCGCCAAGTATCTGGAGAAGCGCTTCGGCGGAGAGGGCATCCTGCTGGCAGGTGTTCCGGGAACCCCGAAGGCAAATGTAGTCATTCTCGGCGGCGGAACCGTCGGTATGAATGCGTGCCGCATTGCGGTGGGCATGGGTGCCAACGTAACGATTATCGACATTTCACTGAAGAGACTTGAAATGCTCGACAATATGTTCGGCTCCGTAATCCAGACGCTTGTTTCCAATGATTCGAACATTGAGCGCGCCGTCAGGGACGCGGACCTTGTCATCGGCTGTGTTCTGATTCCGGGCAAAGCTGCGCCGAAGATTTTCAGAAAGAAATATCTGAAGGAAATGAAGCCGGGTGCCGTATTTGTCGATGTTGCGGTTGACCAGGGCGGCTGCGGCGAAACAACCAGGGAAACAAGCCATGACGATCCTGTCTACATCGTAGATAATATTGTTCATTACTGCGTCGGCAATATGCCGGGTGCCGTAGCGAGGACGTCCACGATTGCGCTGACAAACGCAACTGTCAGATACGGACTTGAGATTGCCGGAAACGGACTTGAAGAAGCGTGCCGGAAGAATCCCGTGATCTATTCTGCTGTCAATACCTATGACGGCAAAGTAACCTGCAGAAACGTTGCGGAAAGCTTTGATGATCTGCAGTACACTGATCCGTCGACACTCTTCTGAGCCTCCGTATATAAAAATCAGGGATATGAAGGGAGCTGAAGCTCCTTTCTTTCCGTATAGTGACACAAAAGATGTTCTGATAAAATGGATAAGATGATAGCAAAGCGGATATTAAAACTACTGTACATCCTGTGCCTGTTCATTGTCTGTCTGCCTGTGCATGTGCATGCGCAGACATCCGGGACAGTGAATCAGATCAGTGAAGCGGGGCGCGGAATTCTTTTTAATGACGGCTGGAAGTTCTGCGGGGAGGATGGTGCGTTTGCGGAGGCTTCTTTCGACGACAGCGGCTGGCGGAGCGTGACGCTGCCCCATGACTGGTCAATTGAAAATGAATTCACTGCTGAGGCGGAGGCGGAAAGCGGCTTTCTGAAGGGCGGAACAGGCTGGTACAGAAAGACGTTTGCTGTTTCCGAAGATCTTTCCGGGAAAAGGTTCACGATTGATTTCGACGGTGTTTATATGAACAGTACGGTTTATGTCAACGGGGTGAAGCTCGGCACGCATCCCTACGGATATACACCGTTCTCCTTTGATATTACGGACGAACTGATCACTGACGGGACAGCGGAGAATGTGATTGCCGTGAAAGTCGAAAATGAGCAGCCCAACAGCAGATGGTATTCGGGAAGCGGGATTTACCGGGATGTACGTCTGAACGTGACTGATCCCGTACATGTGTTCCGCTATGGCGTACAGATCACTTCGGAGAATCTTCATCAGGAATATCAGGGAGACACCGATACGAAGGTGTGCGTCACCGTGCAGAATGAAACAGACAGCGTGCAGAGGGTGACCGTCAGAAATACAGTGACCGGCCCCGACGGAAGTGAAGCGGCTTCGGGTTCGCAGGATATTGAAATCGAGGCGGGGCAGAAGGCAGTGACGGAAGACCATCTGTCTGTTTTCAGGCCGCTGTTATGGACGGTTGACGAGCCGAATCTTTATCGGATGAAAACAGAAATTATCTGCGGCGGGGAAACTGCGGATACATATGAGAGCACATACGGATACCGCTGGATCAGCATGGATCCGGAAACCGGCTTCAGTCTGAACGGACAGCCGGTCAAGCTGAAGGGCGTCTGCCTGCATCATGATCAGGGAGCCCTGGGCGCTGCGGCCTACGATGATGCGATTCTGCGGCAGATCAGAATTATGAAGGATATGGGGGTCAATGCAGTGAGGACGGCTCATAATCCGGCATCTGAATCTCTGATCCGGATCTGCAGCGAGCAGGGGATCATGGTGATTGAAGAGGCATTTGACACATTCATCAATCCTAAAAACGGCAACGTCAATGACTACAGCGGGATCTTTTCCCAATGGATCAGAGAAGACAATCAGATCATCAGACCGGCTGATTATGAAATGACATGGGCGGAATTCGACGTCCGTTCCATGGCTGAACGCGACAGAAACGCGCCCTGTGTGATTATGTGGTCGGTGGGAAATGAACTGCTGGGCAATATTGAAGGAGATATCAGCGGATACCGCGACTGCACGTTTATGCTGCTGGACTGGATCAGAAGAAGCGACTGGTCCAAACTGGTGACGCTGGCTGACAACCTGACCAGTACGCAGAACGGAATCAGTCAGGATGCCGTGAAAAAATCCATGCAGAATCAGATGGATGAAGCGATTATGATTGCCGAAGGCGCAATCGGTCTGAACTACGCAGACGGCAGTGCATATGATCAGTTTCATGCCGAACATCCGGACTGGCCGATTTACGGGTCTGAAACTTCAAGCGCACTTTCCAGCAGGAGCTGGTACAGTACATACGGCATTGACAGCAGAAATCATCAGGTTTCATCACGGATCAGTGACAAGGCAGCTGCGGAATGGGGAGAAACCGCTGCGCAGGCATGGCTGGATGTAATTACAAGAGATTTCACGGCAGGCGGGTTCATCTGGACGGGATTTGATTATATCGGTGAACCGGAACCCTGGAACGGCGTTGAGCCCGGTTCCGTGACGGGAGGACAGCCGTCCCCGAAATCGTCATATTTCGGTGCCGTGGATACCGCCGGCTTTGAAAAGGATACCTATTATTTCTACAGAAGCCAGTGGAATGACGATTCCGTGACGCTTCATATTCTTCCGTCATGGGACAAAAAGGAAGTGAAGCGTTTCCTCGGCTTTACGAAAGTCGTTGTTTACAGCAATGCGCCGCAGGTTGAACTGTTTCTCAACGGAAAATCCCTCGGTGTGAAAAAATATGAGTCTTTTGAAACAGAGCACGGATATACGTATCAGCTGTATAAAAAACAGCCGTATTATTCGTGGACGGTATTCTTCAGAAGCGGTGTTCTGAGTGCAAAAGCCTATGATGAGGAAGGACGCGAAATCACGGAAACAACAGGCCGGAACGTAACGGCAACCCCGTCTGAAGCTGCTTCGCTTCTGCTGTCTGCAGAATCGCAAGCTTCCGGAAAAGGCGGACTTGTCTACATCAGTGCCGACATAACGGATGCCGAAGGAAACCCGGTTATAACAGATGACAGGAAGATACACTTTGTTCTGGAGGGAGAAGGAAGAATCCTCGGTACGGATAACGGAAACGCGGCGGATATTTCCTCTTACCGGGGCATTTCCGATACCGAAGCTTACCGCAGTACATTCCGCGGAAAAGCTCTGGTTATCATACAGGCAGAAGGAGCGTTCCGCCTGCTTGCGGAAGCTGAGGGACTGCCGTCTGCGCAGATTGCGGGGGAGGTGCCGGAATGAACCTCTCACGGATCAGGACGGATTATTCGCATACAATCTATGCGTCCTATATCGGTTATATAACACAGGCGATTATCAATAACTTTGCCCCGCTGCTGTTTCTTCACTTCATGAGTGAGTATTCGTTTTCGCTGCGGCAGATTACGCTGATTACCACGCTTAATTTTCTTGTGCAGCTTCTGGTTGATCTGATATCCGCAAAAACGATTGACCGCATCGGATACCGGAAGGCCGTCATGGCTGCACATGTATTTTCTGCGGCCGGTCTTGCCGGTCTTGCCGTTCTTCCGGATATTCTGCCGTCATATGCCGGTCTTCTTCTGTGCGTTGTCCTGTATGCGGTCGGCGGAGGAATCATTGAGGTTCTGATTTCACCGATTGTGGAATCCTGTCCGACAGAGAAAAAAGAAGCGGCTATGGCGCTTCTGCATTCCTTCTACTGCTGGGGTCATCTCGGTGTGGTATTGATTTCAACGCTGTTCTTTGCCTCTGCCGGCATCAGCCGCTGGCGTATTCTTGCTTTTGCCTATGCTTCAGTGCCGCTGTTCAATCTGGTTTATTTCAGCATGGTTCCGATTTATCCGATTGTAAAGGAAGGCAGCGGAATGTCAATCAGGGGACTGATGCGCAGCGGTTTCTTCTGGCTGCTGTTTATGCTTATGATCTGTGCCGGAGCCAGCGAGCAGGCGATGAGTCAGTGGAGCAGTGCCTTTGCCGAGTCGGCGCTTCATGTGTCGAAGACGGTCGGTGATCTGGCCGGGCCGAGTGCTTTTGCGCTGTTTATGGGAACGGCACGCGCCCTGTACGGCAGATACAGTGAAAAACTGCCGCTTCTGAAAGCAATGATCGCATCCTCTGTGTTATGTATTTTCTGCTATTTCCTGGCGGCCTTCGGCGGGAGTCCGGCAGCCGGTCTTCTCGGCTGCGCCGTATGCGGTTTTTCCGTGGGGATTCTGTGGCCGGGGACGTTTTCGCTGGCTGCGAAGGGAATGCCTGCAGGAGGAACTGCAATGTATGCGCTTCTTGCTCTGGCCGGAGACGTGGGATGCTCTTCGGGTCCGACTGCCGTCGGTATGATCGCCTCCCTGTTTTCCGGAAATATGAAGGCGGGTCTGACAGCCGCCGTGATTTTCCCGGTTCTGATGATGACCGGCAGTATTATTGCCCTGAAACTGTCTTCAAAAAAGGAAAGCTGAACGGATTCTCATCTGGTCTTATATAATTGCTTCAAACTGGCTATATTATAGTATCAGTTTGTTTTTTATAATGAGACCGTTAAATGGGGGTACTCATATGAAAAAAGTAGTGACGATGCAGGATATTTCCTGTGTCGGGAAATGCTCTCTTACCGTTGCTCTTCCGATTCTTTCAGCAATGGGAATCGAAACAGCGGTGATTCCGACAGCCGTATTATCTACACATACTATGTTTCAGGGGTTTACGTTCCATGATCTTACCGATGAGATTGTTCCTGTGATGGAACACTGGAAGAAGGAAGGCTTCCGCTTTGACGCTGTATATACCGGCTATCTGGGTTCTTTCCGGCAGCTGGACTGCGCCGCAAAGCTGTTTGAAGACTTCGGGAAAGACGGACTGAAGATTGTTGATCCGTGCATGGCGGACAACGGAAAGCTGTATCCGGGATTTACACCGGAGTTTGCACGCGAAATGGCAAAGCTCTGCGGAAAGGCAGACATTATCTGCCCGAACATGACGGAGGCGTCATTCCTGCTCGATATTCCGTACGTGACTTCCTATGATGAGACATATGTCAGGGATGTTCTGAAGAAGCTGACTGCGCTGGGTTCAAAGAAGGCAGTTATTACAGGTATTTCCCTGGACGGGGAAACACTCGGTGCCTATGCATATGATTCGGAGGCAGACCGTTATCTGAGCTACTTCACGGAAGAAGAGGCCAGACACTTCCACGGAACAGGCGATATCTGGGCCAGCACCATGTGCGGAGCACTGGTCAACGGTAAATCTTTCGATGAATCAATCGCAATTGCCTGCGATTACGTGAAGGAATGCATTCATGTGACACTGGAGGAACCGGACTACAACACCTACGGTGTGAATTTCGAACAGGCGGTCCCGTCACTGATCAGAAGACTCGGACACTGAAAAACAATCCGGAAAGTAAGAAAACTGCTCTGACAGGCAGATACGACAATGTCATATCCGCTGCGCAAAGCAGTTTTTTTCGTTTCAATGCGGCTGTTCTGCCCTGACCCGGAAGTCTCAGTCGAGAATTCCCAGCAGATCTTCTCTTGTGAATGATGTGCTGGACATGCTTTCGTAAGACAGAATATCTTCCGCAAGTCCGGCTTTTTTCTTCTGGAGTTCAATAATCCGTTCTTCGATGGTATCCTTCATGATCAGCCGGAAAACAGTGACAACATTTTTCTGACCGATCCTGTGGGCACGGTCGCTGGCCTGATTTTCGACGGCAGTGTTCCACCACGGATCATAGTGAATGACGATATCCGCCGCAGCCAGATTGAGCCCTGTGCCGCCTGCTTTCAGTGATATGCAGAATACCGGAACGTCATCGCTGTCAAAGGATTCCACCATTTCCGTGCGCTGCCGCTTCGGCGTGGCGCCTGTCAGCAGATGATACCGGATATTCTCTTTTTCCAGCCGTTCCGTCAGAATATCAAGCATTGATGCAAACTGCGAGAACAGAAGGATCTTGTGCCCGCCTTCGGCCGCAGAGCGGATCATATCGATGCACAGGTCTTCCTTGGCCGAGTTTTCCCTGTAGTTTTCATAAATCAGGGAAGGGGAACAGCAGATCTGCCTGAGCCGTGTCAGTTCGGAAAGGACCATGATTTTGTTTTCCCTGAATTCCTGATCGCTCTGTTTGCCGAGAATTTTCTTCAGCCGCTGTGCCCTGGCCTGATAGAGGAGCTTCTGCTCACCCTCGGGCTGTGAGTAGATAACCTCCTCCAGCTTGGGAGGAAGGTCTGTCAGCACATCCTTCTTGAGTCTTCGCAGGATAAAGGGACCGGTCATCCGCTGCAGGCGCAGACGCGCCTCATCGTCATTGTAAAGAACAATTGCTTCCTCGATTTCCTTTTTGAACCGGGCATAGCTGAACAGAAGGCCGGGCATGAGATAGTCAAAGATGCTCCAGAGCTCGGACAGTCTGTTTTCAATCGGCGTGCCGGTCAGGGCAATCCGGAAACTGCTTCTGATTAATTTGACTGCCCTGGCAGCCTGGGTGCTGCTGTTTTTGATATACTGCGCTTCGTCTATGACCTGGCAGAAGAAATCCATCTCCGCATAGGTATCGAGATCACGCTTGAGAAGGTCATAGGAAGTGATCAGCACTGCGTCTTCACTGCTCATGCGGATGCGTTCCCTGCGCAGGCCTGCCGGTCCGGCAATGATTTCAGCCGGCATATCCGGAGCGAACTTCCGGAATTCGCTGGACCAGTTATAGACCAGAGACGCCGGGCATACGACAAGGCTTCTCTTTCTGTCTTTTCTGCTTTCCAGAAAGGCGATCACCTGCAGGGTTTTGCCGAGTCCCATTTCATCTGCCAGAAGTCCCGAAAACCTGCTTTCGTTCAGAGCACAGAGCCATGAAAAACCTTTTTTCTGATAATCACGCATGATGCTTTTCAGACGGCCGGAGGGTTCATATACTTTCTGCCGCATCTCTGTCATCCGCTTTATAAGTTCGGAAAAATGTTCGTCACGTTCCAGCAGAAGGGATGTGCCGTCCAGTTCATTCAGATAGAAGGCACGGAACGCAGGGATATCCGAATGTCCTGCGCGTACGTCTTTCTGGGGAATCTGCAGGTCACGGCTGACGGCATCAAGAGACTGAAGACTTTCCGAGGCATTGACAAAACTGCCGTTTTTCAGACGGTAGAATTTTTTTCTGCGGTCATATTTTGAAAGAATGTCCGCCAGTTCCGCGTTCGTAAGCTCATCTGAAGATACATCGATATTCAGCAGACCGCCGGAAGCGGAAACACCGACTCTGATATGGGGAGAGGGAAGCACAAAGAGTTTCTTGAGTTTGTCGGAAACAAATACCGAAGCCTGCTTCTGCATCATCGGTATGCCTTCCGTCAGCAGGGCATAGATTCTGTCATCATCGTCAATAACACAGAGAAGATGATTCTGCGGATCATAGGAGTTGAACCATGGCGACAGCCTGCGGTCCGTTTCGCTTTCCGCGGAATGATCCCTGCCTGTGCCTGCTGTGTTTTCCCTGTCGAGGATATTGTATCTGCCTGATGTATAGCATGCGTCTATCCGGCAGGTAATCAGATTGTTCTGCGGCAGATCAAGATAAATCTCAAATGAAGGTTTCTCCGGCAGATAGATTTCAATGGGGAAATCCGGAGAGAAAACAGGCACGAACGTATTTGCTCTGACATAGATTTTTGAAGCAAATGCCTCCAGATCGCTTTCGGCAAGGAACTGCGGTGTGCCGGCAGCTTCCGAGAGGTTCTCCATTAAGGCGGTTACCGTGCTGTCCTTCAGCGGTGACCTGATGATGGCGTTTTCTCCTGAGCATATGAAATACAGATACTCCCTTCCCCTGAACAGTGTGAAAGGAAGCGAGGAGAGGGTATAGCCGCCGGAGCATTTTCTGAGTGTGATCTGAATATCCGGCATGCCGTCCCTGATTGTATACAGGCATTTCACATATCGGTCGCCGCCGTAAATGCCCGTGTCTTCAACTGCCCTGATAAAATCATCGAGCAGGGTATCCCTGAGTGTAAGCTCCCGCCTGCGGGAAGGGGCATAGCTCTGCATCCATCCCCGCAGATACAGAGTGTCGCCGACGCTGACAATCCGGCTGAGCATGGAAATCAGAGGCTTTGACTGCTCTGTGAAAGCGTCCGCGGTATGAACAAATGTCAGGTTTTTCCCGTAGGTGATTTCTTCCTCATGTTCTATGGAACGTACAAAGCTCTCAATGTCCCTGATAATATACTTTTTCCCGCCGGTCCGCCCGATTTTGAAACTGACGGTCATTGCGTTCGCGGCGCCTTCCTCAAATTCGCAGACCAGCTCGACCTGACCGTTTTCGCTTCCTGTTACCGGAACGGGATCGGTGTTTTCGATCAGCGCCCGCAGCCGGAAGTCAGTAACAGGGACGAATACTCTGTCCGGATTTTCAGGGGCGGTTCCGGTTGTTTCGGGCAGTTCCCTGATGTCATAAATCACCTTCATCAGCATGGCGCAGATATGCTTGCACAGTGTGCCGTTCTGTTCGGCATACGGACATGTGCAGTCATAGCTGATGATTCTGTCCCCCTCACGGTCCAGTACGGCATCCGCCCTGTAGCGTGTGGCACTGTGGGCGGAGCGCACGTATGCATAGAGGTGATGCCCGTAGCCGCCGTCCTGATCAAGGCGGACACTGCCGACATGCCCGTCATAGTACAGATTTCTGCCCCGTTCCAGAATACGGCCCGGCACATAATATGAAAGCTCTTCTTCCGTAAGCATTGGCACACCTCCTTAAAAAAATATTATATCATGGTGTCTGTTATAATAATTCCATGGAGATGCTGATAGGCGGGCGGATGACGGAAATTGAAGTTGTCCGCAAAAAAATTAAAAACATGTATCTGCGCGTCAGAGAGGACGGGTCCCTGCTGGTAACCTGCGGCAGATATACGGCACAGAAGGATATTCTGCGTTTTGTATCATCCAGGGAGGAATGGATCATCAAAGCACAGCTGAGAATGCAGAAACATGAAAGCGTCAACAGGGAAGGCGTCAACGGGCCGGTAGTGTACTGGCTGGGAGAAAAGAAGTATGCTGTTTACGTGCAGGCAAAAAGAGACAGCTGCACAGTGGACGGTGACATCATCACGTTTTATCTGAAAGAGGAGACCGCTGAGCGGATTCAGAAAGCATTCCGGAAAGCGGCCAACGATAAACTGATGAGTCTGATCAATGAATACAGAGGAGAATGGGACAGGAAAATCTGCGAAGCTGCCGGGCTTCAGATTCCTGAGATTAATATGCGTTATATGACGGGCAGATGGGGCGTCAACCATATCGGGAAAAACTACATTACCATGAGCACGCGGCTGATTCATTATCCCGTGGAGGCACTGGAGTATGTGCTTCTGCATGAATATGTGCATTTTCTGGTGCCTGATCATTCCCGGCGCTTTTACAGTACGGTCCGGCATTTTATGCCGGAATACAAAGCATATGAAAAGCTTTTGAAACAGGAGGTTTTATGACGGTTGAATCGGTTTTGGAAATCGGCGCGAATATATTTGAAAACGGTCTTCTGATGTTTCTTCTCAATTCCCTGCTGACAATTATTATTGCCAGAATACTGGCCGCAATGTTCCGCAGGGCATCAGAGAAAATGATGGAGAGGACGAAAAAGGCAAACGCCACCTCCCTGATTTATATCAACAGAATTATTACTTTTCTGATCAGTGCAGTCGCCGCATACAACATTGTCAGGGACATCAAGCCGCTGGCCGGGCTCGGAACCGCACTGCTGGGAACAGCTTCGATCATCACGGCTGTTCTCGGTATCGCTGCACAGGAGACCTTCGGCAATTTCATGGCAGGATTCTCCATTGCGGTCACCGAACCGTTCCGCGTCGGAGATCTGATCGTCATTCAGGATCACAACATTACCGGATATGTCACGGAAATTACCTTCCGGCATACAATCGTAACGACATATGCGGGAACCAGAATTATTGTGCCGAACAGCGTTCTCAATACAGCGATCGTGGAGGATAAAGTCTTCGGAAACAGGAATTTCTATACGTTTGATACCGTAACCGTTGCCTACGGGACAGATCTAGAAAAAGCAAAGGAGATCATCAGGAATGCCGTGATGTCGCATCCGCTTTATGTGGATGAAAGAACACCGGAGGATATTGCGGCAAAAAAGCCCGGTGCGGTCGTGCGTACCGATGCGTTCGGAGAAAGCGGTGTGGTTCTGAAGTATATTGTGGCTTCCAAAGTCCCGGTTTCCTCCTTCAGTCATTGTGCGGAAATCAGGGATTCGATATATAAGATGTTCAGTGAGAACGGAATTGTAATTCCTTATCAGACAGTGACGGTCATACAGCAGGAAGACAGTCATTGAAAATGTTTTCATAAAATTTTCAATGAAAATGAAATATTTACATTGTTTCATTAAGATTAGCGGTTGAAGAAATCACGGATTCCGTTACAATATGGGTAGAAGTCATTTCGGAATAGAACGGAGCTGAACAATCATGATCAGGGTGACAGGCAAACTGCCTTTTAATAGACTGAATAGCGCTGAAGGAGAATTTGTTTTCGGCGGGGTTGCGGCTCGTAATGCTTTTGCTTTTTAGATGGACTTACTGTGTCCATCTTTTTTTACAGACAGATTCCGGATGAATAAGGAGGATACTTTATGGATCAGATTAATCAGGAATTCTTTGATGCAGCAGCCAGGGGCGATTTCGAAAAAGTCTGTGCAGCTGTCTCTAAAGGAGCCAGCGTCAACGTTGCAAACGGAGACGGCCGTACGGCTTTAATGAGAAGCGCTAAGCGCGGTTATGAGGACATTGTCAGATTCCTGCTCGACAACGGCGCAGACACAAGAGCCAGGGACAAGTACAATAAGACTGCACTGATGGGTGCAGCAAAGAAGGGACATCTCTCCATCTGCAAGATGCTTCTGCATGCAGGCGCTGATGTCAATTCTCATGACAATAAGGGACGTACAGCACTGATGAGAGCTTCGCTTCTGGGAGAAACAGAAGTTGTTGAATATCTGATCAGCAAAGGTGCGGACATCAATGCCCGTGACGAGCAGGGACGTACTTCGCTGATGGAAGCTGTAAATGCATATAAAGCGGATGTGATCAAGATTCTTGTGGATGCAGGAGCTGATCTGAATGCCAAGGACAACAGAGGATGCACAGTTCTTATGAGAGCCGCCTACATCGGCTATCCGGAACTGGTTAAGTACCTGCTTGAGGCAGGTGCTGACAAGGATACAGTGGATTACGAAAACAACAAGGCAATCCACTATGTCCGCAAAGAATGCCTTGATGACCTCAAGGATTTACTGAAATAAGGAGAAAACTGAGTTATGAAAGATTATCTTGCAAGTGCAGTCAGAAACGTCACTGTTCTGGGTCATTCAGGTTCCGGAAAGAGCACGATTATTGAGGCGTGCATGTATTTAAATAAGCAGATCGAAAAGTTCGGCAAAAACGGCGACGGAACAACAGCGCTGAACTTCGATGCTGAAGAAGGCAAGAGAGGCCTGTCCTGCTACTGCCATCTGGCACCGGTTGAATGGAAAGACAGGAAGATCAACTTCATCGACACTCCGGGGTATATGGACTATGAAGGTGAAGAGGCTACCGGCATTACTGTCGGCGACAATGCGCTGATCGTTGTTTCTGCAAAGGAAGGCGTTGAATCCGGAACGGAAAGAGCATGGAAAGAAGCAGTCACAAAGAGAAAGCTTCCTGCCATCATCTTCATCAACAAGCTTGATGATGACAACGCAGACTTTGAAAAGACAGTGGAAGACCTGCGCGCTCAGTTCGGCAATTCCGTTATTCTGTTTGAACTTCCGATCATCAAGGAAAGAAAGGTCATCGGTTCGGTTAATATCCTCCGCAACAAGGCATGGTATTATGACAGACCCGAAGAACCGCAGGAAGTTCCTGCTGATATGCAGGCCAAGGTCGACCAGTACTATGATGAACTGGCAGAGGCAATCGCAGCCACCGATGACGATCTCATGGAGAAGTTCTTCGAAGGCGAGAGATTTGATGAGCACGAAGTAGCAAAGGGACTCCGCATCGGCGTCCGTTCCGGTGACATTCATCCGGTATACTGCGGAAGCGCAGTCAATCAGACAGGTATCCGCCGTCTGATGGATCTGATCACGGAATACTTCCCTTCATATGCAGAAAAGGGACATGTCCGGGCTTACAACAGCAAGGATGTTCTGATCGATATGGAGACAAACGAAAAAGAAGCACTGAGTGTCTTCGTCTTCAAGACAATGATTGACCCGTTTGTAGGAAAGATTTCCTATCTTAAGGTCATGAGCGGCGTTCTGAATTCTGATTCCCAGGTTTACAACTCCGTCAAGGAAGTCAACGAAAAGATTTCCCAGGTTTATGTAATCAGCGGCAAGTACCAGCTCGGTGTTGGAAAACTGTTCACAGGTGACATCGGTGCCGTCGTCAAGCTGCAGAACACACAGACCAACGATACACTCTGCACAACAAACAAAGTCGTTCACTATGCACCGGTCGACTTCCCGCAGCCGATGCTCGGATATGCAATCTGGCCGAAGACGAAGGCAGACGAAGACAAGCTGTCCGTCGGTATCAGAAACCTCTGCGAAGAGGACAAGACGATCCGTCTTGACAAGAATGCAGAGACAGGCGAGCAGGTTCTCTATACAATGGGTGACCAGCATATCGACCTGATCATCTCCAAGCTCAAGAGCAAGTACAAGGTTGAAGTTACAACAACCGTTCCGACAGTTCAGTACCGTGAAACTATCCGCGGCAAGGCTGAAGCTCAGGGCAAGTACAAGAAACAGAACGGCGGCGCCGGCCAGTACGGTGACGTCTGGGTAAGATTCGAACCCAGCAACAACGAAGAGAGCGATGAAATGGAATTCGCCGAGGAAGTATTCGGCGGCGCAGTTCCCAAGCAGTACTTCCCGCCTGTTGAACAGGGTCTGAGAGACTGCATGAACAAGGGTCCTCTGGCAGGCTTCAAGGTTGTCGGCGTCAAGGCTACTCTGTATGACGGATCCTATCATCCGGTAGACTCCAAGGAAGTTGCCTTCAAGGAAGCCGCAAGACTTGCATACAATGCCGCAATGCCGAAAGCAAAGCCGGTTCTTCTTGAGCCGTTCGGCAAAGTCGTCGTCACTGCACCGGAGAGCTACACCGGCGCTCTGATGGGTGACATCACAAAGAGAAGAGGTCTGATCATTGACATGGGCGCCAACGATGAAGGCGAACAGGTAATCACAGCTGAAGTTCCGATGTCTGAAATGCTGACATATCAGAACGAACTGAGATCAATGACACAGGGCCGCGGCAAATATGTCCTGACATTCGAAAAATACCAGGCTGCACCGAAAGAAGTCGCAGACAAGGTAATCGAAGAAGCCAAGGCAAAAGCAGCGAAGTAAAACAGATGAGAGGCCGTGAAAACGGCCTCTTTTTTTCAGTCAAGGGAGTTATAAACTGAGATGATTTTGCTTTATAATGGAAAAGTCTTATACTCGGGAATGTCTGAGTGAGTTCCGCAGCCGGAACGTCAGGAGAAGAAGATGCCGTCACCCCAGGTAATAACAACCCGACAGGCCAGAAAGCAGATCAATCATTTCGGCAGATCGCTGATTATATATGTGCTTGTAATGATGCTTATGCGCTATGGCTTTGATTTTCTTTCGGAGAAGTATCCGGAAGTTTTCATGGGCTTTGATCCGATGGTGGTCGAGCTTGCGATGACCATAGTGCTTACAATACTGGTTGCCGTCATCGCTTTCGGCATCAGTTCCAGGATGCTGAATCTGAACATCCGGGACTATCTGAGAAATCCCAGACTGCGCTCCGACAGAGTGATTGCCCTGATCTGCATCGGAATCGGAATTAATCTGATTGCGGTCAGCGTCTCAACGCTGTTCTATTTTTTCTTTCATACAGAATCAGCTTCCTTCCCGTTTTTGGGACAGTTCAATACAAACCTGAACATCATCAAAAACATCCTGTACGTGATTCTCTTTGTGTTTGTAAAGCCCGTCTGCGATGAGTATATTTTCCGGGGAATCATTCAGAGACAGCTCGGTCATTACGGGAGATATTTCGGCGTTCTCGGCTCGGCGGTCCTGTATGCGCTGGCCCAGCTGAATCTGGTTGATGCGGTGCCGTGTTTCTTTGTCGGCTGGTATCTGTCGCTGATCACGCTGCGCTACCATTCCATCAAGCCGGCCGTAACCGTGAACGTCTGCCTGAATCTGTTTCTGTGGGCTATGAATGTCATCCCCGGAAACTATCTCTGGCTGATCACATTGTTCATTGTTCTCATCTACATCAGTGCGGCACTGTTTATTTTCCAGAAGCGTGTTGATACGGGAATGGTGAGATACGGAGCCACCGAGTGGAAGCTGTGGAAGATCCTGCTGACAAGCAGCACAACGATCATCCTGATTATTCTGTTCATATTCAATGTCACGGTTTCCTTCCGCTGAAATCTGAAAGCCAAAATAAAAACTCCTCACGGAGTTTTTTTATTGATCAGCCTTTGAGGCCTGCTTCCTGCCTCTGCATGTTTTCTACGACAACATCGTAGATGTCACCGATGGACTGTCCGTATTCCAGAATAAGCCAGGGCTCATTTGTATGGAAATGGATTTTGATGAGGGTTTCATCACCTACAACGAGCAGGCAGTCACCTTTGAAATGTTCGGTAATATAATCATGAATTTCATCTTCATCGAGGTCCTGTCCGTCGATCAGAAGCTGTGTATCAAATTTGAACTCAAGCTGTTCCATTTGTTTTTCTCCTTTGTACTTACGGATTATACCATGTTTTGAACCGATGCATGAACCATAAGACTCCGAAATGCAGGGAGAACCCCTGATTTATGTCTAAAAGACATGCGGAGGTTAAAACAATGAACAGAACAGAGTTTGAAAGAATATCGGAGCAGCTGCAGAAGGGTGTCAGGGATGTGTATGAAAGCGGCAGATACAAAAACTATCTGAAGACGATGTCACGGTTTCACGGGTACAGTGCATCGAACTGTATTCTGATATTCATGCAGAAGCCGGATGCGTCCTATGTGGCGGGATATCAGACATGGAAAAACCAGTTTCAGCGATTTGTCAGAAAGGGCGAGAAGGGAATCAGGATCATTGCGCCTGCCCGCATCCACGCAGAAGAAGAGGAGGAAGTCCGTCTTGTTTTCAGAACGGTATCTGTATTTGACATCAGCCAGACCGAAGGCGAGCCCCTGCCTTCATACATGAATGCAGAGCTGGAGGGCGAGGTTGACGATTATGACAGTTTTCTGGAAGCTGCCGTACTTGCCTGCCGGATTCCCGTCTGCTTTGAGGATATCGGCGGAGGCGTGCACGGGTACTTCAGTCCGAAGGACAGGCAGATTGTGATTCAGAAAGACATGTCACCGCTGCAGACGGTCAAGACGCTGATTCATGAAATGGCGCACAGCATACTGCATGACGGTGAAGAAGGATCGATGAAGGAGCGCAGACAGAAGGAAATTGAGGCGGAAAGCACGGCATGTGCGGTATGCTGTCATTACGGGCTTGATTCTTCGGAATATTCCTTCGGATATATTGCGGGATGGGCGGCCGACAGGGAATTGAAGCAGCTGAAGGAATCAATGGATGTGATCAGGGAGGCCTCGGACAGAATCATCAGTGACATTGACCGTGTCCGCTCTCCGCATACTGCCGCTCCGTTTGAAAAACAGATCCGTGCGGAGGATCTGCTTGGCTGATTGTTGATCAGATCGTTGCAAAGATCCGCCGCTGAGGCTAAAATAATGCATATGCCCCAGTGATGGAATTGGTAGACGTAGGGGACTCAAAATCCCCCGGCAGCGATGCCGTGCCGGTTCGAGTCCGGCCTGGGGCACCATATATGCAGAAGGCCGCTGTCAGCGCTGATGCGGTCTTTTTTCATGCCGGCTTTTCACTGCATTTTTGTGTTGACACTGCATCTGAATCTGTTAGGATAATTTATGTATTGAGGGAGTAACATCCGCTTAGGCGTTCGCAGATCGTCATCACGACAAACGTCCGGTCTGCCTGTAATTTGTGAGACTCATATACAGCGGGCTGTATGTGAGAGGATGAAACCGTTCCGGTGCAGCAGCTGTATCCGGTTTTTATTTATACAGGCAGGAAACCGGGAAAAAGAGTGAAAAGGTTATAGGTATGAAAAGGTTATATGTAAAGCAGAAGGCATTTACCATGCGGAGTCAGTTTACAGTTACCGATGAAAACGGAAATCTCAGATATACGGCAGAAGGAGAGTTCTGGACATTCGGTCACAAACTGCATGTTTATGACAGATATCATGTTAAGACCGGCTTCATAAAGCAGGTCGTATGGAGCTGGAAGAGCAGATACGATGTGTATGTGGACGATATTTACATGGCGCAGATTGTCAGGGAGTTCACCTGGTTCAAGCCGTATTATACGATTCACGGACCGGGCTGGCAGCTGACGGGAAACGTTCTGGCGCATGAATTTGAAGTAACGGAAAACGGATCAGTCCTGCTCAATGTTCACAAGAAATGGATGACATGGGGCGATACATACGAAATAGAAATCAATGATGTAATTGATGAAAGGCTGGCAGTTGCGATGGTCCTTGCCATTGACTGCGTGGCTGCTTCTCAGGCCGCTGCGGCTGCGGCAGCCTGAAATTCAGAAATGGGGGTAAATTGAAATGCTTGTACCGGTATTATTATTTATTGTCGGACTGGTCTGCCTGATCAAAGGCGGAGACTGGTTCGTTGACGGAGCGACAGCTGTCGCCAGAAAGTTTCATTTTCCGGAAATCCTGATCGGGGCTACCGTAGTCTCTGTCGGAACGACACTTCCGGAAGTAATGGTATCAACAAACTCCGCGCTCGGCGGACACGGTGAAATTGCATACGGCAATGCCATCGGTTCTGTTATCTGCAATACGGCTCTGATCGCTGCCATTACGCTTGCGGTAAGACCGGGACCGGTTGACAGGAAGAGCCTGAAGACACCGGTGCTGTTCTTCTTTACGGCAGCACTGCTCTATACGTTCACTGCTTATACCGTGGGTGATTTTACAAGACCGTTCGGCCTTGTCATGCTGGCGCTGTTCGTTGTTTATATGGTCGTGACGGTAAGGCAGATGACCGGCGGAAGCCGGACAGCTGCGGAAGAACCGGAAGAGGAAGAAGATATGCCGCTGGGCAGAGCGGTTCTGCTTCTGGTTATCGGTGCTGCTCTGATCGCTGTCGGTGCGGATCTTCTGGTTGACAACGGAACGCTGATTGCGGCTGCTCTGGGTGTGCCGGAATCGGTCATTGCCCTGACATTCGTGGCGCTCGGCACATCACTGCCGGAGCTTGTGACGGCAATCACTTCACTGGTCAAGGGACACAGTTCCCTGTCGCTTGGCAATGTCATCGGCGCAAACCTGTTCAATCTGGTTCTGGTGTGCGGTATTTCCATCACGCTGGCTCCGTTCAGGCTTCCTTCCAGTGCAGTGCTTTTCGGACATAATGCTTCACTGGTTCTGGAAATTCCCGTGATGCTGCTGGTAATGCTGATTCTGACGCTGCCGGCTCTGCTGAAGGGAAAACTGACAAGAGTGCAGGGCTATGTGCTTCTGGCAATCTATGCAGCGTTCGTTGCAATTCAGTTCTCACTGTAGAACTTCCGGATAATGATGAATGATATACAGGCTGAAAATACAGCCTGTATATTTTTTTGCGGATGGTAAAATAAAGTCATACACTACAGTGAGGAACATTATATGGAAGATTTAAACGTCAGAAAGAAGAATCTGATCTTTTTCCCTCTGGGAACTGTAGGAAGAGACATGGTTTACTGCCTGGTTACCAATTATCTTCTGACATTCATTCTTTTTACGAGAAGCCTGAGCAACGGCCAGCTTGCGGCAGTGACCGGCATTATGGTTGCGGCCCGTATTTTCGACGGTCTGAACGATCCCGTCATGGGCAATATTATCGAACGCACAAGAACGAAATGGGGCAAGTTCAAGCCCTGGCTTCTGATCGGAACGCTTACCAGCTCCGTTCTGATTTACATTGTATTCAATACAAAGCTGCAGGGGTGGAGCTTTATCTGGCTGTTCGGTCTGTTCTATTTCGGCTACAGCATAACCTTCACCATGTGTGATATCTCCTACTGGGGCATGGTTCCCGCACTCAGCTCGGATGCGGACGCCAGAAACCAGTTTACATCCCGGGCAACTCTGTTTGCCGGAATCGGATCAACGCTGGCGAGTATTCTGATTCCGATGCTGACGACCGGAACAATGGCGCTGGGCGGAAATACAGCGACAGCCTACGGCATCATAGCACTCATCATCGGTCTGCTTTCGCCTGCCTTTGTTGTCTTTACACTGGCAGGTGTCAGAGAAAACAGAGAGGACATGAAGGAAGCGGCACCTCCTGTTTCCTTCAGGAAGATAGTCAGCACGATCCTGGGAAATGATCAGCTGCGCTGGATATCGATTGCGTTTCTGATCCAGCAGATTTCCAACGGCATTATTATTGCCGGACTCGGCTCGACATTTATTTATATTGTCTACGGCTATGAAGGCGGCCTGTATTCCCTGTTTACGACGGTGGGCATGATGGCCACGGCTTTCCTGATGATCGGCTATCCGGCAATTTCAAGAAGAATACACCGCAAGGACCTGATGAAGATCATGATTGCGGTATCGATGGCCGGCTATGTGCTGATGCTTGCGGCAGGTCTTCTGATGGGATCTTCAAAAGCAGGCTACTGGGCACTGGTTATCGGCTATATGCTTTCAAATTTCGGACAGTACTGCTTCTACCTCATTATGATGATTTCGATTATCAATACCGTTGAATACAATGAACTGAAGACCGGTTCACGTGATGAGGCAATTATTACATCGCTGCGTCCGTTCATCACCAAGGTGGGATCGGCGGTTACGGCAGTGGTTGTTTCGGCCACGTATATGATTTTCGGAATCACGTCCTTTACCAACGGCGTGTCCGAACTGGAAAACATGGCTGCCTCGGGAACGATTACGGAAGCTGAAAAGCTTGCCCGGATCAGTGAGATCACGGCAGGAATGGATCATGCCAAAGCAGTCGGGCTGATTATCGTCATGACGGTCATCCCTGCTGTTCTGATGAATATCGCGCATTATCTGTACCGCAGATACTACAGGCTTGATGAAGAAGAGTATGACAGGATCTGCAGGGAGATTGCGGAAAGGAAACAGAAGTGATTACAAAGACAGCGTTAAAGATTGCTGCACCGTATCCGCAGATCGAATCATTTGATTCCTATCTGTTTATCGGACCGCATCCGGATGATATCGAGATCGGGGCCGGGGCGACTGCCGCAAAGCTGGCAGACATGGGGAAAAAGGTTGTTTTCGCGGTCTGCACGGACGGCAGATACGGAACGGACCATTGTGACATGGACCCTGAAACGCTTGTGCGCGTGCGCAGAGAGGAAAGTCTGAAAAGCGCGGAAGTGCTCGGGGTGAAGGATGTCCGGTTTCTCGGGCTTTCCGACGGCGGCTTTTACCGGAGGGAACAGATGCTTTCCGGTCTTGCCCGCGTCATATCGGACGTTCAGCCGGATATGATTTTTGTGACGGATCCGGATGTGACAAGCGAATGCCATGCGGATCATCTGAATGCCGGAAGATGTGCAAAGCAGATTGCGTGCATCAGCCATAATCCTGGAATTATGGAACAGCTCGGAGCACGGCAGGCGGATGTAAAGGCAATCGGGTTTTATATGACCGCAAAGCCGAACCGCTTCGTCAAAACTTCCGGATATATCGAAAAACAGTTTTCATCTGTGTTTGACTGCCATCTGAGCCAGTATCCGAAGGGCTGTGCGGATGCAGATACACTGAAGCTGTATCTCAGGCTGCGGGCTGCCGAATTCGGAATCAGGTCACTGAAGCTGCAGGCGGAGGGATTCCGTGTTCTGGGCAGAATCCATATGCACTGCCTGAGTGAAGCGGGCAGCTGAGCGGAAGAAGCACATCTCTGAAAAGTTGGTCTGCACGATCGTCTTTTCTGATACAATATAGGTGTTGGGGGAGTAATTCCGCATTTCGGATGCGAAGCAGTTCCGTCAGCACGGCATAATATGCCCGGACTGTTTGTAAGCAATGAGACTCATACATTTGTTTTTGTGTTATGCGTCTCATTTTTTAAAAACCGGAATTCGGCTTTCTTGGCGCTGCAGGGGAAATAAGGAGGACAATTATGACGCTGAGCTCTATACAATGGGGCATGATTGCAGGCGGCTTCGGCCTGTTCATGTTCGGCATCACTTCCATGGGAGACGGCCTGAAATCCGCGGCAGGTGACAAGCTGCGTGATTACATTGACAAATACACTTCGACAACGGGAAGTGCGGTACTGATCGGTATTATCGTCACAATCCTGATGCAGTCATCATCCGCGTCGATTGCAATTACGATCGGTCTGGTCAGAGCGGGACTGATGAATCTGACGCAGGCTGCCGGAATCGTCATCGGTGCCAACATCGGTACAACTGCAACATCATTCCTGATTTCCCTGAATATTGAAGAATACGCACTGTATTTTGTCTTCCTCGGGGCAATCCTGATCTGTTTCATCAAGGACAGAAAAATCAACTACTGGGGCTATGTCATTCTCGGCTTCGGTCTGATATTCTACGGACTCAACTGCATGGGTGATGCGCTTGCCCAGCTGAAGGAACTTCCGGCATTTACAAAGTTTGCCCTCAGCATGGCTGAGAATCCGATGCTTGCGCTTGCGGCAGGTATTCTGCTTACAGCTGTACTGCAGTCTTCCGCTGCGACAATCGGCGTAATCCAGAAGCTGTATCAGGCTGGTGCCGTGTCATTCCCGGCAGCGCTGCCGTTTGTGTTCGGTGCCAATATCGGAACAACCATGACCGGTGTTCTGGCTTCAATCGGCGGATCGCTCGCTGCCAGAAGGACTGCCGGACTGCATACCCTGTTCAATATCATCGGCGGCATTATCGGCATGCTGGTTCTTGTTCCCTATACTTCATTCTGTGAATATCTCAAGACGGCAATGCATCTGAACCCGATGATGGAGATTGCCGTGGCGAACATTATATTCAAAGTAGCCACAACGGTTATCTTCGTGCCGGTGCTTGAACAGTTTACAAGGCTGATTACGAAGATTATTCCCGGAGAGGAAATGCATCCGATCGATGTCAGCACGGAGGAACTGGACGAAAACCTTATTTCCGTCCTTCCTTCCGCTGCCGTAACAAGGGCACAGCAGGCCATGATGAAGATGGTGGATGTCGTCAGGCACAATATCGTGCGCACCCAGCAGTATATGAATACGCGCGATGAGGCTGCCTACGGCAAGGATGCGATAGAAAAAGGCGAGACGGCAATCGACCAGTTCGACTCCAAGATCACGGATTATCTGGTCAAGGTTTCCCGCAACACAAAGGAACTGAGCACCAAGGATATTGTTGACATCAGAACCGGCATGGATACATCCAAGAACCTGGAGCGTCTGGGTGACCTGGCAATGAATCTTTATGAGTTCTACAGCATGATCTTTGAGAACAAGGAATCATTCAGTGATGATGCGATCGGTGAAATCAACGGCATGTACGATGTCATGATTGATATGCTTGATGATACTGCCGAGATTTATATGCGTTATTCGGATGATCTGTACAAGACGATTGATGAGAAGGAGCGCCTGGTTGACCGTCTGGAATATGAAGCCAGAAACAAGCACTTCGAACGTATGGCAAACGAAGTCTGCACATCCGCAATCGCTTCCTCTGTATACTGCGATATCCTCGGTAATCTGGAACGTATGTCCGACCACTGCATGAATATTGCCAAGATCGCAAAGCATGCGGCGGAAAGCGAATAAGACGCAGATCCGGTTCATGAATTCAAACCTGATGCAGAATTGTGTCAGGTTTTTCTTTTGAAGAAAACAGTTTCAGCGGATCAATCTGTTCACGGATGGACCGCTGCAGCATATATAATTGAAACAAGGATGGTGCGTTTATGAAAGAGTATCTGAATGAGACACTGTATTCTTTAAAAAGAAGCAAGATCAGGGTATTTACTGCTCTTGCAAAGAGCACGCCGGGATGCATCGGGCTGACGCTCGGCGAACCGGATTTTGATACACCCGCGGAAATTGAAGCTGAAGTTCAGACAGCTTTTGACAACCATGAAACACACTATATTGCCAATAACGGCACTGCCGAACTTCGTGCAAAGATCGCGGAGTTTGAACATGACCGTTACGGCATGGACTATACGGCGGACGAAGTGGTCATTACGGCCGGCGCTACAGAAGCACTGTTCGTATCATTGTATTCCGTTCTGAATCCGGGCGATGAAGTAATCATTCCGGCTCCCGCTTTTTCACTGTACAGGGAACAGGTGGAAATGTGCCGCGGCAGATGCGTCCTGATGGATATCAGCCGCACCGGTTTTCAGATTGACGAGAACGTCCTGAACGGACTGATCAATGAGAGGACAAAGGCAATTCTGCTGAACAGCCCGAACAATCCTTCGGGAGGAATTCTGAACAGAAACAGTCTGGATATCATTCACAGGGCGGTAAAGGACAGGAACATCTTTGTGATCTGTGATGATGTTTACAGACAGCTTGTTTATATTGATGATTATCACTCAATGATGGAATACCGTGATCTGAGGGAAAAGCTGATCCTTGTGCAGAGCTTTTCCAAACCCTATGCAATGACCGGATGGAGGATGGGATACCTCTGTGCAGATGCGAAGGTTATGCCGCTGATTCAGCTGGTGCATCAGTTTATGGTGACATCGACGCCTGCTCCGTTTCAGAGGGCCTGCATCAGGGCTCTTGACTGCGATGTTGCACCGTTCCGTGATGAATACCGCAGAAGGAGAGATTTTGTGAGGAAACGGCTTGCGGAGATCGGTCTTGAGACACCGGCTATGGAAGGCGGCTTCTATGCCTTCCCGTCCATTGAAAAGTTCGGTATGAGTGATGATGAGTTCTGTACAAGAATGATCCGGGAAGCCGGTCTGGCTGCGATTCCGGGGTCTGATTTCGGCGTCGAAGGGCATATCCGTCTGACATACTGCTACAGCAGCGAAGAACTGAAGGAAGGATTTGACAGGCTGGAGAAATTCGTGAGAAGCCTGGAGAAATAAAAAATGACTGACTGGCTGAAGGAAGCTGAGCAGCTGGGCGGTCAGCTGAGTGAACTGCGCAGAGATATTCATATGCATCCGGAACCGGGAAACCGGGAGTTCAGAACCTCTGCACTGCTGAGAAAAAAACTGGAGGAGGCCGGCATCGAAGTTCAGCCGGTATACGGAACTGCCCTGAGAGCTGTTCTGCGGGGAAACGGAAGCGGAAAGACGGCAGCTCTCAGAGCGGATATGGACGCTCTTCCTGTCAGTGAGAACACCGGACTGCCGTTCAGTTCTGTCAATGAAGGCGTAATGCATGCCTGCGGACATGATTTTCATATGGCATCCCTGATCGGAGCCGCCCGTCTGCTTTCAGAGCACAGGGACACGCTGAACGGGAATGTTGTGTTTCTTCTGCAGCCGGATGAAGAACAGGACGGCGGGGCTGAGGAAATGATCCGCCACGGTGTGCTGGACGGTGTCGGTGCGGTTTTCGGAGCACATGTCAATCCGGATCTGCCGGCAGGAACAGTCGGAATACGGTACGGGCAGTTTTATGCATGTGCCGCAAAATATGATGTCACGGTGCACGGAAAGAGCTGTCACGGTGCCGAACCGGAAAAGGGGAACGATGCACTTTATGCGGCCTGCCTGATGTGTTCGCTGCTGCACGGCCTGACGGGTAATTATGACGGCGGAAAAGCTGTCGTAACAACAGGCACGCTTCATGGAGGCACGGTAAGGAACGTCGTCTGTGAAACGGCTCATTTCAGCGGTATTATCAGAGCAGAGTCCGCAGAGCTGCTGCAGAATATACGCAGACGCTTTCTGCTGATTGTCCGGCAGATCTCGGCGGAAACGGGAGTGACGTGCGATGTCAGCCTTGTCAAAGGATATCCGGGAGTTAAAAACCATGACAGGGAAACAGCCCTGGTACAGAAGACTGCGGAAAAGCTGCTTGGCACAGAGAATATATTTGTATTAAATGAAGGAACACTCGCCACGGAAGATTTCGGCTGTTTCCTGCTTGAGCGGCCGGGCTGCTATTACCATATCGGCGTAAACAGCAGTGCTCCTCTGCACAGTCCGCAGTTCAATCCCGATGAAAGGGCACTTGCCTGTGCTGCGGCAGTACACGCGGCAGTTATTTCGGAATATCTGAACGCGGAAAAAGAGAAATAAGTGAACGCGAAGTATTTTGAAACAGGGATGTTTATAAGAGCATCCGGCTGAGGATTATCAGGACATCTGCATCAGAAAATACCGGTCTGCCGTATCAATCTGGCGGACCGGTATTCATTTTTACAGCTGCGGCGGACCGCAGCATTATGCCTTCCGGTAAAAAGTGTAATGTCCGGCTTTTTCAAAACCGAGCTTTTCATAAAACGGAAGATCGGATATGACATAGGCCTCTCCGGCACCGAGCGCTTTTGCCCGGTTCAGAGCTTCCGAAAGAAGTGCGGAGGCGATTCCCTGCCCGCGGCAGGAAGGAATCGTACAGACCGGCTCGACATAGGCATAGTCCGTATTCTCATGAAACCAGAGGGAACAGAGAGAAACCGGATTTCCGGCAGAATCCGCTGCCGAAAGGCATAAGGAACTGTTGAAATGCCTCCGGACATGCATGACATGGTCAAGCGAGCGCTCAAACGCTTCCCGGTCGTCACCATGATCAAATCCCTGCCATAACAGCCACGCAAGCGCCTCCTGATCCGCGGTCTGATCCATTTCCCTGAGATGCAGTCCTTCGGGGAGGACAGAGGAAAAGCTTCTGTCAAGAGAGAGCTTCATGACAGTCTCTTTCTGTCCGTCCGGCCTGAATCCGGCCTGTTCGGCCGCACTTATCTCTGCGGTGTTTTCTGCATTGATCGCAGCCGCAAGCCCGGAATCATTCTTCAGATGACGGTATGCATAGTCCAGGATCTCCGGATACAGTTTTCCGTATTCCGGAAGCGCCGCGCAGAAAGCCTCGCCGAAGTACATATCGTAGATCGCCGCACCGACGACTTTGCCGTCTGCCCGCCAGAGTCCGACAGAGGAAACGGCGCTTTTGTCAAATTCCGGATGTTCCGTCATCCATTCAAAGCGTGCCCAGTTCCAGTTGATATGCGATCTGTCCTTACGGTTTAATTCGATCAGAAAGTCACATACCGCCTCATAATCCTCTTCACGGAAATTGCAGAAAACTGCTTCAGGCAGCCAGTACTGAATTCCCCAGTGCTCAAAATCCCACTGCTCACTGTAGTCGCTGCATTCGTAATCCACGTACCAGAGCAGTCCGTCCTTCACAACAAAATTTGCAGGGTAATAGTCGATGTTGAAACCGGCAGCCATTGCTTTGGCGGCCATTTCCCGTACCTGAGGGAAATACGGACCGGCCGGCACACCTGCCTGCACCAGTTCCATGACGGTCGGGCCTTCGACAAAGTCCTTGACGATCCGCTCGGCGTCCATGTCTATGGAATGCATCACGGGGATGCGGATCCCGGCTTTCTGAAGCCGCTCATAATCCCGCAGTTCGGATTCGATCTTGTTTCCGAAGCTGTAGTAATCACAGGGCTCGTGATGAATCTGTTTGATTACCACCTGCTGTCCGTCCCGTTCCGCAAGATATGAATACCCGCCTTTGCCTTTGCCCAGCAGGCGGATGATCCGGTATGTTGTTCCGTTTACAGTAAGATTGCGATTCATTGAAAAAGTACACTCCTGAATTTATGACTGCCGCTTTCTATTTCATCCGTTTTTCAAACCGGAACATTCCTTCCGGAAACTGATCATCCGTCTGCTCCGCTGTATCCGGACTGCTCGGATCGGGATCGTTGGGATCGGGATAGCGGCTGTTAAAGAACTCTACGATATGAAATCCGCATCGGTTTACATAGAAATGAATATTCCGCTTCTCAAAATACGGCGTGACGGTCTCCCAGACAGCAACTTCCGGATGCAGCTTTTCAACTGCGCACCATGCCGCATAGCCGATGCCTTTGCTGTGGACGAGCGGAGAAACAAACAGCAGATCGAGATCGCCTGCCTCACCGTTCACCCTGATAACGACACCGCCGACCGGTTTGCCGTCCTGCATGATCCGGTACGCTTCGCCTGCATCAATGGAGTTCTCAATTGTCTGCCGGGAAATGATCTCGCCGTCCTCTTCAAAGTGATCGTCCCTGCGTCCGAATTCCTCCAGCGCTCCGTAGTTGAACGCTTCCTGATTATCCCTGATAAACTGATCCCGGTCGGACTGTTCCAGCGGAAGTAAATAAATATCTGCCATACAAACCCTCTTTTAGTGCCGCTCCCTGCCGATACTGTCAGTTTTCCGGGAGCGGAAAGCAATGTGTTTCCGTATCATATTATATAGGCTGAGGGATAAAGCAGATGTGCTGACATAAGAAAAAACCGGAAATCAACCGGATCACCGCAATAAAATAAAAAAAAACAAGCCTGATGACTTGTCGGAAGCAGGGGTGGAGAGAATCGAACTCCCATCAGCGGTTTTGGAGACCGATGTACTACCATTGTACGACACCCCTAAATAAAAAATGGTGACGCGTACGAGATTCGAACTCGTGAATGCCGCCGTGAAAGGGCGGTGTGTTAA